>NZ_JACHCY010000011.1:0-192350 GCF_014200835.1 Pseudomonas sp. JAI115
TTGCCGACGCAACGGGCGAGTGAGATCGACCAACTGCTGCCGCATCAGTGGGTATCTGTCTGACTTACGCAACGTGAGTTGGGCAGACGCTTACGAGCAAGAGGCTGTGAAGGCAGCAAGGAAGAAGTACAGATATGTGGAAGTGGTATCGGTCAAATCGATGTAGACGACACAGTCGAGTAGCGCTCGGTATACGTCGCGTATGGCCCGAAAGAGTAATGTACCCAATGCGGCCCATTAACCCTCATTTTTAGGCTTAATGGCCCTTTTAGGGCTCATTAAGCAGTGCGAGTAATCCGACCAATATTGACGATGGCCATGCTGCGTCCAGGTAATAGATGATGCTGAAGCAAGCCTCTGGGCTTACCAATCGAGAGGAGGACGCCGCATTCCTCAGCAGCTGCGAGATCTGCACGCCATTCGTGCTCAAGTAGCATCTCACTGAACCAAACGACACCTGGCCGAAGCATTACTGCAAGGTGCGCGGTTAGATAGCTCGCATCCAATCTAGAGTGCTTCGGAAAACTGGGTACTCTTGATCAATTATCTCCGGTTGCCAGCTCCGGATATTGTCTTCCTGAGCGATGATGGCTGCCTCTCCCTTTTCTTCAATTTTCAAGGCATCCTCAATGCACCCCATCGGCCAGACCCAGGTTGCGAAACCTTTCATTGCTTCATGGGCTGCATAAGCGAGTGCTTGACCGTCAGTAGTTCTCGCAAAGGCTGCCCAACAGTCAGCTGCTGAACCGCCTGCGGATTTCTGAGGCAATCCATTTTCCCCAATCTGGAACCCTTCAGTTTGGCCGACCACCTGGAGCACAGATCTGACCTTATCCATTTCTTCGCATTCCTTCGGTAGCCATGGCCCCCTGGCATAAGTGAAAGCGAAATCTAAGTCAGCAATCACACCGCACTTGATTCCCATAGCTGTCAGGACAGCAAAGCCTTTAGGAATGGAAGAACAACTACCGAGAGCAACAAAGCAAATCCGTTCGAGCTCAGGTCTGACGCCGTAGAGCTTTTCGTAGATGAGTGGTAGCAGCCTCTGATCGGTTTTGCCCTCGCAGAGGATTACCTTCTCTGCGAAATAGATTTCAGCAATATTTCCGAGCTCGAAAAGGGTTCGAGATTGGGCTTGCGCCTCTGCCATTGCTTGCGCAACCGCCGCGCCCATCGGAATGCGAACCTCGGAGCCATTCTCCCGAGATCTGCGCACTATCACCGTTTCAGGCGCATTATCCCTGCTCACCATCAAGGGCGAATGGGTTGTGAACACGACTTGGTAGCCGGATTTAGAAAGCACATATAGTGCTTCCCTAAGACCTCTTACGCCTTGAGGGTGGAGGAAAATCTCGGGCTCGTCGATCAGCAGGAGACGACGGGCAAGGTCTTGATCGCGGGTTTTGCGGATGTCGGCCAGAAGCCGGATCAAGGCCATTTGTATCGCACGCTGCGCACCGCTACCCAAAGTGTCGAAACGTCTGGTTTGACCGGATATCTCATCGGTGACGTTTAGATCACCGCTCTTGAAAAACTCCTTAATGTCGATTGATGGTACGTCCAGGTTTAACAGCAAACCTGGGAAGAAGCTTGAGAGAGCATTGGTGGCATTGGTGTCGAACTCAGCTAGGAAAGGGGATCGATTCTCACCATCGGCTCCTAGGATATTCCTGACCGCTGTGAGCGCATCCTGAACCTCTCTGTGGGCAGTGAGGATGGGCGCCATGATTTCATCCAGCAGCCCACGAATTGTGCTGCCAGCTTTGCCTTTACCTAAGTCCTCCTGGACATCATCCATGGCGCGGATGTGCAACGCTTCGGGTAACAATGCCGAAATGGCCTGAGGCAGCCCCGTCGGATAAGAGCGCCAGGAAGTAGGGAGACCTTGCTCATCTAAATCAGCATTTCCCCAGACCTCCGTGGTCGGTTTGGTCGAGCCTGAAGCAGAAATCCTTATCCAAAGGTCACCGTTGATGCAGTAGGGAGTAATCGCGGCTTGATGTTTGGCTTCAGGGATTTGTGCAATCAGATCGTCCGTAATCCCTGATACGCAGGCACTGATGATGATTGGTTGATCGGGGTCGTTCGCATCTGTTTTCGCAAATGACTTTGGTGCTAGCACCAACCTGATCGCGTCGAGGACGGTGGATTTTCCCGCGTTGTTTTGACCGACCAGTGGTGTGAAATCACCCAGAGGCAAGAACACTTGCTTGCAGGAGCGGAAGTTCTTGATGTGTATTTTGCTCAATGAGTGCATGGCCGGAATTCCCTGTCTACAGTGGGCATGGATCCTCAGCGTAGCTGGAAAGTGGTGCTGCGCACTGTCCTCCACGAGCATCATGGTTTTTGCCGACATGCACTCCTTGTTTTGTAGCGGGTGGATACCTCAGAGGAAGCTTTGAATGGCCAGCGTTTGCGCCGGCCATCACCAGGTCAGTCTCAGAATTCGTGCTCAACATCGTCGAAAAAGTTCGGGCCTAACTCGTACTCAAGAGAGCCGAATCGCGCAAGCAGATCTGCTCTCAGTTCGCCTTCAGCCTCCGGCTCGAGATTGATCCAGTAGCTGTATACGAGTCCGTCATCCGATTCGTTGGTCGTGATCTCTGCTCCTGACAAAAGCTCGGCGTCGTCGACAGATATCCCGAGTTCAATCGCAAGGGCTTGAGCCATGGACATCCGGTTACTACTCCGGGCTTCTTCCACCGTTGCCCAATACTCCTGCTCAGATCTACGGTCGCGGTCAGCATCAGATTCACCGCTGGAGATCGACACCCCTTCATCAGCAAGCAGCCACTTACCATCGCGTCGCAATAGCTCGACCGTAGCTGTGAGAAAGAACGCAGTGCCGGAGTACATCCGTTCAGGGTCTTGCTCTCCTTGGAAGGTTAGCTTGACCACTAAAGTCAGCACCCCGGTTATGCCGTTGTATTCAGCAGTTCCCACGTACAAATCATTTGTCGTGAATCCGCTAGCGTTGGTGTCCGCGATTGCACCGGATAGCTGCTCCCCCAGCTCTAGATCCAAAGCGGTATAGATATCGTTTTCATAGATAGCTTCGCTGAAGTCTCTGACCCCAAAAACAGCCATCATCAAGCGCGGATCTTCGGGATTCCGCTGAGCGACCACAGCAAGCTCATGGTAATCAGCAAAGCCAGCTTTCCGTGCGAGGGTCTCTTGAGCGACAGAAAGCTTCACGTCCTGATCACGAACGAGCTGCTTAGCTTGGGATTTGAAAATGTTAAGCGGGGAAAAATTGGACATAGCAATGTCTCCAAAACCATTCGACGCTCTGGTGACCGATTGCCTGTTCACCGGGCAGCGTCTGGTTAGGGACATGCCGATGTAAAACGAGGGGGTGTATCTACGATGGGCTATTGCTTCGCGAAACAGGCGCCGGGCGACCATCACCGCCTGACCATGATCATAGGTCGACGAGTCTGGCTGCACAACCCTTGGACGGCTCTGCTTCTCCACCTCCATACCAGCGACTTCTAAAGCTGAACCGTCGAAATTTGACGCTTTTGGCAGTCAAAAAAACGACTAATTAGGAAAAAAATTTTTGCAACAAATATCAGTTGTGGCTGGTTCGATTACTCTGCTAGAAACTGTATCTGCTGGGTGCTACCACCCAGGTGCTCTTTAAACATGACTCAAGATTCGGGCTTGCGGTTGTTGATCAGGAAACTGATCGGCCTTGGGGTTCTCCTTGGCTTTCTTCGCCGCGCAGGTTGGTGCTGCCCATGCTCCTCAGTGCTTAGCGCCTAGGGCAATCCCAAAGGTGATCCAAGGGTTTGTCTCTGATCGTTTGATGCGTTGAGGCGAAATGTGATGTGGCGGTAATGCGGCGGACGGCTTATCAAGGGACTTGATAAGCAGAACTGTGGTTTGTAGTGGCATCTTCAGCGTTCCTTTCGGCCCGGAATGCTTGGCGGCGGGGCAATTTCGCCTGTCGTTGGGAACATCAGTCATGATTAGTTTAAAGAACCTGGCGCGCCGCAAGGCTCGTCAGTCTATGCACAGCAGTGAAGATGCTCGTGTCACCGAGGCAACTACATCTCAAAGCTCTAAATCGGGACGGATTGCGTGGATAAAGGCGAAGGCAGTAATGCTGCTCAAGTGGATCGCACGCGTTCGTCTATGCATCTGGTTATGGGAGAAGGCTGTTGAGGGTTGGGATTTTGTCGAGACTGTGGTAATTCCATTTATTGAGAACCTCCCATGACACAACAAACCACATCATTCGAATTCAGAGGTGCCGGTTCTTCGGAGCCGGCACATCGTCGGAAGCTTGGACATGGATGCCCCGTTCTATCCGCACAGCTCCATCCACAGTATCAAAGCCTTGGCACGTGCTCTGGGAGAGCCTGCTGAAAGACTTCTTGCGCTAGCCCAGCGTAGCTCCCGCCTTTATCGCTACGTGCCCCAAACAAAAAAAGACGGTATAACGCCCCGGCACACTTATGATGCCCATGAGCCGCTGAAGACCATTCAGCGTAAGATCGTGGATCGGGTGCTCAGCAAGGTCACTTACCCTGAATACCTGCACGGTGGCATCAGAGATCCCAAACTCCCTCGCAGCATCTACTCAAACGCTCGGGTTCATACCGGCGCCAAAACAGTTATCCTCCAAGATATCGCTGATTTCTTCCCATCGATCACCACTGAGCACATCCAGCGCTTATTCGTGGGCCTGTTTCGCTTTTCCGCAGACGTAGCCTCCCTGCTTGCGAGCCTGGTTACTCGGAAGGGGCAGGTTCCGCAGGGTGCGAGCACAAGTAGCTACCTGGCAAACCTGATTTTCTGGGACATTGAGCCGGCGCTGGTCACTCGTTTTAAAGCTCAGGGAATGGCGTATTCGCGCTTCGCAGATGACATCACGGTGTCGAGCAAAACTCTTATAGCTTCAGCCGCTACGACCCAAGTTATTGCCTCGGTCACATGGATGCTCGGACAAAAAGGCTGCCTGCAGAAGCGGAGCAAGCTGCATGTTCGTAAGCGTGGGCAAGCATTGATTACCGGAGAGAAAGCCGAGGCCGTCACTGTGACCGGATTGGTGGTGAGCGGGCCGATACCGGCGCTTCCCAAAAAAGTCCGGCTGGCTATCCGTGCTGCCGTAAAACAGCTGGAGGATCGCGTCAGAGGTAATTCAGGTCAGCTATCCGCTGAGGATGATAAGGAAGTGCGTCGAGTGATGGGGCGCATAGGCAGGTTGATTGCTTGCGGGCATCCAGAAGGGCAGCGTCTGAAAGCTCGTGTGCGAGTGCTGCTGGCGCGTACACCACTGTTTAAACGCTATGCGGCTGGTGTCGAGATTCAGCCTCTAGTGGTTGCGGATACCCCCTTAGGGTTGAATGCGGTGGCTAACACCTTGCCACGTGGGCAGCGAGAATTGTCATGGTATACAGAATAAGTAACCAACGACCTTCGGGAGGCGGAAGAAACTGCCCTTCCAAAAGTAAATTAGAACTCACATGGTTCCACCTTTGATTAGAGTAAAGCTACCTACGCTGCCAGGTGGAGTGCGCTCAAAACTTTCTAAGGCATATCTCTAAAGTCATGTGCTTGTCGAATTAGGATCTGTAGTTCATGGTTCAGATTGTCAGTATATCTACTGTCCAAATTCGAAACTCTGGACTCTCGAAAAGAGCAGAAATTGATGTCCTGCAACCAAGTGTAGCGTGCCCACCTCCGTTGATAGAGCAGAGTTGTTAGTCGCTCCATTGTTGCCACCAGCCCGTCTTGACGGTATGCGATGCGCGCGTCATGGGAGCGGTCGGGATGGTTATGTCCCCATTCTCCGAATGAAAATCCGCGAGATCCTCTACAGATATTTTGATAAGCAGATTGCGAAAGGATGCCTTGGCCAAGGAGACGCTGGTGATCCCAGAGAGAGTCGAGAATAATGCCCAAATTCTCGGCAAATTTTCGCCTCACCCTTCTTTCCGTATTGGGATCAAAAAAAGGCACATTTATAGGCTTATTTCGACGCATTCTAGCCATCTCTTCTGCATCGAACTTCCATTCCTGTAGTACCTCTACTGTATACATCTTCCAGTTTTGAGGATGGTCGATCAGCCTGTGGCAAGAGCGACACAAGGGGATACAGTTAGATATGTGGTCGTAATCAAAATCGAGTATGAATTTGTATCTTGGCCCTTTAGAGGCCCCCGAGATTATGTGAGCGGCTTCAAACACGTCGACCTGGTACGGCCCATCATCACCGGGGCCAAGCAGGTAGCAAGAGCAGCGAGGATTAGCACATATACCACCGGTTCTTGCCGCCGCGATGAGACGGACGTCAGCTTTGAAAGGCATGGGTACTCCCTAAGTAAGCGATCAATTCTTAAGCCAGCCCACGCTCAATCATTCTATCCAAAAGTGCTTGAGGATGAATGCGGTAAGAGCCTACACCGACCCGCTGTGTGAAATGGTCATAGGTTGGGCTGCTAACGCCAGTGGTCATCTCCGAATTGGATAGGAAGACGCCTGTATAGGTTTCAGCGACATCGCTGAAAAGCTGGATCACAGCTTGTCTCGTGACAACAAGACCTTTGCCTAGGTGACCGTCGATTACAGCATCCAGCACATTGGTGCGCAGACTCATGTTGTGTTCCTTTTGTCAGGGGAAACTGGCCGGGGGGGGCGCTAGCTATCTTTGCTGGCTAATGGCTATTCTCTCATCATTTCTACAGCAAGGAACGCGCATGAAGCTCAATCCGCTACACCTCAAGATCGCTGGTTTGCTTGAAGGCAGGCTTTTTCGAATTCCAGAATACCAACGCGCCTACTCATGGACATCTCGCCAGCGTAAAGACTTATTCGGCGACATCGAGGAAGCATTTCGATCTGGCCGGGAGCATTTCATGGCTACTTTGGTCGCCCTGGCAAAGGAGAAAGAAACCCGCCTTCTCGGTGTCGACGAGTTCAAGACTGTCGAACTGGTGGATGGCCAACAACGTGTAACGACTCTCATCATCCTTATGAAGGCGATTGAAAAGGCTCTAAACAAGGATGATGTAACGCAAGCCAAGGTGCGGCGGGAGTTGGGTGAGCTGCTTGTAAAAGGAGACGACCATTCTCTGATTCTGCTCCAGACAAATCATGATGCGAGTCAGGTTTTCACCAACTACATCCGTAAGGGGGTGGTGGAGGAAGGCTCCGCAAAAACTGCTGCAGATCAGAACTTGGTTGAAGCCGCCCGTGACTGCGAGCTCTTTGTGAGCAAATGGTTGGCTCGTGGAGACACGATCTTTGAGCTGTTGGTGACCATCAGGAATAAGCTGACGATTATTTACCATGAGATTTCGGACGAGGCTACGGTATACCGAGTCTTCGAGGTTCTTAACAGCCGAGGGCTGGATGTGAAATGGATCGACAAGCTCAAAAGCCAATTAATGGCGCTGATTTTCGAGCATGTTGAGGGTGGTACTCGCGATGAGGCAGTGGCCGAAATGCAAGACGTCTGGCGGGGCATCTATCGCTCGCTGGAAAACAGCACAAGAATTGGAGACGAAGCTCTTCGCTTCGCAGGCGCATGGGCCTCTGACGCGAGACCTAATCGAATTCCCAGTGAAGCAGATTCGACCGCACTGCTAACCGTAAAGGCGGGCACCCAGTTAAGAACAATTGCAGAGGTTGGGCATGAACTCGAAGCGGTAGTGCAAGCGAACCTGCGCCTGTTCCGAGATCCGCGCCTCCGGGCTGTTACGCGCATTGTGCACGCTCGATTTGTTGCCGCAGCGATCCTCCTGCGGAAATTCGACAAGAAGACAGAGCAAGAACTACTCGGCAAATGGGAGCGCGCTACTTTCAGAATCTACGAGCTGGCAAGCCGGGATAGCCGACACAAGGTTGGGGAGTACATTCGTCTTGGCTATGAAATTTACCGGAATAATCTAAGCAAGGATCAAATCCTCAGTGGGTTGGAAAAAATCTCCAAGGGTTATTCGATTGATGAAGTTTTGAACAACATTGAGTGGGTGAGCAGCTACGATGGCTGGCAAAATCAGCTGCGCTATGTGCTGAACCGTTATGACGAACACTTGGCCAAGCTCGCAGGGCAGAAGCTAAATGAGAGCCAATGGGGAAAGATCTGGGAGCAGGATGCCGCTAGCTCAATAGAACATATTGCACCGCAGAGCAGTGGCGTTGAGTGGATGCACCACCTCGGGAATCTGACGATGCTGCCACCTGGAACAAACTCTTCGCTAAAAGCTAGGCCTCCGGTTGAAAAGCTAGACGTTTATCGAAGCTGCGGACTGATTGCCACGATCCATGTCGGCCAACAGATTCATGACGCTGAATCTTGGACTGAAAATATGGTTCTAGCTCGAGCAAAAAGCATCGAAGATTTCATCAGGCTTGAATGGGCCGACTGATTCACAGTTTAAGTAACAGGCCATGATCGCAAGCGGAGCGCGCCGGCCCACGATGGGCCAAAGGCCTGAGGATGGACGCCCGGAGGGCCAAACCCTGGCGAAGCCAAGGTTTGGTTCACGACAGCCGTTCCCGACAGGGGGCTGGCCCAAAGTGGGGATGCTTCAGATCGCCGTCGACCCATAGGGCAGGGAAACCGCTAATGGCCTCGCGAATGAAGCTCTCTACCATTTCCGAGTATGGGCCTACTGAACAGTGCTACTGATTGTAGGTAGTCCGACTGCGTATGCCAATTAGGTGTTGGCTGAGTGGTGCCCCATCTTCTCGCTCATTTGGCGCATCAAGTCCGCATAACCATCTGTGGTCTTGCGCACACTATGAGGTGTGACCAGGGACGCATCAATATCCGCTTTCCGAGCCCACGAGACGCAGATTTTTCTCAGCGCTTCAGACGATAGTGGACGCTCAGGGCCATTAATCGCACGGAACAGATACTCTCCGTCCGACAACTTCGAGGTCTTGATGTACTGCTCGAACACCGACCTGTGCCTATCGGGAATTGCATCGAGTACCTTCTTGGTATCAAGGCTCTTCACGCCATACACCGCACCACCGTGCCGCATTCTTGCCGATAGAAACTCGCCTGCCCGCAGCGCACCCAGCATGCATGCGAACAGCGCCCGATCTCTCAAGCTGCCGGATTCGGACAAGATATTCTCCAGCGTCTGAATGTGTTCTTTGGACAGTCCTGACTGAGCCCGGCTAACCCGTTCAGGTGACGGTCTATGACCAGCACTTGGAGAAACCTGCGCACGTTTGAAGGCTACGAGTTTTTTCAGGGACAGATCGTTTACAAGTCGTTCCAGCTTCTGTTGATCCAGAGGGAGCAATGTTTCCGGCTGCAGGGTAGTCCCGATGGCTGAACGAATTGCCTGCCTGACATCGGCTTCTGGCGGTACAGGTTTACCGGGTTGGCAGACTTTTGAGGCCTCGCTGAGATCGTGAATGCTTTGATAACCCAGTCCCCGTGCGAGCGCTTTCTGAGCATCTGCAAGCGAGATCGGGGTTGAGCCATACCATCGCTCTTGCAACTGTTTGGACAGGCTTTTGAAGCCACGATTACGGATCAGATCGTCTGGATAGACTGGGACGCGCATAGCAATTCTCCGGTAGCGTCAGGGTGTCGGCTGCCCGCTGACTATCGTCGAAATGCGTGCGATTAAGAGGGTGTTGCAACCTGTGGCACTAGAGCCTTCACGAGCCGACCGTTTGATCCAGGAAGATCAGAGGCGGCAAAGCTAGCATGCGAATCTGCAGCGCGTCTACGATAGGCATTAGCCGGGTGAATCGCGGAACCGCGTACTGGACAACTTGAGCCGTATTGGTTGTCAGATTAGCAACGTGATCCTGGAATAGGTTTATGCCTTCAGCGAGCTGAAAAATGAGGACAGGTGTGGCGAATTTCAAATCGACAGAGATGCGATTTCTTGATTCCATCTTCAACATGGGCGGCGGATACGTCCTCGATTTCTCCAACCGCACCATGGACGAGTTCTTCATGGAGGAGCTTGAGATCGACATCTCCCACGAGATGTTCTCCAAGGATGGCACTTCCAAAGCCAGGCGCGTCAGATGCCTCCTCCAGAACGCCGATCACTCCACGGTAACTCGAGTGCTCGAAGCCCTCTGGAAACACCGGCAAACCATTCGGGCGGAGAGCAAAGCCACGGAAGACGTGGTAAACGCCGAAGGCCGCTTTCTATCCCTGCTCGAATCTATCAGATCGCCAGGGCAGCACGCCCAGGTGGTAAAAAATCCTTTCGCTGCGGCAGCGGTGATTGATCAGGGCGCGATCCTTGATGCCCTGAAGCAGCGTTTATATGATCTGCGCGACCTAGCTCCGCAGAAGCGTGGCTACGAATTCGAAGGATTCCTAAAAGAGCTTTTTGACTCCTCTAAGCTTCAGGCGCGTTCGCCGTTCAGCCTGGTTGGCGAGCAAATAGACGGAAGCTTCCAGCTAGGAAACGAAACGTATTTGATCGAGGCCAAATGGGTCAGAGATCCGATTGGAGCAGCTGAGCTTCATACGTTTCAAGGCAAGCTCGATCAGAAGGCTGCTTGGGCGCGTGGCGTTTTCATCAGCTATGGGGGGTTTACACAGGAAGGCCTTCACGCGTTTGGCAGAGGCCGAAAGGTGATCTGCATGTCCGGCGAGGATATCTACAAAGCACTGGGACGGCGGATACCCATTGCGGAGGTGATTGACCGGAAGGTTAGAGCTGCCGCAGAAACTGGCGCTGCGTTCGTGCCGTTGGATGAGTTGTTCAAGCCGTGACCTGACTTAGGCGCAGGATCGGCAGTCTGGTGTCACCTACTACTCATTCGGTGGGCTGCTTTCTGAAAGGACACAGGATAATGGATCTACGGAGGGCGCGGCGATGATCTACTTCTTCATTGAAGACAGTAATGAGCAAGTGAAAATAGGCCGGGCCAAGGACATCGAGAAACGCAAAAAAGGTCTCCAAACCGGGAATCCAAGGAAACTTTTACTTCTGGGGTGGATTCGTACCGATGATGACGTGCGGCTGGAAAAGGAGATTCATCGACATTTCTCGCATCTGCGTGGTTCTGGTGAATGGTTCACCTTGGATCCGGCGGACATTTTGCCGATCCTTAAGCACTTCGACATCGATGGGTTCGTCGGTACTACTGATGACTCGTTTGAGGTCATCGGACATGATCGGGATGGTGTGCCTGAATACCTGGGGGTTTGGAACTGGGGTGATCTGGAATGGGATGAATGCTGCCCTTTCTGCGGAAGCTTTTGCGGCATGCACTTTCAAGACGCATCGAGTATGTACCACTGCCTAAACTGCGACACTCTGACAACCTTTGATTTCCTGAGCCACCAGGAAGAAGAGTGACAGGGTCAGCAGTACGTTGCCGTTTGAGCTTCAGGCGGGATGTATCCAGTGGGATCTCTGAACTAGGCCAGGGTCAAAATCAGAGCGCTCGGCTTGATTCTGACCCTTGCTAAATGGGCCGTGCTAGCTCGCTCTCGAGGAGAACTCGGCTAGCCATTTTTGCAACGCTGTTACGTCTGCCTCAAAGACATCCAGCTCGAGCGCGCTGCTGGGCAACTCGTCCGACTGGGCATGTTCAAACACTGAGTATCGAGTCATCAGGTCATCAATGAATACGCAGTCTTCATTTGTCACCTTGGCAACCTTGTGTAGTTTGCCCTGGGTGTTGATCGCACGCCTGAAACGTCCTACGACATCTGCCAGTAAGATGTACTCCACCGTCTTTTCCACGATGATTCTGAAGTCACTGCAAGCGCTCTTGCCAAGCGACTCATACGCCTCGACCTCAGCCTTCCCCAGATGCTTTTTGAGGCGTGTAATAGTGTTATCTATCAATCCGCGTACCGCGCTTTCCGGCTTTAGGTCTCGAGCGCTTGCAGTCGCGACAATGCCGGCAGTTTTCGCTAACCGTTGAAGTGACGTCAGCGTTGGCTTGATGGTGGGCATACCAGGGGTCTGCTCCCACTTCTTGGTAACCGCTTCTACCTGAGCTACTAGAGAAAGTCGGTGAGTGAAAATGATGACCTGCCTCGTCTGAGATAGGGCCACGAGACGCTCGACTACTTTTTCTTCGAAGTCCTGATCCAGCGAAGAAATCGGGTCATCAAAAATGAACGGGGCCAGTTGGTTTGAGCCTGTGGTGTCCGCAAGGAACGCTGCCAGCGCAGCGATCCTGGTCTCTCCTTCGCTCAAGATGTAGTCCAGGCCATGGGTGCCATTCGCACCCACCAGGTTCAAGCCGAAGGTGATCTTGCCTTTGCCCCCGGATTTACTTTGCGGCGCGATTGGAAGGCGGTGTCCGCCGAGGCGCTTCAACTCATCTAGGAATCGAGATTGATAGCCAGCATCAAGCTCGGTCTTCGCCAGCTCGTTTTTCTTCGTAGTCAGGGCATTGGTGGCGGCTGAGCGCGAAGCTTTATCAATCGCTGCAACGGCGATCAACCTAGCCCTTTCTGCAACAATTGACGCTTTGTTTTGAGAGAGCCACTGCTTGGCTTGGAGTTGCTGAACTCGACTCTGCACGGCTTGGCGATGTTCATCTTTCAACAAGGCTGACAGGCTCAGCTCCTCTTCGATGAGTTTTGCAGACTTGGTCTTTACCGCCTCGTTTATGCCCGACCAGTCGAAAGGTTGCAGGGTGCCTACAGGGCTGCCCAGTGCAATTTGATCAAACCGTGCTTTCAACAGGCCAAGCCAACTGACCCCATCGGCCTCTTCAAAACCTAGAGTGGACATGTGGACAATCCAGTCAGCTTGTCCGGGAAGAATTGGCAGCCGCTTTTTGCGATCAGCAAAACCATTTTCAGCCGTCTTGGCGGTTGTTTCCAGGCCGTCGGTCACGAACTTCTCAAACCCTGTCAGTCGGGCTTTGGCGTCCTCGCTGAGGCTTTGGTGACAAAGTACGCAACGTGAGTCAGCTAAGACGTTAGGGAACGCTATATCGACGTAGGCTGTGCCCGTGGAATAGGCACGTGCTTGCTCCCACATTTTCTGCCAGGTCGCTGAGCCAACACCCTCAAGCTCTGCTTTCCCGAAAATAGCTGCCGCTGCCTCTTCGCAGGTGCTCCTCGCTTTGACGGCGGTATTCTTCAGGTTTTCCAGTTCTCCCGCCGTCGCGTCGTTCAAGCCCAACTGAAGTGTCGACATCGCTGTCTCGATACTTTTCAGGGCAGTTTTTTCTTTGTTGATAGCCAAAAGACGACCGGCGATGTCCTTCTCTGCAAGCAAGGCTTCGCTTTCTATACGCTCCCGATCAAGTTGGTCGGTATACAGACATTCCTTATCAATGCTCGCAGGCGCAGTCGTGCTCTTCAAGGCGGAAAGCCATTTCGCTTCGACTGTTTGACTAAGGCTCTGAGCCATAGCGGGTAGCGCTTTGCTAAGCAACGCCTTTTCTCTTGCCAGCTCCGCGCTCACGGCATCTGCGGTGGCGATCAGCTCGGATACAAACTTCATCCGGCTTGGCTCATAGCAAGCCTCAGTCCTGGTCATGTACTGCTGGGCAGCCTTGGTATCGAACACCTGTGCATGTCGTAGCGCTTTGTGAGGCCCACTGGGAATGTCCCAGTGAACATCAGCCGATTTACCGTCAATCGATACCTTGAACTGTGCACGGCACGGAGTCGGTGCTGGATCGAAGACATTTCCGTGAATGTCGTCCTTGGAACGTGATCCGCAGATCTGCTTGAGCAACCTTGCAAACCCGCTTTTGCCGGTTCCATTCTGTCCGTAGATAACAGACAGGTTACTCTTGCCGAAGGGGAGGTTGGCGCCAGGCTTGATTGCGTTCAACCCATGCACATCCAAGATCTCTTCAATCCGAAGCATGGGTCTATTGGCGACCTGCGATAACGCGCCGGGCGTAACGCTCAGAAATCCTGTATCAGCCTCAACCTTGGCTTCGACCTTGCAAAGCCTGGACAGCTCTTTGATTTCGTCCTGGTTCAGCTGCCGCTTCGAGTCGATAAGCATTCGAGCTGCGGTCTGCAACCATTTGGGGCGCCCATTCAGCCACGTCTCAAAATCATCAGCTACAACTGGCCCTGCCTCAATCTTCGTCATGGTGCGCTCATCTCACAGAGTAATTCCTGAGCGTAGGCAGGGAATGGCTATTTGCCATGTTTTTTGCCTCCAAATTGGTTGCAAGATGTGGAAGGGAACGCCTCGCGAAAGCGTTGGAGAGGATCAAGTTACGTTCACGGATCGCGCATTTTCGGCCCTCCTGAACCGGGTATCGGTAATTGATTTGGCAAAATTGACTTAGAGGTGCTAGGATTTCTCCGCGTTCATTGATTTCCTTGATTTCAATGAAATCTACCACTAAGGGAGTCAGTCCATGGCACGAACTCCAGCGAAGCTGGCTGCTGACGGAAACGCACTTATGGCCACAATCGACGGTTTAGGCATCGACGTGACCCGAGATAAGTTCAAGGTTACCGGGGCAGCTGGTGTGATCGTCGCGCACGTTGCCAAGGCATCTGGTCAGGTGGTTTCTGCACGGATTCGGGGACGCTCGTTCAAGCAGATGACCCAATTCGACCCGAACGAGATTTCCGTTTCGGAGCGTCGTCAGCTTGAGAAGCAGATGTATGACGATGGTCTGACTCAGTCAGAGATAGCTGACTTGCTGGGGGTGTCGCAATCTTTGGTGGCTAAAGATTTGAGCCTGCTTCGGCAAGGCAAATAGGCGTCAATAAACGGCTGAGTCAGAAAAGCAGTGATGAAGGAGCAAGGGAAGTGGCGCAAACGCGGGTAGCCGGACAGGTCAGGATTGGTCACATCTACGAATGTGAATTTGGGCTCTTCAAGAAGGGAGCTGAGGGTGCGGATACCACGGTCGCGCGCGATGAGGCTGATGACACTGCCTACAATTATCGGATTCCCAACGAGCTCATCAAGCGCAGGGCGGTAGTGGTGATCGGGAAACACCGGGGTCTATACTTGGTTGTGCCTGTCAGCAGCACGTTTGAAAATGGCCCGAAACCACACAAGGTGCCAGAAAATTCTGGAATGCATGTCCAGATGGGTGGCGACTTTCCGGTGACAGCTCGCTACGCTGCCGGTAAACCTCGTTGGGCGAAAAGCAATCTTGTGCAAGCCGTTGACGGTGGTCGATTGACTGATGTTTTTGATCCGGAGACTCGAAAAAATATCCCTGCCCACCAGGTGTCCGAGAACACATTGCTAAAAATCCGCTATGGAGTGATGATCTCTATGGGTATGGGAAAAATGGTGCCTGTCGAAGAGCCTGCCCCTGTTGAGGCTGCAGCGGCCAACGTCGAAGAGGTCTTGGCCCAGCCCGCTTGAATGTCAAAGGTATTGACATAGCCTCAGCGTTTTCCGTATTCTTTGTCTGTAGCCGCAAGGCAAGATTCGTTTTTCGCCGCAAGGCAAGATCAAAAAAGCCACCTTAGGGTGGCTTTTTTGTTTTCTAGATTAATTTCAATCATCTGTGACTGCTTGCTGCAGATGATAGAGATCTCCCTCACGGTTCCCCGCACAGTGGGAATGGTCGTTTTTGTTCAGGGTTCATCTGAGCTTCAGTTGGCTTGGATCGCAGTTCTAGTGTCGCCTGCACGCCAACCGCCGTCGAAAGATGAGGGTTCTTTGCTGTACCAACGAGCGCAAGCGGAGCGCGCCGGCCCTCCGGGCCAAAGGCTGGAGGATGGACGCCCGAAGGGCCAAAACACTGCACAGCAGTGGTTTGGTTCACGACAGCCGTACCCCAGCGGGGGCAAGCCTAAAACTGCAACGGCGTCATCGCCATCGAGCTGTAGTCATGAAGACACGCGGCATGCCCCGCGTACGCGTCAGCTTTGTTTACCAGCCCAAAACTTTCTCCACCCCTCCGGTAAGGTCAACCCGATCAGTGACCTTGCTCAAGTCTTTGTGATGAAGGGCGTCTTCTGCAGCGTGCAGCTCGTTAACCTTCGTTTTGTCGTGCTTGTTCAGGAGTTGCTCTAGGAAGTACAGGACTTCATAGCCCTCATCCTTGTCCACCTGGCGGCGATCTTGAATTCCTGCGTAAGGTGAATCGCCTTCATCTCGAGTCCAAGTGTAGGTATAGACATCAGTCTGAAGGTTCGAGCGTTTCAGTGTTACAGCCATGTGAACTCCATTTACGCGTACAGCTGTTGGGAATTGAGCGCTCCGTGCGTTCCAAGGCCCCGCCTCTTAGGGCGAGCACGATGGTGCTTGAGCGCGATAATCCTGCCTCAGCTTTGACGCAGTGTCACGGGGTTGGTGGCTTCTTGCTATCGCATTTGTAAGGAAGTGCTGCCAGGATGCAGGTGGGCCATGCTAAACGCCTACCTGCCTATGAGGGCCTCTGTGATGGAAGAGATAACGCTTAACTACGACCAGAAGATTGCCTCCGACGCCAACACCATTTTTCTCATCGATTGCCTCAGAGAGGATGATAAGCAATCTGCTCGTACTCGCCATGAAGGGATCTGCGACTCATTGATGGCTCTGTCGGCACAAAACATTATCCATGACACATCGCGCGTGTATCACGTGCAATGCAGGCATCGAGATAATTGGTCTGCCGCCATGAAAAAGATCCGGGACTCTTGCAAGGTGGGGCTGCTTCCGCTGGTTTTCATCGATGGCCATGGAGATGCCGAGAAAGGCTTGGCCATGCCCAGTGGCGGCTTCATTTGCTGGCAACAGTATGGTCAGGATCTGCGGGCGATTATGGACGCAGCCCGTGGCGAGTTAACGGTGGTTGCAGGATTCTGCCACTCATTTTCGTTCATCGCGACGGCAGCAAATGAGGATGGGAAACTACCCTTCGGGTTCTACTTTGGTTACAAGGGCGAGGTGCTCACTTCGGTAGTCGAGGATGAAACACAGATCATCTACGAATCGCTGATTAACGATGGAGGCCAAGTTCTAAACTCTCGCTCTCTGGAGATTTCAAGTTTTAACGAATACGACCATGCAGAAAAAATCGTCGGGCAGGTGGCCTTCATGCGGCTTAGACCTGAAGCGCTGGTAGCTGAGCAGCCTCAATTATCTAAAGCGAATTTGCGCAAGGTGCTTGAGAAGTACCTCGCCCAACAGGGCAAGCCATTGGGTGAAATGCGGGAGATAGTGAAGCATGTGCTGAGCAATACTCCCCGGATCGCAGAGAGACTCATCGACACATACATGCACGACACCACACGGCGAAGCCACTTCAAAAAGCAAATTCTCTCGCAAATGGAAGAGGCCGACTTACCACGCTAGGAATTGGCCGCTTATTTTAGGGGCTAGCAAGGTTGCTGGCAGCCTTGAGGTAGGCCGGATTTAGTGGGGGGAGGGCCTAGTTTCAGCCTACCCCTACTGAGCGGTCGGCTACGATTTTACCGGAACATAACGCTCTGAGCTGCCCCTAGCCCAATCATCGCTCCAATGAACCATCTGCGGTTTGCCGTGCTTTTGCCACACTACACCTTCTGAACGTCGCCGGGATGCATGTTCATTATCACCGCCCGGCCATGCGCTTCGCTCCATCACAAAGATCCATACGCAAGCGAGCCCATCTTCCTCCAGGAATGTCTGGAAAAGCTGCTGGTCGATAAGCGCGTGCGAGCCATCACCTGGGCTTCTACCGCAAACGAAGCGCGCTTCCCCTGTTTGATCCACATAGGTGTTTGGATCTTCACGATGGGGCTTTAAGTTAAGCCTCTGCGCAAGCCAGGGCGCCGGTATCAAAGCTTGAGCGCCTTCGGGCATTGAGACATCCAAGTGTGATTCCCAATAGTGCCGGAAGCACGGATAGGCAATCTCTACTTCACCTAAGTCGTGAAATTCGTAGGTTGACCATTGCTCTTGAGCCCATGTCGAGCGCCATGGAGCCTCTCTGAGATAGCCATCGTTGGTGAAATCACGGGAAGTCCATGAGTCCACGTCCAACTTTTGCTTTTTTTGGATGTAATCGAGGAGCTGTTGTTCGTCCTCCTCCCTCACCAACACCGGCAGCAGGAAGCGCCACTGTTGTTGCCTGGAGCCGTGATCCCCGCCTTCCATCTCTGGATACTTTACCGTCACAGAGCGGTGTTCGTGTAGGACTACCCAAGCTGCACGGTTTGAATCAGTACGGGTTACCAGGTTTTCTATGCCGTCGGAGGGTTCCTCCTCGAATGGCCATTTCCCCACGTCGTTTTCGACAGTCTCCCGTATGGATATCCGAAACTCATCGATCACCGGATGGCGTACATCAGGCCGGCTGTGCTCGTCAGTGAGCAGGATGGTTGGATCTATGTCGCGATGAGTGCCGATGTCTAGAGGGCTGGCATAACGACGTGCCCCCTGTTCACTCGTCTCAGATAACCACTTGTTGTCGGCAAGGCTACAGAGAAGCTCATCTAGGGCAAGCCACTGGTATTTTTTCCCGATTCGCTCGATCAATGGTCGATTGCGACTGTAGTCAGACCGACCCGAACGATCATCTGGAAACAGCTTTTTTGTCCAACCCAGCCCATATGCTCGTTTGGCCACCCAACGCTGTGCCGCCTGTATGTCGACGTGAGGTAGCCTTTCAACCCCAGCCGCCGAGGGTTTGAAGCGTTTTTTATACTCCTTTCTATATCTTGCCCGCTCTTCAGGGCTCAAAACATCCAGCAGCAGGTTTTCAGCTCTCGTGAAGTAGGTTGAGCGCTCACTAACATCTTGCTCAGAAAGCTTGAGCCTGAGATCCCTGAAGGCATTAGGCCTGAAATCGTTTATCAATTTGAGGATGTCGATCCGTAGGTCGGAATGATTAATGACCTCATCCTCGAACCGCTCATATACCTGTGTGGCGCTCAGAGGTTCAGGCAAATCCAGTGCTACATTCAAGAATGAGCTGACCCTCGGCTGGATCTCATAACTGGCAAAATCGCCACCCCATCCTGCGCAGGAATCTTGGATCTGCGAGTCTCCAGCCCGCTTCGCCACTTTTTCGAGGGCGTCTTCGGACACTGACAGCCTGATGTTTTTGGAATGATAAGGCGGCATTGCTTTCACGATATCGACCTGTTTGGGCAGGTGATCATTTAGCAGTGCGTGCTCGATGATGCCGAGCGCGCTGTCCCTGAGTAAAATCGAGAGCGGAACGTTCTCTCTGTCGAAGACCTCGTTGTACGCGATCTCCGAATAGGTGCGCAGTCGATGCTGCTCTGGATCTATGCAGCATGCTCCGAAGGCGGCTGTATGTAGGCGCTCGAGGACGTAGAGATCGTCTACCTTGCTGAAGTCCCTGCAAAGCATTCCATACAGGCTGGGATTCCAGATCATGAGTGACGTAAGCGCCTTTGTTGCTCGGTCTCGCAGCTCACGGTGAGAGCAAGTGAAAAACCAGGTCAATGTTATTGCGCAGAGGTACTGGACTTCTGGGTCGGTTTGATTGCTTTGCTCGAAGGCACTCCATTCGATCAATCGTCGACCGGTATTCTCCTCATCCATGGGCAGGAAATTCAGCTGAGCAGTCCATGTAGAGTCCCGTTTGGGCGTGCTCTGAGCAGCAAGTCGGTTGTGCAGGAATTTCGCATTCCACGGGTGACCTACACTTGCACTCACTTGAAGAATGATATCTAAATGTTCTTCGTTTTCAGATAGAAAGTGCTCAAAGAGTTCAAGTGTACGGTTGCTAAACGATTCATTAGCTCGCCACCGCAAACTTTCTATAAACGCATTGGCGCTAGAATCGTCGTTTGCCCATCGATTTGCGCCGCCAGGCATGACATCGAGAAGCTCCTTTTGGAAACGCTCAGGTAACTGTACGGAAAGTGCTTCCGCCAAACCGGCCCACTTGGGATGAAGCCGCTTTCCACTGTGAATGAACTGGAGTGAGCCGTTTATTAAAGCTTCTGCGGGGTCTTTGACCTCGTCTAGAAGCCCCGAAGCCATCAAATAATCCTGAAGTCTCTGGAAGCTAAAGCGGACAATGTCTTCCGACGATTCGAATGGGTCGATACCTTTGCTTTTTGGATCTGGATCAATCCTGAACAAGCCACTTCGCTGAAGTACCTCAAACCAGGTTGTTCCTGACGGAGGTGGAAAGGCGTGAAACTTATCAGCAACGATGCGTATGGCGTGGGAGTAAGGAACGAAGTCTTGCCGCTGTGCGGCCATCTCCCTAGCAATCGACAAAAGGGCTTGATTGGTTGGTTTGACGAGATCATCGCTGCCGTCTCTTCCGGCACCTAAGTGCCGAGCAATACTTCTCAGATAAAAAGAGAAGACCTGCTTAGTACCAGTCAATCCTCTCGGAAACCATTTTTTATTTTCTTTGTTCAGCGCAATACAGGCACTTCTCAAAAATAGCGGATTGACGAATTCCGCAGCTAGCCAGGGAACATTAGGTTGTGAGATTCCTCTTTTACCTAGGTATATGCGAGCAGCGCGGGCCTGTTCTTCAGGGGTCACGAATCCGCGAATTAGAAAAGATGGGACTTTTTCGTCCAGGCTGGAAGGTATGACGTAAGGTGTATATTCACTTCTGCAACTGAACACAGCCAATAGGTTTTTATACTTCTCGATCCTGGCGATGAACGCTGCAAGCTCCTTACGCCACAGGGTTATGCCAGATCCCTCATTTAAAGCATCAATCAGAATCAAGCCGCGCTTGCCCGTAACGTCTGCAGCAGCACTCAATGCTTGAAGGAAAGCGTCAGGATCTATATCACCGAGGCCTAAACGGTCAGTGACTTGGCTCCAGATACCTTCGTTAGTCAAATGTTGGCCGAGTATAAGGACAACGACCCTGCCATCCGAGATGGCTTGCTGAGCAATGTTACCAAGTAAGTGAGATTTGCCGGTGCCGGCTTTTCCGTTAAGAAAAAAACTGCGGCTATGCTCTACAGACAAATATCTGTCTTGAAGTGATGACCTCAGTGCGTATGACGCGTCGCTAAGCTCGCTCAACTGATGTTCTAGGGATTCTAGAGACTCGCTACGGGGCTTTTTAGCATTGCGTCTCTCTTCCTTGGTTGTCCATGCCGTACGTTGGAGATCATGGACGCTGTCCGAGATTTGTTCGATGCATGCAAGGCATTCCGCCAGTGGCCAAGTAAGCCAAGCGTCAGGTGTGATTTTTACTTTAAGCGCATCAAGCTTTTTCACCTGGGATACAACGCTTTCCATGAGAGCGGTAGTGGAACTGCCCAATTCATTTTCGGTGTTGCTTATTTTTGCTAAAGCGCGGACTTTGTCGATCTTAGCTTGGAGCTCTGAAATGATGTCCTGATCGTGCAAAATCACCTTGAATAGCTTTTCAATCCCAACTTCGACATGATCTTGAGGATGAAACCTTTCATCGAGAGACTTTACAGCCCAGTCGACTTTTTCTGACAACCAAGTCGGTGAGAATTCGATGTCCCCAAACCAGTATCTTCTCAGGCCTTCGGCATTTGATACGGAGAGTCGGTGAGTCAGGTCTGAGGCAGTCCAAGGAATAAACTCCACTGTCTGACCCGATGGAACATAGGATGTCCATTTTTCCTTATGGGCTTCCCAATGTTCCCAACCTCTTCTGCCGCCCCCTTGCTTACCGCTCCTATCAGTCAGGTCGCAGGCTAACGCCACAACGTATTTGGTTAACGATGGATGTGACTGCAGGGCGCGCTGAACGGAGTCGTCAATATTGGCCCAATCAATGTCACCTGCTTTTAGATAGTATTTTGCCTGGTAACCGATTTCGCTCCCATCACTGAGCAACCAATAAGCTTCGATACCGCCATCCCCGCCGGCACCTTCTATTCGCCTAAATTCGGCGTCAGCGGCTGGTGCCTCTCGTCGTGCAAGCTGGCAAACGAGTTCTTCAAAGGCGAGGCGCTGTCCTGAATCCATGCCTCTGATGCGTCTGTAATCCATGGAGTATCCGTTGCAAAATCAGGTTGTCGTAATGGTAGATCGCCTGCGCCGAGTGTATACGTTCCAGGCGGCTCGGAGTGACTTGACCATCGACGAGGAGACGTTCCCAGCCGGGAGGTTGGTCGAGCTGAGGTCTTCAGATACCGGCAGCAGGGACGTGGGCAGAGCGACACGTTTTCCTAGACATTCACCCTGGGTAGGGCCTGCACAAGAATGTGCATTCAATGAGCACAAGTGCTTGTTATCTATAGCGTAATGTGCAATTATAATCATGCACTCCGAGATGATCTGGGTATTGCCTAAGATTCTCGTCGTAGTGTGCATAAAATAGGTAGCACGAAATTCCTGGGCACGCCGTTCAACCTCACCGAAGGCGCCGCGCTGCTGAGCCTGATCGGGCGCCTGACCGGCTACACGCCGCGCTGGTTCACCTATTTCATCGGTGATGCGCACGTCTACGAGAACCACCTGGACATGCTCAACGAACAGCTCAAGCGCGAGCCGTTCGCCATGCCGACACTGAAAATCTCCGACCGCGTGCCGGAGTTCGCCAAGACCGGTGTGTACCAGCCGGAGTGGCTGGAGCTGGTGGAACCGAGCGATTTCTCGCTGGAAGGCTATGAGCACCATGCGCCAATGACCGCGCCGATGGCGGTCTGACAAGCAATACGCAGTACCCCTATGTAGGAGCTGCCGAAGGCTGCGATCTTTTGATCTTATAAACAGCAAGATCAAAAGATCGCAGCCTTCGGCAGCTCCTACATTTCGATTTGCGTAACGCTTAGTGGCCGTGGCTGCGGCCTACGTGGGAGTGCTCGACCTCCGTCGCCACAACCCCGCCACTCACCTCCAGCCGCTGCAAGATCCCGCACTGATCCGCCCCCGGCCCTTCGCCGCAACGTTGGCGCAGGTCGAGCAGTTGTGTCTGCAACGCCAGCAACCCGTCAATCCGCGCTTTCACATGCTGGATGTGCTCGTCGATCAGCGTATTGACGCTTGCACACTGATCCTGCGGGCTGTCGCGCATGGCCAGCAGGCTGCGGATTTCTTCGAGGGTCATGTCGAGGGTGCGGCAGTTGCGGATGAAAGTCAGGCGTTCGGCATGCGCCTGGGTGTAGACGCGGTAGTTACCGTCGCTGCGCGCCGGCTCCGGCAACAGGTTTTCGCGCTCGTAATAGCGGATGGTTTCCACGGCGCAATCGGTGAGTTTGGCCAGTTCTCCGATCTTCATGACGGCAATCTCCAAAAGGGTGCTTGACCCTATAGTGGCTACAGGGTCTTTACTTGGCAACAGGCACCTTCATGGACGCGACCAATGAGCGATTCCCAGCACACCCACAAGCCCGGCGACGGGCATGATCATAGCCACAGCCATAAATTGCAGCCTGTGCATAAGCACGTACATGGCGGCGATTCCTGCTGCGCGTCGAAAGCCGCAGCACCGGCACCGGTTCATTCGCACGAAGATTCTTGCTGCTCGTCGACAGCTGCCGCGCCTGCGTTGGTGCAACTGAGCGAGAAAACCAGCGCTGACGCCCGACTGAGCAGTTTCCGCATCGAAGCGATGGACTGCCCGACCGAGCAGACGCTGATCCAGAACAAGCTCGGGAAACTGGCCGGCGTGCAGCAGCTGGAATTCAACCTGATCAACCGCGTGCTCGGCGTGACCCACAATCTGCCGGATACCGCGCCGATCACTGAGGCGATCACCTCGCTGGGCATGCACGCCGAACCGCTGGAGGCGGGCGTCGAAGCCCCGACCCCGGCCCCGGTGAAAAAACACTGGTGGCCCCTGGCGCTGTCCGGTGTCGGCGCGCTGGCGGCGGAAGTGATCCACTTCACCAACGCCGCGCCGACCTGGGTGGTGGCGATCATTGCGCTGGTGTCGATCCTCAGCGGCGGCCTGACCACCTATAAAAAGGGCTGGATCGCCCTGAAGAACCGCAACCTCAACATCAACGCGCTGATGAGCATCGCGGTGACCGGTGCGGTGTTGATCGGGCAGTGGCCGGAAGCGGCGATGGTGATGTTCCTGTTCACCGTGGCCGAGTTGATCGAGGCGCGCTCGCTGGATCGTGCGCGCAACGCCATCAGCGGTCTGATGCAGATGACCCCGGAACAGGCCACGGTGCAGCAGGCTGACGGCAACTGGATCGAACAAGAGGTCAAAAGCGTCGAACTCGGCTCCCGGGTGCGGGTAAAACCCGGCGAGCGCATTGCGCTGGACGGCGAAGTGCTCAGCGGCAGCTCGACCATCGATCAGGCGCCGATCACCGGTGAAAGCCTGCCGGTGGAGAAGGCCGTAGGCGATAAAGTCTTCGCCGGCACCATCAACCAGGCCGGTTCGCTGGAATACACGGTGACTGCGGCGGCGAACAACTCGACCCTGGCGCGGATCATCCACGCCGTCGAGCAGGCTCAGGGTGCGCGGGCGCCGACGCAGCGCTTCGTCGATCAGTTCTCGAAAATCTATACCCCGGTGGTGTTCGCGCTGGCGCTGGCCGTGGCGATCATTCCGCCGCTGTTCATGGGCGCAGTGTGGTTCGACTGGATCTACCGTGCGCTGGTGTTGCTGGTGGTGGCCTGCCCGTGCGCACTGGTGATCTCTACCCCGGTGACCATCGTCAGCGGCCTCGCGGCGGCTGCGCGCAAGGGCATTCTGGTCAAGGGCGGCGTGTACCTGGAGGGCGGTTTCAAGCTCGATTATCTGGCGCTGGACAAGACCGGCACTATCACCCACGGCAAACCGGTGCAGACCGATTACCTGTCGCTGGACCCGACCGCTGACGACACTGCTCCGGCAATCGCCGCCGCTCTGGCCGGGCGTTCCGATCACCCGGTGTCGCTGGCCATCGCCAATGCGGCTGTGGATAAAAATCTTGCCGTGCTGACTGTGGATAACTTTGAAGCACTGGCCGGTCGTGGCGTGAAGGGCCAGGTCAATGGCCAGACCTATCACTTGGGCAACCATCGTCTGGTCGAGGAGCTGGGCCTGTGCTCGCCGCAACTCGAAGAGAAGCTGTTTGCGCTGGAGAAACAGGGCAAATCCGTGGTGTTGCTGCTCGACAGTTCTGGTCCGCTGGCGCTGTTCGCCGTGGCCGACACAGTCAAGGAATCCAGTCGCGAAGCGATCCGCCAGTTGCACGCACTGGGCGTGAAAACCTTGATGCTGACCGGCGACAACGTGCACACCGCGCAGGCGATTGCCGCGCAGGTCGGCATCGATCAGGCCAAGGGCGACTTGCTGCCAACCGACAAGCTGCAAGCCATCGAAGCGCTTTATGCACAGGGTCATCGGGTGGGCATGGTTGGCGACGGCATCAACGACGCCCCGGCACTGGCCCGCGCCGAGATCGGTTTCGCCATGGCGGCCGCCGGCACCGACACCGCGATTGAAACCGCCGATGTCGCCCTGATGGACGACGATCTGCGCAAAATTCCCGCGTTCATCAGTCTGTCGCGCGACACCGCGAGCATCCTGAAACAGAACATCGCCTTGGCCCTGGTGATCAAGGCTATCTTTCTTGGGGTAACCTTCGCCGGACTCGCCACCATGTGGATGGCGGTGTTCGCCGACATGGGCGTGAGCCTGCTGGTGGTGTTCAACGGTTTGCGCCTGCTGCGCAAATAAACGATGAGGGATGGTTGTGCTGAGTGCCGAGCTGAAAGCGTTTTACATGGTCGCCCGCCTGGGCAGCATCACGCTGGCGGCGAAAAAGCTCGGCCTCAGCCAACCCACCGTGACCACGCAGATCCGCAATCTGGAAAGCCAGTATTCGGTGGAGCTGTTCTACCGTGGCGGCCGTCGTTTGAGTGTCAGCGACGAAGGCGCGCGGTTGCTGCCGATGGTCAAGGCGCTGCTGCAGCAGGAGGCCGATATCGAGTTCTTCCTGCGCAACAGCGGTCAGGTGCAGGGCACATTGCGCATCGCTGCCACCGCGCCGTATTACATCCTCGACCTGGTGAAGACCTTCCGCGAGCGTCTGCCGCAGGTGGAGGTGTCGGTGGAAATCGGCAACTCGCAGCAGGTGCTCGAAGCGCTGGAGGATTACCGGGTCGATGTCGCCGCGTCGTCGCAGTTGCTTGAGGATGCACGGTTGATTCGCCGGGTATTGGGTAGCGATCCGCTGGTGCTGGCGGTGCATCGCAATCATCCGCTGGCGGCGCAGGAGCATGTGGCGTTGAGTGCGCTGGCCGGACATACCTTGCTGATGCGCGAGTCCGGTTCGACCACCCGCCGTTTGACCGAAGAGCTGCTGGCCAGCGCCGGGGTCAGTTTCGGCCCGTTGCTGGAGATCGGCAGCCGCGAGTCGATCCGCGAGGCGGTGCTGCGCAATATCGGCATCAGCATCATTGCCCGCCAGGAAGTCCCGCACGATCCGCAGTTGCGGGTGCTGACCATCGAGAATGCGCCGCAGATTCCCGAGTATCTGTATTGCCTCAAGGAGCGCAAGGGTGCGCGGTTGCCGGCGGCGTTTCTTGGCCTGGCCCAGGAAATGTCCCCGGCCTGATTTCTTCACTGTTCACACTGGCCCCATCGCTGGCAAGCCAGCTCCCACAGGTATTTCAGGTGTTCACAAAATCTGCATTCACTGAAGATCCTTGTGGGAGCTGGCTTGCCAGCGATGAGGCCAGACCAGCCAACCCATGACTTGAAATCTGAACCAAAATCCCCGAATACCACTATCGGCCGTTTTTGCCCTACTGCCACATGACGGACGCATTACAACTCTAGGATTGGCCCCATCAGCTTGATGAGGTCTGTCCATGAATCCTGCAATCGCAACTGCCCTGACCAATCCCGGTGCGCCGATGAAAGTGCGCGGGGTGCAGAAGCGCTTCGGCGCGTTCACCGCACTGGATAACGTCTCCCTCGATGTTGCGGCCGGTGAGCTGGTGTGCCTGCTCGGCCCCTCGGGTTGCGGCAAGACCACGCTGCTGCGCTGCATCGCCGGGCTGGAGAAGCAGGACAGCGGCGAGTTGTACCTCGGCGATCGCGATGTCTCGCACCTTGCGCCGCAGGCCCGGGATTACGGCATTCTGTTCCAGTCCTACGCGCTGTTCCCCAATCTGACCGTCGAAGCGAACATTGCCTACGGCCTCGCCGGCAGTGGTCGCGACGAAGTACGCCGTCGCGTCGGGCAGATGCTGGAACTGGTCGGCCTCACCGGCAGTGAGAAAAAGTACCCGGGCCAGTTGTCCGGCGGCCAGCAACAGCGGGTTGCCCTGGCTCGTGCCCTGGCCCCGGCGCCGTCGCTGCTGTTGCTCGATGAACCGATGTCGGCGCTGGACGCCCGGGTACGTGAGCATCTGTGCACCGAACTGCGCCAACTGCAGCGCAACCTCGGCATCACCACCCTGATGGTCACCCACAATCAGGACGAAGCCATGCTGATGGCCGACCGCATCGCCGTGATGAACAACGGCCGGGTCGAGCAGTACGCCACCCCGCAGGAAATCTACAACCGCCCGGCCACGCCGTTTGTCGCCGAGTTTGTCGGGCAGGGCAACTGGCTGCCGTTCCAGCGCAGCAGCGCCAGTCACGCCCGGGTTGGCGGGATGGATGTGCGTCTGGCCGATGGTAGCGTCAGCGGCGCCTCGGGCCGACTGTTCTGCCGTCCGGAAGCAATCAGCGTCAATCCGTTGGTGCACGAAGAAAACCTGTTTCCGGCGAAAGTCCGTGAGATCACCTTTCTCGGCAATCGCTGCCGCATGAGCTTCGAACTCGACCAATTGCCGGGCCACGCGCTGCTTGCTGAACTGGCGCCGGAAGCCATGCCACGCCTTGGCGCCCAGCAGATCATGGTCGCCTTGCCACCGCGCAGCCTGCAGGTGTTTGCCTGATGAGCGCGAACATCGCACTGCCGCTACCGCACAAGCAAGCGCGGCGAGTGTCCGGGGCCGAGGTCGGTGACCGGATCTTCGTCCTCGGCGGCAAACTCCTGCTGCTGTTGCTGCTCGGTATCGCCGTGCTGCTGCCGTTGCTGGCGATCTTCTGGCGTGGCTTCAGCAGTGAGGCCGGGCAGGGCGGTGGCTGGCTCGCCGCTAAGGAGTTGGTGAGCAGCGCGAATTTCCACTGGCTGCTCGGCAACAGCCTGAAAGTTTCCCTCAGCGTCGCGGCCATCGTCGTACCGCTGGCCTACCTGTTTGCCTACGCCCTGCAACGCACACTGATTCCGGCCAAGGGCATTTGGCGCGGGATTTCCCTGCTGCCATTGATGGCGCCGTCGATGCTGCCGGGGATTGCACTGGTCTATCTGTTCGGTAACCAGGGCATGCTGCGTGGATTACTTTCGGACAACATCTACGGCTTCTGGGGCATTGTGCTGGGTGAGGTGATCTACACCTTTCCCCATGCGTTGATGATTTTGTTGTCGGCGCTGTCGCTGGCCGATGCGCGGCTGTTTGATGCGGCGTCGAGCATGGGCGCCAGTCCGGCGAAAGCCTTTCGCAGCATCACATGGCCGGCGACCCGGCAGGCAGTGTTCGCCGCGTTCTGTCTGGTGTTCACCCTGACCATCACCGATTTCGGCGTGCCAGTGGTGGTCGGTGGCGACTATCAAGTGCTGGCGCTGGAGGCTTACAAAGCCGTGGTCGGCCAGCAGCAATTCGGTCGCGGCGCGTTGATCGGCATGGTGCTGTTGCTGCCGGCGCTGTTCAGCTTCGGCGTCGATGCCTGGCTGCGTCGGCGTCACGGTGATTCCATGAGTGGCCGTGCGCAAGTGTTCAAACCGGCGCCGTCGAAATTACGTGATGGCTGCTACATGGCGATTGTTTTGCTGATCAGCGCGGCGCTGCTGCTGGTGTTCGGCATGGCAGTGTTTTCGTCGCTGGTGAAGTTCTGGCCGTACAACCTGTCGCTGTCGCTCAATCACTATCAGTTCAACGAGACTGCCGGCGGTGGCTGGCTGGCCTACGGCAACAGCTTGAAGATGGCGCTGGGCACGGCGCTGATCGGCAGCGTGCTGATCTTCACTGGCGCTTACCTGATGGAGAAAACCCGCAGCCAACGCGGCCTCAACCTGACGTTGCGCATGCTCAGTTTCATCCCGATGGCAGTGCCGGGGCTGGTGCTCGGTCTGGGTTACGTCTTCTTCTTCAACCTCAGCGGCAACCCGCTGCACGTGCTGTACAGCACGATGACCCTGCTGATCGTCTGCACCATTGCTCACTATCTGACCACCGCACAAATGACCGCAACCACCGCGCTGCGCCAGCTCGACGCCGAGTTCGAGGCCGCCGCGCTGTCGCTCAAGGCCCCGCTGTACCGCCACTACCTGCGCGTCACCGTGCCGATCTGCCTGCCGGCGCTGCTGGACATCGTGCGCTACCTGTTCGTCTCGGCGATGACCACGGTGTCGGCGGCGATCTTCCTCTACAGCCCCGACACCATCCTCGCGGCGGTGGCGGTGCTGAACATGGATGACGCCGGCAACGTCGGCGGCGCGGCGGCGATGTCGACCCTGATTCTGTTCACCTCGGCAGGCGTGTCCTTGCTGCTGGCGTGGGCTTCGCGCGGCTTGCTGCGCCGTTCCCAGGCCTGGCGGCAAACCGCGCCCGGTCACTGATTGACGATTTATCCCTACAGCCTCAACTCACCGACAGGAAAACGATCATGTTCAAGCCTATGGCCCTGGCCGCTGCTGTGCTCGCTACTTTCAGCCTGAATGCCTTCGCGGCAAAAACCGAGTTGACGGTGTACACCGCCCTCGAAGCCGAGCAACTGACCGCTTACAAAGCCGCGTTCGAAAAGGCCAACCCGGACGTCGAGATCAAGTGGGTGCGTGATTCCACCGGGATCATCACCGCCAAACTGCTCGCCGAAAAGGCCCGTCCGCAGGCTGACGCGGTGTGGGGCCTGGCCGCGTCGAGCCTGGCGATCCTCGATCAGCAGGGCATGCTGCAAAGCTACGCACCGAAGGATCTGGGCAAGATCGGCGCGAACTACCGCGATGCTGCCAACCCGCCAGCCTGGGTCGGCATGGACGTGTGGGCCGCGACCATTTGCTTCAACACCGTCGAAGCCGAGAAGCAGGGCCTGAGCAAACCGGTGAGCTGGCAGGATCTGACCAAGCCTGAGTACAAGGGCAAGATCGTCATGCCTAACCCGGCGTCCTCCGGCACCGGTTTCCTCGACGTTAGCGCGTGGCTGCAAACCTTCGGCGAGAAGCAGGGCTGGGCCTACATGGACGGTCTGCACCAGAACATCGGCCAGTATGTTCACTCCGGTTCCAAGCCTTGCAAACTGGCCGCTGCGGGCGAATTCCCGATCGGCATTTCCTTCGAATACCCGGCCGTACAGCTGAAACGCCAGGGCGCGCCGCTGGACATCATCCTGCCGAAAGAAGGCCTGGGCTGGGAGATCGAGGCGACTGCCGTGATCAAAGGCACCCCGCATGAAGAGGCGGCGAAGAAACTCGCGGACTTCTCCGCCAGCGCCGAGGCAATGGATCTGTACAAGGAAAACTTCGCCGTCCTCGCCCAGCCGGGTATCGCCAAGCCACAGACCGAACTGCCGGCCGACTACGAGCAGCGCCTGATCAAGAACGACTTTGCCTGGGCCTCGAAGAATCGCGACGAGATCCTGACCGAATGGCGCAAGCGTTATGACGGCAAGTCCGAGAAAGTTGTCGCCAAGTAAGATCTTTATCGACTGACAGGGCCTCTTCGCTGGCAAGCCAGCTCCCACAGGGTTTTGCTGTGACACGAATTTTGTGAACACCTCGATACCTGTGGGAGCTGGCTTGCCAGCGATGACGGTCTCTCATTCAGAGCACCTCTAAATGACCCAACACAAAGACTTGCTGATCGTCGGCGCCGGCATCCTCGGCCTGTCCCACGCCTACGCCGCCGCCAAACGCGGCCTCAAGGTCAGCGTTTTCGAACGCACTGCCACGCCCCTCGGCGCTTCGGTGCGCAACTTTGGTCAGGCGCTGGTCACCGGTCAGCCACCGGGGCCGATGCTTGAACTGGCCAAGGCCAGCCGCGAGATCTGGGGTGGCTGGGCGCAACTCGCCGGTCTGCAGATCAAGCGAAACGGCTCGTACCTGTTCGCCCGCAGCGAAGCCGAAGAACACTTGCTCGAAGCTTTCTGCAACGGCCGCGCCGTGGAGCACGGGTACAACGTCGCCTTGCTGCGTGGCGCTGCCCTGCGTGATCTGTACCACGGTCAATTCAGTCATCACCGCGCGGCGTTGCACGGCCTGGACGATCAACAGCTGTACTCGCGGGAAGCGATTCCGGCGTTGATCGACTATCTGCGCCGCGACCTCGGCGTCGAGTTTCACTTCAATACGCTGGTGCGCGACGTCGAACCGGCGCGCCTGCACAGCACCGCCGGCAGCTTCACGGCGAAGCAGATCATCGTCTGCTCCGGCCACGATTATCAGACCCTGCTAGCCGAGCCGATTGCCGCGCTCGACCCGCAGATCTGCCGCCTGCAAATGCTCCGCGCCAAACCGCAGATCGAGCTGAATCTGCAACACGCCTTGCTCACCGGTTTGAGCTGCGTGCACTACGGCGCCTTCGCCGATTTGCCAGAAGCGGCGGCGGTGCAGGCGCAGATCCTGCGCGAACAACCGCACCTGCACGACAACGGCATTCACCTGCTGATCAGTCCGACGCCGTATGGCGAGCTGATCATCGGCGACTCGCACCATTACGGCAGCGATCCGTCGCCGTTCAACGCCGAGCAAGTGGACAACTGGATGCTCGAACTGGCCGAGCACACGCTGGGCTGCAAGGTGCAAGTGGTCGAGCGCTGGCAGGGCGTCTATGGTTCACGGGGGCCGGGGCCGTTTTCGTTGCTGCGCCCGGCCCCCGGGCTGAGTGTGGCGTTGATGCACACCGGCGTCGGCATGAGCGTCGGCCCGGCACTGGCCGAGCGCAATGTCGCGCAGTGGCTGGAGGAAATGTGATGGCGGGGCATGCGCAAGTCGTTGACCGGGTGTTTGCGCTGTATGAACGCTTTGGTGCTAGTGATTACATCGGCGAGCCGGTGTCGCAGATCGAGCACATGTCCCAAGCTGCTGAACTGGCGATCGCCGAAGGCTTTGATGATGAAGTGGTGCTCGCCGCGTTCTTCCACGACATCGGTCATTTGTGTGCCGACGGCGCCGAAAACATGGGCGGTTATGGCGTGGTCAGCCATGAGCGGCTGGGGGCGAATTATCTGCGTGAGGCGGGATTCAGTGAGCGCCTGGCGCGGCTGGTGGAATATCACGTGCAGGCCAAACGTTATCTGACGCTGCGTGAGCCGGGGTATTTCGAGCGCTTGAGTGAAGCGAGTCGCCGCACGCTGGAGTATCAGGGCGGGGTGATGAGCGAGGCTGAGGCGGATGTGTTTGAGCGGGATCCGTTGTGTGCCGTCAGCTTGCGCATGCGCCAGTGGGACGAGCTGGCCAAGGAGAGGGCGGTGCGGGTGATTGACCTTCAGGTGTTGAAGGAGAAAGCGGCGCGGCTGCTGGCTGCGTAATCCATGTCACCGAGTCGCGCCATTCGCGAGCAGGCTCGCTCCCACAGGGTTTTGTGTTCTGACCAGGATCCAATGTGGGAGCGAGCCTGCTCGCGAAGAGGCCAGATCAGGCGCTACAAATCTGCAGCCAGAAACTCAATCTGCTCCTGCCGCTCCGCCTGATTCAACTTCGCATGCGGATTGAGTGAAGACCACTGCGGATGCGCCCGCGCCTTGCTCAGCGCATCCGGCAACTTGCCTTCGCGCCAGGTCTTGTCCTGCGGGGTGGCGACCTGGACCGCGTCCATCGCCGCATGCCCGCGCTGATCGAGCGCCAGCAACAATTGGCGCTGCCGCAACGCCAACAGCCGCAACACCCCGTCATCCACGGTCAACTCCCGCTGGCCCCTGATCTTGCCGAGCAGGCGGCTGCCATAACTGCGCGCGGTTTGCAGCGCACCACCGGCAATCGCACCGGCCAAAGCCGCCGCACCGAGGGTAATCCCGCCCACCAGCAAATCCACGCCAGCCCCGGCAGCGGCACCGGCAGCAATCCCGCCGCCCACCCGCACCCCGAGTTGCTTCAGGGTTTCCGGGTTGAACAGATCATCGCCCCAACGCCCATCGAGCAACGGCAGATCACAGGCCGCCGCATCTTGCGGGCGAAACGCATAGAGCTTGAGCAATGCTTCGACGCATTTCTGTTCACGCTGGCGCACGGCTTTGCGCAGTTCGCTGATCGCTTGCTGTTCCTGCTCAGCCTCGCTGACCACACTGCGTCGGCACGCGGCGCAGTCGATCAGCAATTCGGCGATCAAACGCGCCGCACTTTGTTGGCGGGCGAGGCGCTGGGCCTGTTGATCGGCGATCAAGCGCTCCAGTTGCGGACGGGCGTTTTCCAGCAACAGCGCAAGGCTTTCGTACAGGCGCCGCTCGCCATCTTCCGGCGGCGCAACGCTGTCGAAGCGCACCAGCGCATGCAGGCCGAGCCGCGCCAACGCTTCGCGCCAGTCCGGTTCGCGATGGTTGGCGCTGCTGACGAAATTCAGCACCGGCAGCAGTGGTTTGCCGCAACTGGCCAGCACTTCGAGTTCGTCACGATACTTGGCCAGCACCGGTTCGCGGGCGTCGATCACATACAGACCGGCGTCGGACGCGAGTAGCTGTCGCAGGACTTTCGCCTCCTGTTCGAAACGCTGACGTGCTTCGCTGCCGTCGAGAAACCGCGCCAGTCGCGCCGGGCCGTCGAGACGTTCGCCGGGGCGCTCCAGACGCTCAAGGAAATCCAGCAGGGCGATGGCGTCTTCCAGCCCCGGCGTGTCGTAGAGATCGAGCAACGGCTCGCCGTCCACCGACAACCGCGCACCCTCGACATGTCGAGTGGTGCTCGGCCGGTGCGAGACTTCGCCGAAGCCGACGTCGCGGGTCAGGGTGCGCAGCAGCGAAGTCTTGCCGACGTTGGTGTGGCCGACCACCGCGAGTTTCAGCGGCGCTTTCCGGGCATCAGTCATGACCGCTCTCCAGCCAGTTCATCGGCGCGCAATCGGCGAACGGCAACTCCAGTTGTTGCAGCGCAACGTGCCAGTCGCCGAGACGGGCACTGTCCAGCGCTTCGCCGGACGGTGCTTGCAGCAGCCAGACCCGGGTGGCGCTGGCGTTGCGCGCCAGTTCGGCGATCAGCGCGAGGCTGCCGCGATCCGGCGAGCGCCGAGGATCGCAGGCGATCAGCAGGCGCGCCGGAGGGAAACGGCTGAGCTGTTCGAGCAGTTTGTGCCGTGATTCGCGGCTGTCGAGAATCCCGGCGTTGCTCACGGTTTTCGGCAGGGCTGGTGGCCACGGGCGATGATCGTCGAGTTCGATGGCGACCAGCAAAGCGCCGTCGCTGGCGTGTTCGCTGACGCTGCTTTCGACCCGATGCAACTGCGCAGGCGCGGCGTCGTTGATGCCGAGGCGTTCGCTGGTCGGCATCAGCCGTTCACGCAACTGGGCGTAACCGGGCAGGTTCAAGTCCAGGGTCAGCGCGGCTTTGCCGTGACTCCAGCGCCAGAAACACAACAGCGCCAGCAGCAGACGCGGCAGTACGCCGTAGACCACCAGCACGCCGACCAGCCAGGTTGCCCAAGCCTGTCGCGCGCTTTCGATATCCAGCGCTGCGCCGCCGCTGGCGCGGATCATCTCCACGGTCGGCACGTTGAAGCCAAGCAGCGCCGGCAGCGCGCCGAGGGCTTGAGTCAGGTTGATGAAGGTGTCGGCGCCGAGAATGGTGGTTTCCCAGACGAAGCCGTAGCGCCGGGTCGCCATCAGTGTCAGCAGCAACAGCAGGGCGCTGAGCATCGCCAGCAACCACAGACCGTTGACCAATGTGCCGAGCGCCCAGCGATTGAGTTTTTTGCGTTGCAGCATCAGCAGCAGGGCCGGCGCGAGTTGCGCGGCTTTGGCATCGCGAGCGAGTTTTTCGCTGAGCCACAGCCACAAGCGCCCGAGGGTGGCGCCGTGTTCTCCGGCAAAGATCAGCCCCAGTGCCCAGCTCAGTAGCAGAATCAGGTTCAATCCGAGCAGGCTGCCCAAGGCCCAGAACACATTCACCGGTGACTGGCTCAGTGCGGCGAAGGCCAGACCGGCGCCGCTCAGCAGCGCGAAAATGATCAGCAGCACCAGTGCCAGACGCGCGCCTTGCAGCCAGTGCCTGAGTGCTGCGCTCAGCCCGTCACGCTCGGCCAGCCACACGGCGCGGCGCTGAATACGGCCCGGCAGATCGCCGCCGGCCGCGCGGGCCAGACGATTGGCTTCCAGATCCTCCAGGGGGCCTGCGTGTTCTTCGCGCAGGCGGATGGTTTCAGTCAGCCAGAGGTTTTGCAGTGGAGTCAGTTCAGTCACGCGCCATTCCGTTGCTCGATTGAGCAGTGAGCATAACCGCTGTGGCGCTGGTCGGGGCAAGTTGCGGGATGCCGAACCTCTGGTATCCTCATCCGAATGAACAATACTCTTCCCTTATCTCTAATCGCTGCGCTCGGTCAAAACCGAGTGATTGGCGTGAACAACGGTATGCCTTGGCATTTACCGGGTGATTTCAAGTATTTCAAGGAAAAAACCCTTGGCAAACCCATCATCATGGGACGCAAGACTTGGGATTCTTTGGGGCGTCCGCTGCCAGGGCGTTTGAACATTGTTGTGAGTAAGCAGGCCGATTTGCATCTTGTAGGTGCGGAGGTTTACTCCTCGCTTGAAGAAGCAGTGGCTCGTGCAGACGAGTGGGCATTAAAGCAGGGCGCAAGCGAGTTGATGTTAATTGGTGGCGCCCAATTGTACGCGCAGGCGCTCCCACATGCGGATCGTTTGTATTTGACTCGCGTATATCTAAGTCCGGAGGGCGATGCCTGGTTCCCAGAATTCAGCCCATATGACTGGGAGCAAAAGGACTTCCAGCAAAACGCTGCTGAGGGCGATAAGCCCGCGTACAACTTCGAAGTCTGGGAAAAAGCTTAAGAGCTTCGCGAGCAAGCCCGCTCCCACATTGGATTTGTGTCGATCACAGATCCAATGTGGGAGCGGGCTTGCTCGCGAAGAGGGCAGGTCAGGCAAAGAAGAATTTAAGCCTGAGCAAGCTCCGCATGCTCATCCGCATCCAGCAGTGCTTTATCGGTCTGCTGCATTACTTGGCTGGTAATCGCACCGGCAGTGATCGAACCACTCACGTTCAACGCCGTACGACCCATGTCGATCAGCGGCTCAACCGAAATCAGCAACGCCACCAGTGACACCGGCAAGCCCATCGCCGGCAGCACGATCAGTGCCGCGAACGTCGCGCCGCCACCGACCCCGGCCACACCGGCCGAGCTCAGAGTGACAATCGCCACCAGTGTCGCGATCCACAGCGGATCCAGCGGGTTGATGCCGACCGTTGGCGCAACCATCACCGCCAACATCGCCGGGTACAGACCGGCGCAACCGTTCTGGCCGATGGTCGCACCGAACGAGGCGGCGAAACTGGCGATCGACTGCGGAATGCCCAGACGACGGGTCTGCGCTTCGATGCTCAACGGAATGCTCGCCGCGCTGGAGCGGCTGGTGAACGCGAACGTCAGCACCGGCCAGATCTTGCGGAAGAAGCGCAGCGGGTTGATCCCGGCCGCCGACACCAGCAGGCCATGCACCACAAACATCAGGCCCAGGCCGAGGTACGAGACCACGACGAAACTGCCGAGCTTGATGATGTCCTGCAGGTTGGAACCGGCGACCACTTTGGTCATCAGCGCCAGCACGCCGTACGGGGTCAGCTTCATCACCAGACGCACCAGACGCATCACCCAGGCTTGCAGGGTGTCGATGGCGTTGATCACTTTCTGACCTTTTTCGACGTCATCCTTGAGCAGTTGCAGCGCCGCGACCCCGAGGAACGCCGCGAAGATCACCACGCTGATGATCGACGTCGGCTTGGCCCGGGCCAGATCAGCAAACGGGTTCTGCGGAATGAACGACAGCAGCAGCTGCGGCACATTCAGGTCGGCGACCTTGCCGGCGTAGTCGGTCTGAATGGTTTGCAGGCGGGCCATTTCCTGCGTGCCGGCGACCAGGCCTTCGGCGGTGAGGCCGAACAGGTTGGTCAGACCGATACCAATCAGCGCCGCAATCGCGGTGGTAAACAGCAGGGTGCCGATGGTCAGGAAGCTGATCTTGCCCAGCGACGAGGCGTTGTGCAGACGCGCAACCGCGCTGAGGATCGAGGCGAACACCAGCGGGATCACGATCATTTGCAGCAGCTGCACGTAGCCGTTGCCGACCAGATCGAACCAGCCGATCGAGGCTTTCAGTACCGGGTTGCCGGCACCGTAAACGGTGTGAAGGGCAACACCGAAGGCTACGCCCAGCACCAGCGCGAGCAGGACTTTTTTCGCCAGGCTCCACGTCGTGTGGCGGGTTTGCGCCAGACCGAAGAGCAGGGCGAGGAACACCAGCAGATTGAGGATCAGCGGCAGATTCATGAAGACTCCGATAAGACTTGTGCCAGTCGCATTCTTGGGCAACTGCGAACCGGCAAGCCTAACAGTTTGATTTCCAATGAATTAATACCGAAATCGCAGGTTGTCCGTCGTTTTTGGAATAAGCGCTTGTCGCTCTCGGCAATGCAACTGGCGTTGAGGAGACGTAAGCGGTCGCTGACAGACGAGGACTGTCACACTTATTTGTTAGCGTCGATGTCTTTCAGTCAGGGAGAAAACGCCGATGAAGTTCGCACCGAAAATGCTCGCTGTGGTTCTTGGATTGGGCTTGGCCGCTCACGCATTCGCCACCGACCTGAAGCACTGGCCGGCGGATCAGGCCAAGGCACTCGACGCGATGATCGCGGCCAACGCCAACAAGGGTAACTACGCGGTGTTCGACATGGACAACACCAGCTACCGATACGACCTTGAAGAGTCTTTGCTGCCGTTCATGGAAAACAAGGGCCTGATCACCCGCGACAAGCTCGACCCCTCGCTGAAACTGATGCCGTTCAAGGACACCGCCGACCATAAGGAAAGCCTGTTCAGTTACTACTATCGCCTGTGCGAAGTCGACGACATGGTCTGCTACCCGTGGGTAGCGCAGGTGTTCTCCGGCTTCACTCTCAAGGAACTCAAGGGCTACGTCGATGAGCTGATGGCGTCGGGCAAACCGGTGCCGGCCACTTACTACGAAGGCGATGTAGTGAAGAACATCGATGTGCAGCCGCCGAAAGTCTTCACCGGCCAGGCCGAGCTGTACAACAAGCTGATGGAGAACGGCATCGAGGTTTACGTGATGACCGCCGCCTCCGAAGAACTGGTGCGCATGGTCGCGGCCGATCCGAAGTACGGTTACAACGTCAAACCGCAGAACGTGATCGGCGTGACCACGTTGCTGAAAAACCGCGAAACTGGCGAGCTGACTACTGCGCGCAAGCAGATCACCGCCGGCAAGTATGACGAGAAGGCCAACCTCGGCCTCGAACTGACCCCGTACCTGTGGACCCCGGCAACCTGGATGGCCGGCAAACACGCGGCGATTCTGACCTATATCGACGAGTGGAAAAAACCGGTGCTGGTGGGCGGCGATACCCCGAGCAGCGACGGTTACATGCTGTTCCACGATGTGGATGTGGCCAAGGGCGGCATTCACTTGTGGGTCAACCGCAAGGACAAATACATGACTCAGTTGAACGGCATGATGGCCAAGCATGCGGCGGTGCAGGCCAAGGAAGGGTTGCCGGTGACGGCGGACAAAAACTGGGTGATCGTCAAGCCTGAAGAAATCCAGTAAGCCCCCAATCCTTGTTGGAACTCAGATTCCAGAATCACTGACAGTCCCTTGTGGGAGCGGGCTTGCTCGCGAAGAGGGAGTGTCAGGCGGGAGATTTTTTGACCGGTAGACCGCTTTCGCGAGCAAGCCCGCTCCCACAGTTTTGATCTTCATTGTTTTTGGATCAGGCAAAAAAATGCCCCGCACTTGGCGGGGCATTTTTATTCGGCGGCTAAAACTTACAGCCCGTCGAGCATCGCCTTGTTACGCACCGCACCCTTGTCGGCGCTGGTCGCCAGCAGGGCGTAGGCCTTCAGGGCGGTGGTCACTTTGCGTGGACGCTGCTCGACCGGTTTCCAGCCTTTCTTGTCCTGTTCGACCCGGCGTGCAGCCAGTTCTTCATCGCTGACCAACAGGTTGATCGAGCGGTTCGGGATGTCGATCAGCACTTTGTCGCCGTCCTGCACCAGACCGATCGCGCCACCGGCCGCAGCCTCTGGCGAAGCGTGGCCGATCGACAGGCCGGAAGTACCGCCAGAGAAACGACCGTCGGTGAGCAACGCACAGGCTTTGCCCAGACCTTTGGACTTCAGGTAGGACGTCGGGTAGAGCATTTCCTGCATGCCCGGGCCACCTTTCGGGCCTTCGTAGCGAATGATGACGATGTCGCCTTCCTTCACTTCGTCGGCGAGGATGCCGCGCACCGCGCTGTCCTGGCTTTCGAAGATCTTCGCGTTGCCTTCGAAGACGTGGATCGACTCGTCGACGCCGGCGGTTTTCACCACGCAGCCGTCGAGAGCGATGTTGCCGTACAGCACGGCCAGGCCGCCTTCTTTCGAATAGGCGTGTTCGAAGCTGCGGATGCAGCCGTTTTCACGGTCGTCGTCGAGGGTTTCCCAACGGGTCGACTGGCTGAACGCGGTCTGGGTCGGGATGCCCGCCGGGCCGGCCTTGAAGAAGTGATGCACGGCTTCATCGGTGGTCTGGGTGATGTCCCACTTGGCGATGGCTTCTTCCATGCTGCGGCTGTGCACGGTCGGCAGGTCGGTGTGCAGCAGGCCGCCACGGGCCAGCGAACCGAGGATGCTGAAGATGCCGCCAGCGCGGTGCACGTCTTCCATGTGGTACTTCTGGATGTTCGGCGCGACCTTGCACAGTTGCGGCACGCTGCGCGAGAGACGGTCGATGTCGCGCAGGTCGAAATCGATCTCGGCTTCCTGGGCGGCAGCCAGCAGGTGCAGGATGGTGTTGGTCGAACCGCCCATGGCGATGTCGAGCATCATTGCGTTCTCGAACGCCTTGAAGTTGGCGATGTTGCGCGGCAGCACGGATTCGTCGTTTTCGCCGTAGTAACGCTTGCACAGCTCGACGATGGTGCGGCCGGCCTGCAGGAACAGTTGTTCGCGGTCGCTGTGGGTGGCGAGGGTCGAACCGTTGCCCGGCAGTGCGAGACCGAGGGCTTCAGTCAGGCAGTTCATCGAGTTGGCGGTGAACATGCCGGAGCACGAACCGCAGGTCGGGCAGGCGCTGCGCTCGTACTCGGCAACCTTCTCGTCAGAAGCGCTGGAGTCGGCGGCGATCACCATGGCGTCGACGAGGTCGAGGCCGTGGGAAGCGAGTTTGGTCTTGCCAGCTTCCATCGGGCCGCCGGAAACGAAGATCACCGGAATGTTCAGGCGCAAAGCGGCCATCAACATGCCCGGGGTGATCTTGTCGCAGTTGGAGATGCAGACGATGGCGTCGGCGCAGTGGGCGTTGACCATGTATTCGACAGAGTCGGCGATGATCTCGCGGCTCGGCAGCGAATAGAGCATGCCGTCGTGACCCATGGCGATGCCGTCATCCACGGCGATGGTGTTGAATTCTTTCGCTACGCCACCGGCGCGTTCGATTTCCCGGGCAACCAGTTGACCGAGGTCTTTGAGGTGCACGTGGCCCGGCACGAACTGGGTGAAGGAGTTGGCAATGGCGATGATCGGCTTCTTGAAGTCGTCATCTTTCATCCCGGTGGCGCGCCACAGTGCGCGGGCGCCGGCCATGTTGCGGCCGTGGGTGGATGTTTTCGAGCGGTAATCTGGCATGGAGCACTCCGGGCGGCTAATCAGGTATCAAAAGGGAGTGAGCTTCTATTGACGTCTGGAACACTCAGAAATGGCCGTGTGTCCTGGATGTTGCCGATGACTTTGCGGGATCGCCGCTTGCCTCAGCCTGAGCTCATAAACCCGCCGGGGGATGAATGGCGATGAATCAGCCGATTCTACACCGCTGGCGTCTGGAGGGAATGGCGCAAAGCGTTGTTCCAGTGCCGACGGTGCGTATGGCATGACGACCGGCAGGCTCAATCGCTGCCAGAGGGCGTGACGGCGCCGTTTTCGATGACGCTGGCGCGATGGCTGATCCGCTTGTTCAGCGCCAGCGCGATGCAACTGAGCAGGACAAAACAGTAGCCGAGAGTGGCCTGCAGGTTGCCTGGACTCAGGCTGATCAGCGCACTGATCAACCCGCCGCAGATGAAGATGATCGTGCTACCGGCCGAGGCCGAAGTACCGGCGTTCTCCGGGAATAGGCCCATGGCGCGTGAGGTGGCGGCCGGGCGTGCAATGGTGGTGCCGGCGGTGCAGATCAGCATAGGGATCAATACCGTGACGGGCGAGAGCGCTAAGTACTGCGACAGGAATAGCATCACCAGCCCTGCCAGCAGAATCAGGCTCAACCCGGCCACGATCTGTTGCGCAGAGCTGATGCGCCGGCTCAACAGCGTGGCGGCAATCCCGCCGGTCACATAGGCCGCACCGTAGATCAGCAGGATCAGTGAGAAGTCATAGGCTGAGAGCTGCAACTGATCCATGAAGATCAACGGCGAAATGACGATGAACGAGAAGTGGCAGGCGAACGCGAAAGCCGAGATCAGCCAGTAGCCGACGAACTCGAAATCCCCCAGCACCCGTCGATAGGCGCTGAGAAAGTTGAGCGGTGTGCCCTTGGCGACTGGCCGACCGCCGTCCAGAAACAGCCAGGCCTTGAGCAACACCACCGCCGCCAGTGCGATGAACAGCCAGAAGCTGCCACGCCAGCCCAGGGTCGCCTGCAGAAAGGTTCCGGCCAGCGGTGATATGGAGATGAAGATCCCGGTGGCGGTCACCATCAGGATCCGCAGGCGATCGCGCTCTGCGCCCTCGAACAGATCCTGCACCAGCGCCTGTGACAGGACGAAACAGCCACAGCCGATGGCCTGCACGATGCGAAAGGCCATGAACAGCGTGTAGTCACTGGTCATTACGCAGCCGATGGCGCCGAGGATCGAGACAGCCATGCCGGCGAGCAGTAACCCCTTGCGCCCGATGATGTCGGACAACGGCCCGATCAACAGTTGGGCAAAGGCAATGCCCACCGCGAACAGGCTGATCGACAGGGCGATGTCGGTCGGAGTGCTGGCGAAGTGTTCGGCCAGCGCCGGGAACGAGGGCAGCAGGACGTCCAGCGGAAACACCCCCAGCAGCACCATGGCCAAAAGCAGGCTGATCGCCCCGCGTCGTTGTCGGGTCGTTACCACCGTTCTTCCTTCAAGCATCGATCAGTCCTGCCTTGGCGAAAAGTTTGCGGTTGTTGGGTAGCGCGAAGAATCCGGCTTTTTCGAGTGCAGCAAGCGTAGCCGTGGCTCCGGATCGGGCACGCTGGCGGCTGGCTTGGTCGTTGGTCAGGCTGTCGAGGATTTCCTTGATTGCGCCTTCGCCAATGCCGGCACGGCGCAGGCTTTGGTGCAGCCATTGCTCGTCGACTTCGAAGAAGGTCGCCAGGGTCTCCAGCAAGGTTCTGGCCGCAAAGGCGCGCTGGCGGCTGTTAAGGGTCAACCAGAGGTAGTGGAAGACCTCGGAAAAAAACCGGCTGTGGCGCGCTTCATCAGCGAGATGGTCGCGCAACATGTCATTCACACTGCTGACCAACGTTTCCCGACACACATCCAGCAGTTCCCGGGCAATGATGGTTTCCGAAACGAAACCGAGCAGAAACCATGCCAGCGGGCGTTTGCTTTCCGGCGTTCGGGCGATCTGACCGGTCAGGCGGGTAATGCGCAGCGGTATCTGCGGACGACCGGTGAAACCATGCAGTTCGGCGATCTGTTCGGCCAGACGATGGGAGAACAGCGCGTGATAACCCTCGTCGGTATAGAGCTGCAGCGCGGCGGTTTTCATCCGTGAAGGAATGTATGCGGGCAACTCGCCGTGGACGATGGTTTCCACGGCGCGGTTGACGATGCGGTGCTCGAGCAGCGTGGTGTAGTCGAGAAAGTGCACCAGGTGACTGGCTGCGAGTCGATGCATGACCCTGCTGCCTGCGGCTTCGATGGCCGGGTGGGACAGGTACGGCAGGAATGCCGGCGGAAACCAGAAGCGCGTTTGCAGTTGCAACGGCAGGTCTGCCGGCAACTGGTAGTCGTGCCGGCTGGTGCGCACCGAAGCGTGGTTGTCCCAATCGCCGAGAGTGAATCGAAGCGCCGAGGACTCTGGCGCGTCGGGCTGATCCGCGGTTGGCGCGTTCATGTCCGCGTCTCCTGTAACAGGTCACGCATTTCCTGACACATCGCCTGACCGTCACTGGCACCGCAGCCGACAAAGAACAACGGTTGTTCAGCGCTGCCTTCGAGTTTGAGCAGGGCTTCGACCTGACGATCGGCAAACGCCCCTGTCAGCCACGTTCCCAGGCCCAACGCCGTGGCCACCAGTTGAAAGGTCTGCGACAAGTGACCGGCCTCGACGAACGCCATGCGATAGGCGCGCGAGTGTTCATACTTCCACCAGAGCTTGTCGAAACGAGCGGTGATGAACAGACCCAGCGGCAGATTGTTGATGAAGTGCTGACCCGCCAGCAAATGGCCGAGCGCGGGTTCGGGCAATGGGTTGACTCGGCTGAGCGCATGTTCTGCCGGGTGATAGGCGTAAATGCCCGGTTCCAGGCCCTCGATATTGCGTGCCAGAAGAAATCCTTCACAGGCATTCAACCCGCCACCTGAAGGACTGCTGCGACGGGCGCCGAGGCCTTCGGCGATGCTCTCGTCGCGGTTATCGTCGCGATGACGGAGAAAACCCAGCGAGAGATACATCAACGTGCCGACGTCATTGAGCGTGATCGCTTCGCCAGTAAAGGAGCGGCAGGTTTTTCTCAGGCGCAGGACATTGCCCAGGCTGGCGACGGTCAGGGCCGCAGAGGCGGGCAGGGTGATCAGTGGTTTGTCTTGATGGATCGGGCGATCTTGCGCGGGTGCCGGCGTGGTCAGCACGGCGCTGCAATGGTTCAGGTATTGCCTGGACCACTCGTGAATATTCTGGGGTGTCTGTTCGCAGGGAATGTTCTGGGTGCCAATATGATAAATCTTCGACAATTCATCCCAGCCCCATGGCGGACTGTCTATTTTTGCAACGGTTAATATGCCCGCGTTCAGAAGTTGTGAGTCTATTATGTTGCGTCTGTCGAACTGTTCCGGGTTATTGATAAGTTGTGCAAGTCGACAAGAGTAAGTCAGGTCAAGTTCATGTTGGGTGTGGTCTTTATAGTTCCAGACTATTTGTCCGGGCGTGCGCGGCAATATGAATAAATAGGGATTGATATGCATGTTGTGTTCATCGCTCTGGAACGGGTCGGAAGAACGCTGGGGTGCCGGCACTCCCCAGCGTTCTGGCTCACTTAGCGGGCTTTAGGTGCAACCAGGAAGGCCAGGTTTGCGATTTGGTTGGTTTCCAGAGTAATTGCTTTCATAAGTATGAACTCCTTGTTCATTGAGAGTGAATGTCACCGTCGTGGTGACAACTTAATAATAGGTTGTAATGAATTATTGGCAAGTGATACTTGGGTAGGAAATTTCTATTAATTTTGTCGGAGTGGGCGTGCTGCAAGGGCAAACTTGTAAGTATTAGATGTTGAAATGTAATTCGCAGGGAAATGTCCTGCATGCATGTAGGAAGTTAGTTGTAGGAAAGAGGAAGAAATTCGACGACATTGCATCGCCGTAAAGCCAACGGGAAGCCCGCAGGCTCCCCGTTTCATGGGCCGATCAGCTGTTAGGCAGCAGGCGGCAGGTGATGCTCTTGATGTAGCGAGTCTCGGCGATGGCCGGGTGTACCGGGTGGTCCGGGCCCTGACCGCCGCGCTCGAGCATCTGGATGTTGCGGTCCAGGTGACGGGCGCTGGTCAGCAGGATGTTTTGCAGATCGTCCTCTGGCAGGTGCATGGAGCACGAAGCGCTGACCAGAATGCCGTCCTTGGTCAGCAGGCGCATGGCTTGCTCGTTCAGACGACGGTAGGCGCCTTCACCGTTCTTCATGTCTTTCTTGCGCTTGATGAACGCTGGCGGGTCGGCAACGATCACGTCGAAACGTTCTTCACTCGCCTTGAGTTCCTTCAACGCTTCGAAGACGTCGCCTTCGATGCAAGTCATCTTGTCGGCGAAGCCGTTCAGCGCGGCGTTACGCTCGACGCCGTCGAGGGCGAAGCCCGACGCGTCGACGCAGAACACTTCGCTGGCACCGAACGCCGCAGCCTGCACGCCCCAGCCACCGATGTAGCTATAGAGGTCGAGGACGCGTTTGCCTTTGGCGTAGGGGGCGAGGCGGGCGCGGTTCATGCGGTGGTCGTAGAACCAGCCGGTTTTCTGGCCGCCGATGACCGGTGCTTCGAATTTCACGCCGTTCTCTTCCAGGGCCACCCACTCCGGCACCAGACCGAACACGGTTTCGACGTAGCGGTTGAGGCCTTCGGCGTCACGGGCGGCGGAGTCGTTCTTGAACAGGATGCCGCTTGGCTTGATCACTTGGGTCAGTGCAGCGATCACGTCATCTTTGTGCGCTTCCATGGTTGCCGAGGCAATCTGCACCACGAGGATGTCGCCGAAACGGTCGACCACCAGACCCGGCAGCAGGTCGGAGTCGCCGTAGACCAGGCGGTAGAACGGCTTGTCGAACAGGCGCTCGCGCAGCGACAGGGCCACGTTCAGGCGGTGTACCAGCAGCGACTTGTCCAGTGCCAGTTTGATGTCACGCGACAGCAGACGCGCGCAGATCAGGTTGTTCGGGCTCATGGCGACGATGCCCAGCGGCTTGCCGCCCGCGGCTTCGAGGATCGCCTGATCGCCGGCCTTGAAGCCGTGCAGTGGCGTGGCAGCCACATCGATTTCGTTGCTGTAGACCCACAAGTGGCCGTTGCGCAGGCGACGGTCGGCGTTGGCTTTGAGGCGCAGGCTAGGCAGGGACATGACGTCGCTCCGGAAAAAAGAGCGGGAGTATACCGTGTTGCTCGGCCTGATTGGCTGGTGAGTGGACATGTGGCAAGTCATTGCCGGTGGAAGACATTACCTGTGGCGAGGGGATTTATCCCCGATCAGCTGCGCAGCAGCCGCAAACCCCCAACGCAGTTTTCTGACTGACCGCGTAAGTCGATTTGGGACAGCTGGGCTGTCCATCGGGGATAAATCCCCTCACCACATAAATTCACTAGCCCACAGATCAGGCTGACAGGGCGCTGATCAACTCCTTGTTGAACGCCGGAATATCATCCGGCTGACGGCTGCTGATCAGGTGACCGTCCTTGACCACTTCCTTGTCGACCCAATTGGCTCCGGCATTCACCAGATCATCCTTGAGCGTTTTGTAGCTGGTCAGGGTCTTGCCGTTGACCAGTCCGGCGGAAATCAGCAGCCAGCTGCCGTGGCAGATCACCGCGATCGGTTTGCCGGCGGAGGCGCCGGTCTTGACCAGATGCTGGGCATCCTGATCGATGCGAATGGTGTCGGAGTTCTGCACGCCACCCGGCAGGACGATCGCGTCGTACTGCTCGCTGCTGGCGCCTTGAAAGGTCTGATCGACCTTGAAGTCATCCGCCGGTTTGTCATGGTTCCAGCCTTTGACCTTGCCGGCCTCGGCCGAAAGGATGTCGACCTGGGCGCCGGCCTGCTCCAGTGCTTGCTTGGGCTCGGTCAGTTCGACCTGTTCGAAACCGTCTGTTACTAAAATGGCGACGCGTTTGCCAGTGAGGGAAGTAGCCATCGATAAGCTCCTGAGTCTGCGGGAAATTACCGCCGAGCCGGTGCTTGATTGTCCGGTCGGCCTTACAAAGTCCGAAGCCTGAGCGTGAATGAAAGTTCCTGACAATTGCCCACTGGTGTGTCGTCCTGCGGTTTTTAGAGGTTAGAATCGCCGCCTGTCCCAGAGTGTGTACTTATGTCCCAAGAGCTGACCACCGAACAGATTCAACAATCCCTGCAAGGCATCAGCGTGCCCGCGCAGCCGCAGATCATGGTGGATCTGCAGATGGAGCAGTACATGCCCGACCCGGACCTGGAGGTGATCGCCAAGCTGATCGCCCAGGACCCAGGCCTGTCCGGTTCTCTGCTGAAAATCGTCAACTCGCCGTATTACGGCCTGAGCAACAAGATCACTTCGATCCAGCGTGCGGTGAATCTGTTGGGCAGCCGTTCGATCATCAACCTGATCAACGCGCAGTCGATCAAGGGCGAGATGAACGATGACACCATCGTCACCCTCAACCGTTTCTGGGACACCGCCCAGGACGTGGCGATGACCTGCCTGACCCTGGCCAAGCGCATCGGCACCCAGGCCGGCGACGAAGCTTATGCCTTGGGGCTGTTCCACGACTGCGGCGTGCCGTTGATGCTGCAGCGCTTCCCCAACTACATGTCGGTACTGGAAAAGGCTTACGCCAATGCCAGCGCCGAATGCCGGGTGGTGGACACCGAGAACGCCGAGTTCAATACCAACCACGCCGTGGTCGGCTACTACACCGCCAAGTCGTGGCGCCTGCCGGAACACGTCAGCACGGCGATCGCCAATCACCACAATGCGCTGGCGATCTTCAGCGACGAATCCTCGCGCAACAGCCAGATGAAGAATCTGCTGGCGATCCTGAAGATGGCCGAGCACATCTGTGCGTCTTATCGGGTGCTGGGCAACCAGACCGAAGACCACGAGTGGAACAGCATCGGCCCGCTGATTCTCGATTACGTGGGCCTGTCGGACTACGATTTCGAAACCCTCAAACAGACGATCCGCGACCTCGGCGCGCATTGATTCGAGAACGCCATGCCTGAATTGCCGGAAGTCGAAACCACCCGCCGGGGCATTGCTCCGCACCTGGAAGGCCAGCGCGTCAGCCGGGTGATCGTGCGGGATCGCCGGCTGCGCTGGCCGATCCCCGAAGACCTCGATGTGCGCCTGTCCGGGCAGCGCATCGTGCTGGTCGAGCGGCGGGCCAAGTATCTGTTGATCAATGCCGAAGTCGGCACGTTGATCAGCCACCTGGGCATGTCGGGCAACTTGCGGCTGGTCGAAGTCGGGTTGCCGGCGCTCAAGCATGAGCACGTCGATATCGAACTGGAATCCGGTCTGGCGTTGCGCTACACCGATCCGCGCCGCTTCGGTGCGATGCTGTGGAGTACCGATCCGCTCAATCACGAACTGCTGATTCGCCTCGGGCCGGAGCCGTTGACCGATCTGTTCGACGGCGAGCGCCTGTTCCAGCTGTCGCGTGGGCGTTCGATGGCGGTCAAGCCGTTCATCATGGACAACGCGGTGGTGGTAGGCGTCGGCAATATTTACGCGACCGAAGCGCTGTTCGCCGCCGGGATCGATCCGCGCCGCGAAGCCAAGAGCATCTCCCGCGCGCGGTATCTGAAGCTGGCGATCGAGATCAAACGCATCCTCGCCGCAGCCATCGAGCGCGGCGGCACTACGTTGCGGGACTTCATCGGCGGTGACGGACAGCCGGGGTACTTCCAGCAGGAGCTGTTCGTTTATGGCCGTGGCGGTGAGCACTGCAAGGTCTGCGGCACCGGTCTGCGGGAAGTGAAGCTGGGGCAACGGGCCAGTGTGTTCTGTCCGCGCTGCCAGACCTGAGGCAAAAAGCTGAAAAAGTCCTACGGTCTATAGTGAGTGGTCTCACTGTTCAGCCCGAAGGATCGTGCCATGAAGTCCTTGCAAGTCCTCTTTGCCACACTGTTGCTGTGTTCCAGCCTGGCCGTTCAGGCCACGGAAAACGGCAGCGGTGATCCGCGCTACACCATCCAGAACCCTCCCGCCTACGCCATGATCGGTGACTTGCTGATTGCCCGACCTTTATTGGTGGTGGCAACGGTGCTGGGTGCGGGGGTGTTTGTGGTGTCATTGCCGTTCACCGCGCTGGGTGGCGGGGTCGGCGATGCGGGGCAGGCGCTGGTGGTGGATCCGGCGAAAGCGGCGTTTGTGCGCTGTTTGGGGTGTACAGGGGAGGGGTTTGAGCAGCGCGAGTGAGCTGATCCGGATTCTGCGGTGTTGCTGATGGTCCTTTCGCGAGCAAGCCCGCTCCCACAGTGAAATGCATTCCAACTGTGGGAGCGGGCTTGCTCGCGAAAGGGCCCGGAAGAGCGCTACAAAACGTTCAGATCAGGCCTTGCCGGTAATCTTGCGGTACTTTTCCATCAACTGTTCTTCAGTCTCAGGATGCGCCTCGTCCAGCGGAATGCAATCCACCGGGCAGACCTGCTGGCACTGCGGCTCGTCGTAGTGGCCGACGCACTGGGTGCACAGGTTCGGGTCGATCACATAGATCTCTTCGCCTTGGGAAATCGCGGCGTTCGGGCACTCGGGTTCGCAGACGTCGCAGTTGATGCAATCGTCGGTGATGATCAGGGACATGCTAACTCCAGCCGGGGCGGCAGGCCCGGGCGCTATAAATCAATGCGCGCAATTGTGCCGCATTGGCGCCCGCAGTGCACGCGGGCGCCGTTTGAACGGTCGTTACTTCTTGAAGCGCAGGGTCAGGGCATCGGCCACGGCCGGGTGCACGAACTTGCTGATATCGCCGCCCAGCGCGGCAATTTCCCGCACCAGCGTCGAGGAAATGAACGAATAACGCTCGGACGGGGTGAGAAACAGGCTCTCGACGTCCGGGGCCAACTGGCGGTTCATGTTGGCCAGCTGGAATTCGTATTCGAAGTCCGACACCGCACGCAGGCCACGAAGGAACACATTGGCGTTCTGTTCCTTGGCGAAATGCGCCAGAAGCGTCGAGAAGCCGACCACTTCGACGTTGGGAAGGTGTTTGGTGACCTCGCGAGCCAGCTCAACCCGTTGTTCCAGCGGGAACAGTGGGTTTTTCTTCGGGCTGGCGGCGACCGCAATGATCACGTGATCGAACAGGCGCGAGGCGCGTTCGACCAGATCGCCATGCCCTTTGGTAATAGGGTCGAAGGTACCTGGGTACAACACTCGGTTCATCGCGTCGTCCTGGCGGGAGTCCGTTGGGGAGTCGGATGGTATCGCAGCCGTCCCGGTCGGCCAAGTCGCCTGTTGGGTAAGAAAGCACTATAGACGACGCGATAAACCGGTTTTTTCACGGATTTCTCAGCCGATCGGCGAGGGCAGTCGCCAATTGTGCTGTCAGCCCATACACCGACAATTGCGGGTTGGCGCCAATGCTGGTGGGGAACAGCGAGCCATCGTGAATCGACAGATTGCTCAGTTGATGATGCCGGCCAAGGCTGTCGGTGACTGCGTTTTTCGGGTCTTCGCCCATTGCGCAACCGCCCATCACGTGGGCACTGCCCAGCCGCGTGCGATACAGCTCAAGGCTCAGACCGTTGATCAGCGTGCGGGCTTCGGCCAGGGTTTTCACGTAGCGCGCATCGGCGTGCATCGGCATCACGGCTTTGGCGCCGCCGGCAAACTGGATCTCGGCCATGCTGTGAAAGGCGCGGCGCAGGCCCTCCCAGGCATAAGGCGAGACTTGATAGTCGAGCACCGGCGAGCCATCACCGCGCAGTTCGACACTGCCGCCGGGGCTGTCCGGGTGGAAACCGTCGCGCAGCAACGCGAGCATCGCGTGGGTGTGCGGCAGGTCGGCCATGTGTTCGGCATTCTGCTGGCCGAAACCGCCGAGCAAGGTCGCGGCCAGTGCCGGTTGCAGCGGTGGCACTTCGAGTTTGTAGCCCATCGGCCCACTGGTGCCGTCCTTCCACTGGAAATGATCCGAGTAGATCGACTGCGGCGCGCCGTAGAACGGGTTGATCACCTCGTCGAAACGCCCGGCGGACATGTTCACCAGATGCAGGAACGTGCGTTTGCCAAGGCGCTGATGCGGATCCGGTGCATCCGAGCGCAACAACAGGGCAGGGCTATTGATGCCACCACCGGCCAGCACGTAATGCCGCGCCTTGATTGTGATTTTGCGTCCGGTCGGCGCGACGCAACGCTCGTCCATCGCCACGCATTGCAGGCCAGTGATCTTGTCGCCACTGATCAGCAGTTTTTTCGCGCGGGCCAGGTACAGCAACTCGCCGCCCTTTTCCAGGGTCGCCGGAATGGTGGTGACCAGCATCGACTGCTTGGCGTTGGTCGGGCAGCCCATGCCGCAGTAGCCGATGTTCCAGCAGCCACGCACGTTGCGCGGGATCACGTGCCAGCTGTAGCCGAGTTGTTCGCAGCCTTTGCGGATCACGTCGTTGTTGGCGTTAGGCGGGACCATCCAGGGTGCGACGCCGAGGCGCTGTTCCATTTTTTCGAACCACGGCGCCATCTCGGCCGGGCTGTGACCTTTGACGTTGTGCTCCCTGGCCCAGTGCTCGAGCGTCGGCTCGGGCGTGCGGAAACTCGACGTCCAGTTGATCAGCGTGGTGCCGCCCACCGCGCGGCCCTGGAGGATGGTGATTGCGCCGTCCTTGCTCATGCGGCCGATGCCTTCCTGATAGAGGCTGCTGTAGGCCTGGTCTTCGAGCATTTTGAAGTCGGAACTGGTCTTGAGCGGGCCTTCTTCGATCAACAGCACTTTGTAACCGGAGGCGCTGAGGATTTCCGCCGTGGTGCCGCCACCGGCGCCGCTGCCGATGATCGCCACGTCGGCTTGCAGCGTCAGGTCATCGGTCAGTTGTGCGCCGTTGTAGGTTTTCCAGCCACGGGCGAGGCCTTCGCGGAACGGGTCGGGTACGGGCATCGATCAGGTTCTCTTGTTCTTGTTGTTCTTGCGGGCCCCTTCGCGAGCAGGCTCGCTCCCACATTTGCACCGCAGCCCCCTGTGGGAGCGAGCCTGCTCGCGAAGGGCGCGACTCGGTTTCAAACAGTAGGCGGGCCGGGGTAGCCGCAATGGCCCCAGGACTCGGCGCGGGTGTACCAGGCCATCATCACCATCTGCTGCAATGAGCTGTGGCCCATGCGCAGCAGGCTCAATGAGCTGTTCTGCCAGCGCTCGAGGAAGTGGCGCATGGCCTCTGGGCTGGCATTTTCCCAGCTGCCCCAGATCCCGGTGAGCGGGCCGCGGGTGATCGCCATGCTCAACACGTCGAACAATTGCCGGGTGAGTTTAAGCATCTCCGGCGACAGGTGATCGAGGCTGTAATCCAGCGACTTGAGGGTGCCATCGATGGCACCGGGCATTTTTTCGGCGGCCACGGCACCGTCGAGCATCACCGGAATCAGCGCGCGCAGAAACAGCAGGTCGCCGTCGCGCAAAGTGACGAAGCCATTGGCCGCGACACTTGATGAACAACCACTGAGGCTGGCGCCGAGGCCGGCGGTGGCGAGAAACGCTGTGGCGCCGAGGCTGAACTTCAGCAGGCCACGGCGCGACAGGGCAGGTGTTTCGGTCAGGCTTGGGTGCATTGTTGTTATTACCCGGCGGTGACGACGATTAGCGGATGAACAGCTTCTGGATCAGTTTCTGGATCGATTTGCCGTAGGGCGGGTAAATCAGCTTCGCGGCGTTGAAGCGCTGTTTGATCAGCACACCCTTGGCCTTGCTGAAGGTCAGGAAGCCTTCGTGGCCGTGGTAATGGCCCATGCCCGACGGGCCGATGCCGCCGAACGGCATGTCGTCCTGCGCCACGTGCAGCAGGGTGTCGTTCAGGCACACGCCGCCGGAGTGGGTTTCGTGCAGCACGCGGTTCTGTTCGCGTTTGTCGTAGCCAAAGTAGTAAAGCGCCAGAGGACGCGGGCGCTGATTGATGTAAGCAAACGCCTGATCCAGATCCTGATAAGGCACGATCGGCAGCAACGGGCCGAAGATTTCGTCCTGCATCACGGTCATCTCGTCAGTGACATTGAGCAGCAGGCTGTGCGGCATGCGCCGGCCCTGGCCCTGTTCGAACAGCGGGATCAGCAGCGCGCCCTTGCTCGTGGCGTCGCTGACATAACCGTTGAGCCGGGCCAGTTGGCGCTCGTTGATGATCGCGGTGTAGTCCGGGTTGTCGGCGAGGGTTGGATAGAAATTGTTCACCACCTGACGATAGGCTTCGACGAACGCGCCGACGCGGTCTTGCGGCACCAGCACGTAATCGGGGGCGACGCAGGTCTGGCCGGCATTTAGGGTTTTACCGAAGGCGATGCGTTCGGCGGCGTCCTTGAGCGGAACGTCGCGGGAAACGATGGCCGGGGACTTGCCGCCCAGTTCGAGAGTCACCGGAGTCAGGTTTTCCGCCGCAGCGCGCATCACGTGTTTGCCGATGCTGGTGGCGCCGGTGAACAGCAGGTGATCAAAGCGCAGACGGGAAAACGCCACGCCGATGTCGGCCTCGCCCAGCACCACGCAGACCAGATCTTCGGGAAAAATCCGTCCCAGCAAGGTCTTGAGCAACTGGCCGGTGGCCGGGGTCGATTCGCTGAGCTTGAGCATCACCCGGTTGCCCGCCGCAAGCGCCCCGACCAGTGGGCCGATGGCCAGATACAACGGGTAGTTCCACGGGACGATGATGCCGACCACGCCAAGCGGCTGGTACACGACTTTCGCCGACGCTGGCTGAAAGGCCATGCCGACTTTGCGTCGCGACGACTTCATCCAGCCCTTGAGGTGGCGGCTGGCGTAATGGATCCCGTGCAGGCTGGGCATCAGTTCGGCGAGCAGGGTTTCATCGGCGCTGCGATGACTGAAATCCGCGCTGATGGCCTCGACCAACGCCTGCCGCTCTTGGCTGAGCAATTCGCGCAACGCCTTGAGCCATTGCTGGCGCTGATCTGCCGGTGGCATCGGGTTGGCGGCATAGGCGGCGCGCTGTGCCGCGAACAGCCGATCCAGCTCTTCCAGGGGCTGTTGCAGTGTTTGCAGATAAGCAATGTCGGCAGTCATCGTCGGCTCCGGATTTATTGTAGTGATGACGTTCTAGAGTCTATGCTCTAGAAAGTCAAATGACTTCCCGACACAGCTTTGTTTTATCAAGTTCCGGTTAGGTCGTAAGATGCCCCTCACCGCACTCTGAATTAAAGCTCAAGCCATGGCCCCACGAATAAAAACCAGCGAGCGCATCGTGCAGAACAGCCTCGAACTGTTCAATCAGCAGGGCGAGCGCAGCATCAGCACCAATCACATTGCCGCGCACATGGAGATTTCTCCGGGCAACCTGTACTACCACTTCCCGAACAAGCAGGCGATCATCTCCGTGCTGTTCAGTGAGTACGAGACGCTTGTGGACAGCTTTCTGCGCCCGCCGCAGGGGCGTGCCGCCACCGTCGAAGACAAGCGCTATTACCTCAAGGAGCTGCTGTCGGCGATGTGGGGTTACCGCTTTCTGCATCGCGATCTCGAACACCTGCTCGACAGCGATCCGGACCTGGCTGCGCGCTACCGGCGCTTTTCCCAGCGCTGCGTGATTCAGGGCATGGCGATCTACGAAGGCTTCGTCGCCGCCGGCATTCTCAAGATGGATCGGGTGCAGATCGAATCCCTGACGATCAATGCCTGGATCATCCTCACCTCGTGGGTGCGCTTTCTGTGCACCACCCGGGAAAACTCCAACCACCTCAGCGAACAGGCCATCAAGCGTGGCGTGTATCAGGTGCTGGTGCTGGAAGCCGGATTCGTCACCGATCAGGCCCGCGAAGAGGTGAATGCCTTGTTCGACGAGTTCTACGTGCCGCTGGCTCAGGCCCTCGAGGAAGGGCGGTAACCCATTTCGAAGTCGCTCACAGGAGTCCGTTATGCCGATTGCGCAACTGCTCAGCCCGAATGCACTGGATGCCCGCAAGGAGCAGCCGGGGCTGGTGATTCTCGATTGCCGTTTTGCCCTCGAAGACCCGGACTACGGGCAGCGCAGCTATGCCGAAGGGCACATCGCCGGCGCCCACTTCGCCGACCTTGAGCGCGACCTCAGTGGCAAGGTGGTCAAAGGCGTCACCGGACGTCACCCGTTGCCTGAGCCTGCGGCGCTGATCGAGCGTCTGCAAGCCTGGGGCATCAATGCCGACAGCGATGTGGTTTTGTACGACGACGGCCCCGGTGCCTATGCGGCCCGCGCCTGGTGGTTGCTGGCGTGGCTGGGCAAGCGCGATGGCGTGTTCATTCTCGACGGCGGGCTCAAGGCCTGGCACGCGGCGGGTCTGCCGCTGAGTCTGGACGCGCCGTCGGTCAGCCGGGGCAACTTCAGCGGTCAGCCGGACATGAAACTGCTGCTGAGCGCCGAGCAATTGCAAAAGCGCCTCGGTCAGCCGTCCCTGACCCTGATCGACGCCCGGGCCTTGCCGCGCTTCAAGGGTGAGGTGGAGCCGATCGACCCGATTGCCGGGCACATTCCCGGCGCGCAATGCGCAGCGTTTACCGAAAACCTCGGCAGCGACGGACGCTTCCTGCCAGCAGAGCAGCTCAAGCAACGCTTTGCGGCGAAACTCGGCGAGCGTTCGCCTTCGGAGCTGGTCGCTTACTGCGGCTCCGGGGTGACGGCGTGTCACAATCTGTTCGCGTTGTGCCTGGCGGGGTATCCGCTGGGTTCGTTGTATGCCGGGTCGTGGAGTGAGTGGATCAACGAGCCTTCCAGAGGTATCGCCACGGGCGAATAAAGTCACCATACCCCCAATGTGGGAGCGGGCTTGCTCGCGAAAGCGCTTTGTCAGTCAACCATGATGTCTGCTGAAACATCGCTTTCGCGAGCAAGCCCGCTCCCACAGGGGTTAATCGTCGCCGATAGATTGTCGGGCACTGCGATACGCCGCCGGCCCCACGCCATACACCTGCTTGAACTGCCGGCTCAGATGACTCTGGTCGGCAAAACCCAACTGCATGGCGACTTCCACCGGCAGACAACCACTCTGCAATAAACCCCGGGCCGTGGCGATGCGTTGCTGCATCAGCCAGGTGTGCGGCGGCATGCCGGTGGCGCGGCGGAACACCCGGGCGAAGTGGAAGGGCGACAGATTCACTGCGGCCGCCAGCTCTTCCAGCGACGGCGGCGCAGCGAGTTGCGCATGCAGCAGTTCCTTGGCCATTACCACCGCACGGTGTTCTTTTCCCGGTTTGCCGTTGATCTGCACCGCCGCATGCCGCTGCAACAGCAGCATCATCATCTCGCGCCATACCGTTTGCTGTTGCAGCGCGGTGGCGGGGCTTTCCAGCAAGCGATGCAACTGACAGAAACCGTTGACCAGATCCGGGTCGCGGTACAGCGTTGCGCCGAAGGCCGGCATCGGCGCGGTGGGCAGTTCCAGTTCTTCGAGCAGTGAAACGATCTGTCCGGTATCGGGATAAAACGCCCGGTACAGCCAACCGTCCTCGGTGCCCTTGTGGCCGGTGTGCAATTCGTCCGGGTTGATCAGCACCAGGGTGCCGCTGCCCGCAAGGTGTTCGGCACCGCGATAGCGATAACGCTGGGCACCGGCCATGATCATGCCGATCACATAACCGTCATGGACGTGCGGGGCGAAGCGATGCTCGATGTAGCGCGCCGACAGCAACTCGACCCCGGCCAGCGGCGCGGTTTGCCAGAATCGGATCGACTCGCCCTGATCGCTCATGACGTCACACGGGCCAGCCATTGCGGGATGCGCCGTTCCAGGTAGTAACCGGGCTGGCGGAACGTGCCATCGACAAAGCCGACATGCCCACCCTTGGCCTGCAGCTCGAACCGGGTGCTGGTGGACAGCTCCTCGGGCGTCGGCAGGCTGTGGGGAAACACGAACGGATCGTCAGCGGCCTGAATGATCAGGGTCGGGGTGCGGATTTCACCGAGAAAGTAGCGACTCGATGCCCGCCGATAGTAATCCTCGGCATCGGTAAAGCCGTGCAGCGGCGCAGTGATCCGGCCATCGAAGTCCCAGAAGGTGCGCATGTTCTCCAGCGAACCGAGCGCCGCCAGAGCCGCCAGGCCATCCTCGCGTCCGTCATGCTGGAACTGGCGTTGCTTGTTTCTGATGTAGGCGACCATCTCGCGCATGAAGTGCGCCTGATAGACCTTGGAGAACCCCTGACCGATCCGATCGGCACACTGATCAAGACGAAACGGCACCGACACCGCCACTGCCCCGAGCACGCCGCTGTCGCTGCCGGTCTCGCCGAGATGCTTGAGCAACACATTGCCGCCGAGGGAATAGCCGACCGCATACAGCGGCGCCAGTGGCCGCTTGGCGCGCAGGTGTCTGATGGTTTCGGCGAGGTCTTCGCTGGCACCGGAGTGGTAACTGCGCGGCAGCAGGTTGGGTTCGCCGGAGCAACCGCGCCAGTTCAGCGCGACGCTGGCCCAGCCTTGTGCGGCGAGGGCGGCCTGAATTCCGGCGACGTAGGGTGAATTGGAAGAACCGGTCAGCCCATGCAGCACCAGCACCAGCGGCGCCTCGGCGCTGTGCGGGCCATGCCAGTCGAGATCGAGGAAATCCCCGTCGTCCAGCCACAGGCGTTCACGCTCGCGATCCAGGTGGACGGTTTTGCGCCACAGCGGCCCCCACAAGGTTTGCAGGTGCGGATTGCCGAGGCCGAAGGCGGGGGTGAAGCGTTCAGTTTCCAGAGGGCACACACCTTTTGTGGCGAGGGAGCTTGCTCCCGCTGGGGCGCGAAGCGGCCCTTTTTGGGGACTGCTGCGCAGCCCAGCGGGAGCAAGCTCCCTCGCCACAGGGTTGTTCAATACGTTCAGTTAACGGCCATACGTTGCCACAACGCGTAGTACACCCGCCCGGATTTCTGCTCGCGGTGCAGGCGCCAGTTGCCCGGCAGACCCAGCGTCGAAGGCGCGGTCTCGCTTTCAGTGTAGATCCACGAATCCGGCGCCAGCCATTGGCGCTCTTCCAGCAGGGTGCAAACGGCCGGCAGCAGGTTCTGGTTGAACGGCGGATCGAGGAACACCAGGTCGAACGGCGTGGCGACCTGGGTTTCCAGATAACGCAGCGCATCGGCGGTCTGCACCTGGCCGTTGGTGCAGCGCAGGGTACCGAGGTGTTCTTTCAGGCTCGACACCGCAACGTGGCTGGCATCCAGCGCCTGACCCATGGCCGCGCCACGCGACAGTGCTTCAAGAAACAGCGCGCCGCTGCCGGCGAACGGGTCCAGCACCTTGGCCCCGGCCACATACGGCGCGAGCCAGTTGAACAGGGTTTCGCGCACGCGGTCCGGTGTCGGGCGCAGGCCCGGTGCATCGGGGAAGCTCAGTTTGCGGCTGCGCCATTCGCCGCCGATGATGCGCAACTGGTTCACACCGTTGTGGACGTTCTGCGCAGGTTTTTTAGGACGAGTAGCCATTAATGCTCCGGAACCCCGAGCGGTTGCTCGGCAGGTTTATCAGATGGGGCCGGTAACGGCTTTTGCGGCACGGTCGGGCCAGCGCTGACGATGACCAGTTTGTCCGTGCTCAGGTGTTTGTTCATCGCGTCTTTGACCTGCTCGACAGTCAGGCTCTGGGACTGACGCATGAAGTCATTCAGATAGCTCAACGGCAGATTATAGAAGCCCATGGCGCCCAGTTGGCCGACGATATCGGCGTTGCTCGCGGTGGACAGCGGGAAGCTGCCGGCCAGCTCGCGCTTGGCGTCGTCGAGTTCTTTCTGGGTCGGGCCGGTCTTCAGATAATCGGCGAGCACGTCCTGCACCAGTTTCAGCGTGCCTTCGCTCATTTCCGCGCGAGTCTGCAGGTTGATCATGAACGGGCCGCGAGCCTGCATCGGGCTGAAACCCGAGTACACGCCGTAGGTCAGGCCACGCTTCTCGCGCACTTCGCTCATCAGGCGGGTACCGAAACCGCCGCCACCGAGGATCTGGTTACCCATCGACAGCGCCGCGTAATCCGGATCGTCACGGTCGATGCCCAGTTGCGCGAGCAACAGGTTGGTCTGCTTCGACGGGAACTCGATGTGATTGACGCTGGCTTTCGGTTCCTGCGGCTGGGCGATCTTCGCCAGCGCCGGGCCTTTAGGCAGCGCGCCGGAGACCTGATTGGCAATCGCCTCGGCTTCGGCGCGAGACAAGTCACCGACCAGCGCGATCACCACGTTGCCGGCCGCGTAGGCCTTGGCGTGGAATTCACGCAGTTGCGCCAGAGTGATCTTCGGCACGCTCTGCGGGTTGCCGTCGCTGGAATGCGCATACGGGTGGTCGCCGTACAAGCGCTTCATCAGCTCGAGGCTGGCGAGTTTGCCGGGGTTCTGTTTCTGGTATTCGAAACCGGCGAGCATCTGGTTCTTGATGCGCGCAAAGGAATCGGCCGGGAAGGTCGGTTTGCCCACCACTTCTGAGAACAGCTTGAGCGCCGGTTCACGTTGCTCGGCGGCACTCAGACTGCGCAGCGAAGCCAGCGCCATGTCCTTGTAGGCGCCGTTGCCGAAATCCGCACCGAGGCCTTCGAAGCCTTGGGCGATGGCGCCAACGTCCTTGCCGGCCACGCCTTCGTTGAGCATGGCGTTGGTCAGGACTGCCAGGCCCGGTGCATTGCCGTCCTGACTGCTGCCGGCGGCGAAGATCAGGCGCATGTCGAACATCGGCAGCTCATGGGCTTCGACGAACAGCACCTTGGCGCCTTCGGCGGTGTTCCAGGTCTGCACGTCGAGCTTGCGGCTGGCCGGGGCCTTGCCGTCGAGTTCGGCCAGCGATTGCAGCTTCTGGCTGGTCTTGGCGTTGTCCAGTGCTTCGCTGGCGTCGGTTTTGACACCGGGCATCAGATAGAACGCAGCGGAGCCGATGACCGCCACGGCGATCAGACCAAGCAACAGGCGTGGGGATTTGCGCTCACTCATGAGTCGTCTCCAGTGGCAGGACGTGGGCGACGCTGAGACGTTCGCGGGTGAAATACAGCTTGGCGGCGTTCTGGATGTCTTGCGGGGTCACGCTTTCCAGATCGGCGAGTTCGGTGTCCATCAACTTCCACGACAGACCGACCGTTTCCAGTTGGCCGATGGCGGTGGCCTGACTGGTGATCGAATCGCGTTCGAACACCAGACCAGCGATCACTTGTGCCCGCACGCGCTCGAGTTCTTCGGCGGACGGTGCGGTGGTTTTCAGCTGTTCCAGCAATTTCCACAGACCGGCTTCAGCTTGCGCCATGGTCTTGTTCTTCTGCGTGTTCGGCGTCGCCGACAGGGTGAAAAGGCTGTCGCCACGGGTGTAGGCGTCGTAGCTCGACGAACCGCCCGAGACCAGCTCTTCGCCGCGTTCCAGTTGCGTCGGGATACGCCCGCTGTAGCCGCCGTCGAGCAGCGCCGAGATCAGGCGCAGGGCGTTGACCGAGCGCTTGTCTTCAGCAGTGGCGATGCTGGGCACGTTGAAGCCGAGCATCAGGCTGGGAAGTTGGGTCTGCACATGCAGGGTGATCTGGCGCTCACCCGGTTCGGCCAGCTCCAGCGGTTTCTTCGCCGGTGGCACGTCACGTTTGGCAATCGGGCCGAAGTAGCGCTGGGCGAGGGTCTTCACTTCGTCCGGTGTGACGTCGCCGACCACCACCAGCGTGGCGTTGTTCGGCACATACCAGGACTGATACCAGTGCCGCAGCTCTTCGACCTTCATCCGGTCCAGGTCCGCCATCCAGCCGATGGTCGGTGTGTGGTAGCCGCTGGCCGGGTAAGCCATCGCCTTGTAACGCTCGTAAGCCTTGGACATCGGCTTATCGTCAGTGCGCAGGCGACGCTCTTCCTTGATGACTTCGATTTCCTTGGCGAACTCGTCAGCCGGCAGGCGCAGATTGGCCATGCGGTCGGCTTCCAGTTCGAACGCTACGCCCAGACGGTCGCGGGCCAGCACTTGGTAATAAGCGGTGAAATCGTCGCTGGTGAAGGCGTTTTCTTCGGCGCCCAGGTCGCGCAGGATCAGCGAGGCTTCGCCAGGGCCGACTTTCTCGCTGCCCTTGAACATCATGTGCTCGAGTGCGTGGGACAGACCGGTCTGGCCCGGAGTTTCGTAGCTGGAACCGACCTTGTACCAGACCTGCGACACCACCACCGGCGCGCGATGGTCTTCGCGCACGACGACCTTCAGGCCATTGTCGAGGGTGAATTCGTGGGTCGGTTGCGGGTCGGCCGCCAGGGCCGAAAGGGGCAGGCAGACTGTGCTGAGCAGCAGGCCTGCAGCGCGGCGGGCTAGAGCATTCATTCGTTTTTTAACCTGTTGGGCTGCCCGCTTGGTCTTAGCGTCGGCGGGCGAGAGGGTGCTAGGATACTGATCCGTTTTACCGGCGACCACGCCTATCAGGTTTTCAGGCCTGATGCGGTTGTATAGGTTGGCGGCAGAAAGCTGCGGTTTATCGACTAGACTTCGCTTTTTCGCCGATTTTGCCGGTTTAGTCCTTCGTTAATACGAATCTTTGGGGTGCCGCTGGCGCCTCGACAAAATGTTGCGCGTGAACAAGCTGGATGAAACACAGTCTGTTCTGCATCGAATATTTATTTGCCGGGGCGCCCTTATGGCGCGTCGCTACCGTGAGATAGCCGTCCTCCATGTTTGGTTCCAACGACGACAAGAAGACCCCAGCTGCGGCTGGCGAGAAGAAAAGCCTGTTCGGATGGCTGCGTAAGAAACCGCAGGAACCCGTCGTCGAACAGCCGCCCGCGATTCCTGAACCGGCTCCGACGCCAGCGCCTGCCATAGAAGAAGAGCCGGCGCCGATCGTGCTGCCGATTGCCGAGCCGGTGCTGCAACCGGCTGAGCCCGAGCCAGAACCTGAAACCCCGGTGGCGGCCGAGCTGCCACTGACGCCGGCGGCCGAGCCGTGGCTGACCTTGCCGGTGGCGGAAGAACCGGTGGCCTTGGTCGAAGAGGCCGCGCCGCATGTGACGCCGCCGATTCCGGCGCCTGCCGCGTTCGTCCCTGAAGTCGCTCCGGCGCCAGTGGTTGAGCCGGTTGTCGAGCCTGCGCCGGTTGTTGCCGAGCCGGCGGCCCCGGTGTTCGTTGCCCCTGTTGCGCCGGTCGTTCAGCAGCCCGAGCCTGCACCTGCACCTGCACCTGCACCTGCACCTGCACCTGCACCTGCACCGGTCGTCGCTGCTCCGGTGGTGCCGGTAGACGTGGTTGCCGAAACGCCATCGGAAGCCCCGCGCAGTGAAGAAACCAAAGTCGGCTTCTTCGCCCGCCTCAAGCAAGGCCTGTCGAAAACCAGCGCCAGTATCGGCGAGGGCATGGCCAGCCTGTTTCTCGGCCGTAAAACCATTGATGACGATTTGCTCGATGAGTTGGAAACCCGTCTGCTGACCGCCGACGTCGGTGTCGAAGCCACTACGCAGATCATCCAGCGCCTGACCCAGAAGGTCGCACGTAAAGAGCTGGCCGACGCCGACGCGCTGTACAAGTCGTTGCAGGCCGAGCTGGCAGCGATGCTCAAGCCGGTCGAACAGCCGCTGAAAATCGCTTCGCAGAACAAACCGTTCGTGATTCTGGTGGTCGGCGTCAACGGCGCCGGCAAGACCACCACCATCGGCAAGCTGGCGAAGAAGCTGCAACTGGAAGGCAAGAAAGTCATGCTCGCCGCCGGTGACACCTTCCGCGCCGCTGCCGTTGAGCAGCTGCAGGTCTGGGGCGAGCGCAACAAGATCCCGGTGATTGCCCAGCACACCGGTGCCGACTCCGCGTCGGTGATCTTCGACGCCGTGCAGGCCGCCAAGGCCCGTGGCATCGACGTGCTGATCGCCGACACCGCCGGTCGTCTGCACACCAAAGACAACCTGATGGAAGAGCTGAAGAAAGTTCGCCGGGTGATCGGCAAGCTCGACGCCGACGCGCCGCACGAAGTGCTGCTGGTGCTCGACGCCGGCACCGGTCAGAACGCGATCAACCAGGCCAAGCAATTCAACCAGACCGTCGAACTGACCGGCCTGGCGCTGACCAAGCTCGACGGTACCGCCAAGGGCGGGGTGATTTTCGCCCTGGCCAAGCAGTTTGGTTTGCCGATCCGCTACATCGGTGTCGGTGAAGGCATCGACGATCTGCGTACCTTTGAAGCCGAACCCTTTGTCCAGGCACTGTTTGCCGAGCGGGAGCGTTCATGATTCGTTTCGAACAGGTCGGTAAACGCTACCCGAACGGTCACGTCGGCTTGCATGAGCTGAGCTTTCGAGTCCGTCGTGGCGAATTTCTGTTTGTCACCGGCCACTCCGGTGCCGGTAAATCCACGCTGCTGCGCCTGTTGCTGGCGATGGAGCGTCCGACCAGCGGCAAACTGCTGCTGGCCGGGCAGGACCTGAGTACCATCAGCAATGCGCAGATTCCGTTCCTGCGTCGGCAGATCGGTGTGGTGTTTCAGAACCACCAGTTGCTGTTCGATCGCACGGTGTTCAACAACGTCGCGCTGCCGCTGCAGATTCTCGGCCTGTCCAAGGCCGAGATCGCCAAGCGCGTCGATTCGGCACTGGAGCGCGTGGCGCTGTCGGATAAAACCGATCTGTACCCGGGCGACCTGTCCACCGGTCAGCAACAGCGCGTCGGCATCGCCCGCGCCATCGTCCACCGTCCGGCCCTGCTGCTGGCGGACGAACCGACCGGTAACCTCGACCCGCGTCTGGCGGCCGAGATCATGGGCGTGTTCGAAGACATCAACCGCCTGGGCACCAGCGTGCTGATCGCCAGTCACGACCTGGCCCTGATTGCGCGTATGCGTCACCGCATGCTGACTCTGCAACGCGGCCGACTGATCGGCGACGGGGAGGCCGGCGTATGAGTGCGACACGCAGTCCGAAGGTTTCCGAGCGCGTGGCCCCGAAGGCCGCCGATCCGCAACCGCCAAAGAAGAAAAAACACGACGATGACGACGGCCCGGACTTCTCCACGCTGTTGCGCTCGTGGATCGAAAGTCACCGCGCCAGCCTGCTGGATAGCCTGCGGCGCCTCGGCAAGCAGCCGATCGGCAGCTTCTTCACCTGCATGGTGATGGCCGTGGCGCTGAGCCTGCCGATGGGTCTGTCGTTGCTGATCAACAACGTCGAGCGTCTGGGCGGTTCGTGGCAGCGTGCGGCGCAGATTTCGTTGTACCTGCAGCTGGATGCCACGCCCGCGCAGGGCGAATCGTTGCGCGAGCAGATCAAAGGCATGCCCGGTGTCGCTGATGCCGAATATGTCGGTCGTGATCAGGCGCTGGAAGAGTTTCAGCAGCAGTCCGGTCTGGGCGAAGCCCTGCGCGAGCTGCCGGAGAACCCGCTGCCGGGCGTGGTGCTGGTGACCCCGAACGAGGTCGACAAGCCGACTCTGGAAGCATTAAGACAAAAACTTTCCGAGCTGCCGAAGGTACAACAGGCGCAACTTGATCTAGTCTGGGTCGAGCGTCTGGCCGCCATCCTCAAGCTCGGTGACCGTTTTGTCTTCGGTCTGACGGTGCTGCTGGTTTCTGCATTACTTTTGGTGATAGGCAATACCATTCGTCTTCATATTGAAAACCGCCGCACAGAGATAGAAGTGATTAAACTCGTCGGCGGCACTGACAGCTATGTGCGTCGTCCCTTTCTGTATATGGGCGCGTTGTATGGCTTCGGTGCGGGTGTCTTGTCCTGGGGTGTGCTGGCGTTCGGCCTGAACTGGCTGAACGACGCGGTGGTTGGACTGGCCGGCTTGTACGGCAGTGATTTCGCGCTGGCCGGAGTGCCAGTTGCCGACGGTCTGTCGCTCTTGCTTGGCGCGGTGCTGTTGGGTTATATCGGTGCATGGATTGCAGTCGCACGTCATCTCAGGGAGCTGGCGCCGAAGTAGAATCTTTTTTGCGCGTGATTGACCTTGCGGTTTTTTTGGGAACTTGTACTTGAATTCCCGGTCAATTTTTCGCAGTGCCGAGAGGCACGAGTATGTAAGTGGGAGGTTTTTTCGCATGACCAATTCTTTGCAACCTGCGTACGCGTTGGTTCCGGGTGCGAACCTGGAAGCCTATGTGCACACCGTCAACAGCATTCCATTGCTGACGCCGGAGCAGGAGCGTGAACTGGCCGAGAGTCTCTACTATGAGCAGGATTTGGGGGCGGCTCGGCAGATGGTGCTCGCCCACCTGCGATTTGTCGTACACATTGCCCGTAGCTATTCCGGCTACGGTCTGGCTCAGGCTGACCTGATCCAGGAAGGCAACGTCGGTCTGATGAAGGCGGTAAAACGCTTCAACCCGGAAATGGGTGTGCGTCTGGTGTCGTTCGCCGTGCACTGGATCAAGGCGGAAATTCACGAGTTCATCCTGCGCAACTGGCGCATTGTGAAGGTCGCGACCACCAAGGCCCAGCGCAAGCTGTTCTTCAACCTGCGCAGCCAGAAGAAACGTCTGGCGTGGCTGAACAACGAGGAAGTCCACCGTGTGGCGGAAAGCCTCGGCGTCGAACCACGTGAAGTGCGCGAGATGGAAAGTCGCCTGACCGGCCATGACATGGCCTTCGACCCGGCTGCAGAAGCTGACGACGACAGCGCTTTCCAGTCGCCGGCCAACTACCTGGAAGACCACCGGTACGACCCGGCGCGTCAACTGGAAGATGCCGACTGGAGCGACAACTCCAACCACAACCTGCACGAAGCGCTGGAAGTGCTGGACGAACGTAGCCGCGACATCCTCTACCAGCGCTGGCTGGCAGAAGAGAAAGCCACGCTGCACGACCTGGCGCAGAAGTACAACGTGTCGGCCGAGCGGATCCGTCAGCTCGAGAAGAGCGCGATGAACAAGCTCAAGTTGTCGATCGCCGCATAACCGGCGCTCAGGCAAACAAAAACGCCCCGATCAGCGATGATCGGGGCGTTTTCATTTCTGTTTCAACACAAATCCCTGTGGGAGCGGGCTTGCTCGCGAAGTCGTCGTGTCAGTCACCGACAATGCTGGCTGACCCACCGCCTTCGCGAGCAAGCCCGCTCCCACAGGGATTGATGGTGTCTGAATGATTGAATGTAGTTATTGGGCCCAAGACGCCCGGCGCGAATCATCAAGCCCCAGCAGATAGCTGGTCCCGCCCAACTGACTCATCTGCTGGCGAATCCACCCGGCCCGGCGCGATACATAAGCCGTCGGATGGCTGGCGCTCCACACGCGCGGGTTAGGCAGCACCGCCGCCAGATAACTCGCCTGCTGCCGCGACAGTGACTTGGCGCTCACGCCAAAGTGATGACGTGCTGCGGCTTCGGCACCAAACACCCCGTCATCCCACTCGACGCTGTTCAGGTAAACCTCAAGAATCCGCTGCTTGGGCCAGAACACTTCGATCAGTCCGGTAAACCAGGCTTCCAGGCCTTTGCGCAGATAGCTGCGCCCCGACCACAGAAACAGGTTTTTCGACACTTGTTGGCTCAAGGTGCTGGCACCGCGAATCGAACCGCCGAGTTCGTTGTGGGCCAATGCGGCCTGGATCGCGCCGAAGTCAAAGCCCCAGTGCTCGGGAAATTTCTGGTCTTCGCCGGCCATGACTGCGACCTTGAGATCGTCGGAGATCTCGTCCCACGGTTTCCAGGTGCGCTGCAGGTCAATCGGCTCGCCGTCGACCCAGGATTCGACCTTGCGCTCGACCATCAGCGCCGTGCCCGGCGGCGGCACGAAGCGAAACAGCAACACTAGCAATACACTGCCGCCCGCGAACCAGAGCAGGGCCTTCGTGAGACGACGCAAAAGTGAACGCAGCATAGAGATGGCTTGGCCGAACCGATAGAGCGGGCCATTATACAGACCCTGCCGAACGAGTCTGACTGGAGTTCCACATGCTGCGTGGCTTTCTGATGCTGGCCGCTTTCTTTGGTTTTACCGGTGTGGGCCTTGGCGCTTTCGCCGCGCATGGCCTGAAAAGCCGCCTGACCCCCGAGTATCTGGCGATTTTCCACACCGGCGTGACCTATCAACTGGTGCACACCCTGGCGCTGTTCGGCGTTGCGCTGCTGGCCACGCAGATTCAGGGACGGCTGGTGACCTGGGCTGGTATCTCGTTCGCCGTCGGCATCCTGTTGTTCTCGGGCAGTCTGTATGTGCTGACCACCACAGGCATCAGCAAGCTCGGCATCATCACTCCGTTCGGCGGTCTGGCGTTTCTGGTTGGCTGGCTGTGTCTTGGACTTGCCGCCTGGCGCCTGCAGTAAACCGCTTGACGCTTGGTGCTGACCTTTAGGTCATGATCGGGCTAGAATGCCACCCCCTAAAAATGATGGCGGCCAGGCGCATGCGCATTCAGTTGAACGGCGAATCCCTTGAACTGCCCGACGGTGAAACCGTTGCGGCTCTGATTGCCCGTATGGACCTGACCGGTCGCCGGGTGGCAGTCGAACTCAATCTGGATATCGTCCCGCGCAGCCAGCATGCCGACACCGTGCTCAACGACGGCGACAACGTCGAAGTGGTGCACGCCATCGGCGGCGGCTGATCGCCGGCCCGCAAGGGCACAGAATTCTGCAAGACCCTCACCCCTAAAGAGGATTCCCCATGAGCATCGTTCGCAGCGACAAGCCTTTTGTTCTGGCCGGTCGTACTTACCAGTCGCGTTTGCTGGTCGGTACCGGCAAGTACCGTGACATGGAAGAAACCCGTCAGGCCATCGAAGCCTCGGGTGCCGAGATCGTCACCTTCGCCGTGCGCCGTACCAACCTCGGCCAGATCGAAGGCGAGCCGAACCTGCTCGAAGTGCTGTCGCCCGATCGCTACACCTTCCTGCCGAACACCGCCGGTTGCTACGACGCTATCGAGGCCGTGCGCACCTGCCGCCTGGCCCGTGAGCTGCTCGATGGTCACAACCTAGTGAAGCTGGAAGTGCTGGCCGACCAGAAAACCCTGTTCCCCAACGTGATCGAAACCCTCAAGGCCGCCGAAACGCTGGTCAAGGAAGGCTTCGACGTGATGGTTTACACCAGTGATGACCCGATCATCGCCCGGCAACTGGCGGAAATCGGCTGCATCGCGGTCATGCCGCTGGCCGGTCTGATCGGTTCCGGTCTGGGGATCTGCAACCCGTACAACCTGCAGATCATCCTCGAAGAAGCCAAGATTCCGGTGCTGGTGGATGCCGGTGTCGGTACCGCCTCCGACGCCACCATCGCCATGGAACTGGGCTGTGACGCGGTGCTGATGAACTCGGCCATCGCCCATGCTCAGCAACCGGTGATGATGGCCCAAGCCATGCAACACGCGATCGTCGCAGGCCGTCTGGCCTACCTCGCCGGCCGCATGCCGAAAAAACTCTATGCCAGCGCCTCTTCGCCGCTGGATGGTCTGATCAAGTAAGAGCCATTGATGACTGAATCGAACGACACGCCTATCCAGACGGAAGAGGGCGACGAGCGCCAACACCGCCGCATCAAGAGCTTCGTGATGCGCGCCGGGCGCATGACCGAAGGCCAGCAACGGGGTCTGGACCAGGGCGCGCCGCTGTACGTGCTGCCGCTGGCCGACGCGCCGGTGGATTACGATCAAGTGTTCGGCCGTTCGGCACCGCGCTCGCTGGAGATCGGTTTCGGCATGGGCCACTCGCTGTTGGAAATGGCTGCGGCGGCGCCGGATCAGGACTTCATCGGTGTTGAAGTGCACCGTCCGGGTGTCGGCGCGCTGCTCAACGGCGTGCTGACTCAGGGCCTGACCAACCTGCGGGTCTACGATTGCGACGCGATTGAAGTGCTCAACCGCTGCATCGCCGACAACAGCCTCGATCGCCTGATGCTGTTCTTCCCGGATCCATGGCACAAGAGCCGTCACCACAAGCGTCGTATCGTTCAGGCGTCCTTCGCCGAACTGGTGCGCAGTAAGCTGAAGGTTGGCGGCATCCTGCACATGGCCACCGACTGGGAGCCGTACGCCGAGTACATGCTGGAAGTGATGAACGTCGCCCCGGGCTACCGCAACCTCGCCGAAGACGGCAAATGCGTACCGCGCCCGGCCGAACGGCCGATCACCAAGTTCGAACGCCGCGGCGAACGTCTTGGGCATGGCGTGTGGGATCTGAAGTTCGAGAAAATCGCTTAAGCAACATGCAATAAAAACGGTGGGAGCGAGCCTGCTCGCGAAAGCGGTCTGACATTCAATGATGAGGTTGAATGTTAAGACGTCTTCGCGAGCAGGCTCGCTCCCACAGTTGTTTTAGGTCTACGGTGCAAGCGGTGTAGGAGCTGCGGCGCGCTGCGATCTTTTGATTTTGATTTTTTAAGATCAAAAGATCGCAGCGTGCCGCAGCTCCTACAGTTGTTTTGGGTGTGCTGAAAGATCAGCGGCGGTCAGCGACTACGCCGATAAGCACCAGCACCACCAGCAGCACCGGTGCCAGGCTGTAGTTGTTGAACTGGCTCAGGCCCTTGACCACCCACGGCGTCGCATAGATCAGCGCGGCGCCGCTGCCGATCACGCACAGCAGGGCCATCAGTGGTACGCGCAGGGCGCCGGCGATGCTGCCCAGACGCTGCTCGACCCAGCCCTTGAAGTCGGCGCCGAACAGCACCAGCAGGCAGCCCACCAGCGCCAGGGCGATTTCCGAGAGGTTGCTGCGGCTCCAGCGGGACACGGTGGCGAGCAGATCGAGTATCAAATCCATGCGGTTTTCCTTGGGGCGGCCGTTAGGGCTCAGCTCAGAAATTTCTGCAGCAAGTCGTTGAGAAACAGTTGTCCGCGCTCGGTGGCCGCCAGACGTGACGGTTCGACCTGCATCAGGCCACTTTGTTCGGCCTCGCGGCGGTGTTCGGCGAGACTTTCCAGCGGCAGGCCGGTGCGTTCGGGATACAGGCGTGATTCCACCCCGGCAGTCAGGCGCAGGGCGTTCATCAGGAACTCGAACGGCATCTCGTCATTGCTCAGGGCTTTCTCGCCGGCCTGGAAACTCTTGGCTGGGTTGAGATAGTCCTTCGGCAGGCGTGTCTTCCAGGTGCGGACGATGCGCCCGTCCGGATGACTGAGCTTGCCGTGGGCGCCAGCACCGATGCCGATGAAGTCGCCGAAACTCCAGTAATTGAGGTTGTGCCGTGCCGGCCGCCCGGGCTGGGCATAGGCCGAGACTTCGTATTGCGCGTAACCGTGCGCGGCCAGCAGCGCTTGTCCGGCTTCTTGAATGTCCCACAGCGTGTCGTCTTCCGGCAGCACCGGCGGCTGGTTCCAGAACACCGTGTTCGGCTCCAGTGTCAGCTGATACCAGGAGATGTGCGTCGGTTGCAGTTCGATGGCCTGACGCAGGTCGCTCAAGGCATCTTCCAGCGACTGATCGGGCAAACCGTGCATCAAGTCGAGGTTGAAGTTATCGAACCCGGCCTGACGCGCCATACCGGCCGCGCGCACCGCTTCGTCGCCGTTGTGGATACGTCCGAGGGCTTCGAGTTTCTGCTGCTGGAAGCTCTGAATGCCGATCGACAGGCGATTGATCCCGAGCTTGCGATACGCAACGAACTTCTCTTGCTCGAAGGTGCCGGGATTGGCTTCCAGGGTGATCTCGATGTCGTGGGCGAACGGGATGCGCTGCTCGACGCCTTTGAGCAAGCGCCCGAGGGCTTGCGCGCTGAACAGGCTCGGCGTACCGCCACCGAAGAAGATCGAACTGATTTCACGGCCATACACCGCGTGCAGGTCCTGATCGAGATCGGCCAGCAACGCGTCGACGTATTCCTCTTCCGGTAGCACCGGGCTGGCGGTGTGCGAGTTGAAATCGCAATACGGGCATTTGCGCACACACCACGGGATGTGGATGTACAGCGCCAGAGGCGGCAGCGTAGGCAGCGGCGCCCGAGGCGAAGAGGCGGCGCCGCCGATGATCAGCGACGACGCGGGGTGGCTGTCGGTCATTTCAGGCCCAGACGCTGGCGCAGCAGATCCATTGCACGGGCGCGGTGGCTGATCTGGTTCTTGTCGGCCGGGCTCAGTTCGGCGCTGGACACGTCACGCTCCGGCACCCAGAACAGCGGGTCGTAGCCGAAACCGTGCTCGCCGCTGGCAGCGGTCAGGATGCGTCCGTGCCACAGGCCTTCGCAGAGAATCGGCAGCGGATCATCGGCATGTCGCACCAGTGCCAGCACGCAAACGAACTGAGCGCCGCGCTCGGCTTGCGGCACGTCTTTGAGGGCCTCGAGCAGTTTGGCGTTGTTCGCCGCATCGCCCTTGCCATCGGCATAGCGCGCCGAGTAGATGCCCGGTGCACCGCCGAGGAAATCCACCGCCAGACCGGAATCGTCGGCCAGCGCCGGCAGGCCGGAGATGCGCGCGGCATTGCGCGCCTTGAGGATCGCGTTCTCGACGAACGACAGACCGGTTTCCTCCGGTTCGACCTTGCTCCATTCGCCGATCGAGCGCAGTTGCACCGAGTCGCCGAGCATGGCCTGGAGTTCCTTGAGTTTGCCGGCGTTATGGCTGGCCAGTACGAGTTGCGTGAGGTTCATCATTCGCCGGGAAAGAGTTCTTGGTTGAAGTTGATGGTGTTGATCTTGTCACCGTTCTGCACCTTGATTTCAAAGGTGCGGGTTTCCTGCTGCTCCACCGGGTACTGGGCGATGTAGTAGATCGCGCCCTGTTCGGTGACCTGGCGGAAGTTCAGCGGCACGCTCTGGCTGGTCAGGTCTTTGACCGTGCCGGTGACGTTGGCGATCAGCGGTTTGCCGTCCTTGATCACCGAGACATTGATCACGCCCTGGTTCTTGCTGCGGATCAGCTCGGCTGCTTTGGCGATGTCGGGTGTCAGGAAGGTCGAGTTGAAAGTGTTGTAGTGCACGGTAACGTCGCCGAACACTTCCTTGCGTTCGCCCTTGATGGCATCGGCGGCCACCGCCGACAGACTCAGGCAGGCGGCCAATAGCACAGTAATCAAGCGACCCATGATCGTTCTCCTCGAAATGTCGTGGTTCAGACCGCGACCCGATGATCTGCAAGCACCGGGCTGCTGACGCGGTAGATACCAATCTCACCTAACAGATTAGGCCATAGCTTACTGGCCCACCCGTGACGGTGCTGTTGATCCACGGCAAGCCGATCAATGACCTTCGCATCACGTTCGCGACAAAGTTCTTCAAAGTCTTCGAAGGTGCAGAAGTGGATGTTCGGCGTGTTGTACCAGGTGTACGGCAGAAACTCCGACACCGGCATCCGGCCCTTGCTTGCCAGATACCAGCGGCAGCGCCAGTGCCCGAAGTTGGGGAAGGTGATGATGCACTGACGACCGACCCGCAGCATCTCGTCGAGGATCTTGTCCGGGTAGTGCACGGCTTGCAGGGCCTGGGTCATGACGACGATGTCGAAACTGTTGCTGGCGAAGTTGCCCAGCCCCTTGTCCAGGTCCTGCTCGATGACGTTGATGCCCTTGGCCACGCACTCGGCGATGTTGTCGGCGTCGTTTTCCAGGCCATAACCGGTGACGTTCTTGTTGTCGCGCAGCCAGGTCAGCAACTCGCCGTCGCCGCAACCGAGGTCGAGCACGCGGCTGCCAGCGGGGATCCATTCCTGGATGATTTCCAGATCAGCTCTCATGGCTTGTTCACACCGTAATTCGGTTCATGTAATTGCCGAACGCCTGCAAATAGCGCGGGATCGGAATCAGGAAGGCGTCGTGGCCCTGTGGCGCGTCGATTTCCAGATAGCTGACGTCTTTGCGTGCCGCCATCAGCGCGTCCACCAGCTCCCGCGAACGGGCCGGGGAGAAACGCCAGTCGGTGGTGAACGACATCACGCAGAACTTGGCGGTGGCGTTTTCGAAAGTTTTCGCCAGGTTATCGTCGAAGTTCGCCGCCGGATCGAAGTAATCCAGTGCCTTGGTCATCAACAGATAGGTATTGGCGTCGAAACGCCCGGAAAACTCTTCACCCTGATAGCGCAGGTAGCTTTCGACCTGGAACTCGACGCTGTGGAAGTCGTAGTTGAGCTTTTCGCTCTTCAGGCCGCGGCCGAATTTCTCGCCCATCGAGTCGTCGGACAGGTAGGTGATGTGCCCGACCATCCGCGCCAGCATCAGCCCGCGCTTGGGGATCACCCCTTGTTCCTGGAACGAACCACCGTGGAACTCCGGGTCGGTAAGGATCGCCTGGCGCGCCACTTCGTTGAAGGCGATGTTCTGCGCCGACAGCTTGGGGGCCGAGGCGATGGCCAGGCAGTGGCGCACGCGATCCGGGTAAGTGATGGTCCACTGCAAGGCCTGCATGCCGCCGAGGCTGCCGCCGATGACGGCGGCGAACTGACGAATGCCGAGCAGGTCAGCCAGACGCGCCTGACTGTGCACCCAGTCTTCGACGGTGAGCACTGGGAAATCGGCGCCGAACGGCTTGCCGGTCTCGGGGTTGATACTGCTCGGGCCGGTGGAGCCGTTGCAGCCGCCCAGATTGTTCAGGCTGACCACGAAGAACTTGTTGGTGTCGATCGGTTTGCCGGGGCCGATGCAACTGTCCCACCAACCGGGCTTGCGGTCGTCGGGGCTGTGATAGCCGGCAGCGTGATGATGACCAGACAAGGCGTGGCAGATCAGCACGGCGTTGCTCGCCTGTGCGTTCAGCGTGCCGTAGGTTTCGTAGATCAGGTCGTAGGCAGGCAGCGAACGGCCACAGGCCAGGGCCAGAGGTTCACTGAAGCGCGCCGTTTGCGGCGTCACCAGACCAACAGAATCGGGGGGAAAGGCAGCTGGCATCGACCCTGCTCTCGTTGAAATGAGGCGTAAGTCTAAAGACCGGGGGGGTTAGCGGCAAGCAACGATAAGGCCTGATCGTTTATTGAGCGAAGTCCTTGTGGTGAGGGGATTAATCCCCGATGGCTGCGTAGCAGCCCTGTAATCTTTGGCCGTGTCGAGAGAATGGGGTTGGCAACAACCAAGGGGCCGCTTCGCGACCCATCGGGGATAAATCCCCTCACCACAGTGGATCAGGCTGGACGCACCAGATCAGGCAACTCCGGCAGCTTCTTCGGCGAACAGATCTTCACCCGTTTCTGCCGGTTCAACTCGCCGCTGAGCAAACTGACCTGGCTTTTGGAAACCCCAAACGCCTTGGCCAGAAAGCCCATCAGATACGCATTGGCCTTGCCCTCGACCGGCGGCGCGGTGAGGCGGATCTTCAGACGGTCACCGTGCAGCCCGGCGAAATCATCGCTGCGGGCTGCCGGTTGCAGATGACATTCGAGGATCAAGTCGTCCCCGTCCCAGCGAAACCAGCTCACATCAGCAGGCGCAGGATTTCCGGCATCATGGTCATTGCCGCCAGATTGTTGATCACCAGCATGTCGATCAGCTTCAGCGCCAGGAAGGCGAAGATCGGCGACAGGTCCAGACCGCCGAGGTTCGGCAGAATCTTGCGGAACGGTGCCAGCGCCGGCTCGCAGATCTGGTTCACCAGTTCAGCGCCCGGATTGTGGCTACCCGGAGCGACCCACGACAGGATCACGCTGATGATCAGGGCGAAGAAGAAAATCTTCAGGAACAGCGCGGTCACGCCGATGATCGACCAGATGAACAGCTGCAGCGGGTTGCCGGTGGTGCCGTAGGTCAGCAGCAGGGTCAGGGCCATCAGGGCCAGTTGCACCAGAATCGCCAGCACCAGCGAAGACATGTCGAGGCCGAAGATGCTCGGGATGATCCGGCGCAGCGGCTTGAGCAGCGGCTGGGTAGCCTTGACCACGAACTGGCACAGCGGGTTGTAGAAGTTCGCGCGCACCAGTTGCAGGACGAAGCGCAACAGCACGATCAACAGGTACAGGCTGCCGAGGGTTTGCAGCACGTAAACCGCTGCGGTGTTCAATCCAATCATGTAAGGCTCCTTATTTGCCCAGTTGTTCGGCCATTTCGGCCGAGCGGTGCGCGGCGGCGCCGAGTGCTTTTTCTACCAGGGCTTCGAAGCCGTTAGCCTGGAATGATTTGATCGCGGCCTCTGTGGTGCCATTTGGCGAGGTCACGCGGCGGCGCAGCTCAGCAGCGTCGACATCGCTGGATACCGCCATGTGCGCGGCGCCCAGAGCCGTTTGCAGGGTCAGTTGCTCGGCGATTTCCTTTGGCAGGCCGAGTTTGACGCCAGCGGCGGTCATCGCTTCGATCAGCAGGAAGAAATACGCCGGGCCGGAACCGGAGACGGCGGTCACCGCATCGAGTTGCTGCTCTTCGTTCAACCACAGCGCGATGCCCACGGCGGACAGCAGCTCTTCAGCCTGCTGACGCTGCTCGGCTGTCACTTCGCTGGTGGCATACAGACCGCTGACGCCCTGACGCAACAGCGCCGGGGTGTTGGGCATGCAGCGCACGATCGGCTGCTCGCCGAGCCATGCGGTCATGCTCGCGCAGGTGATGCCGGCGGCGATCGACACCACCAGTTGCTGCGGTTTCAGACTTGGGCGGATGGCTTCGCACACGGCTTTCATCGCCTGTGGCTTGACCGCCAGTACGATCACGTCGACGCCGTCGATGGCCTGGGCGTTGTCGGCGAAGGTTTCGATGCCGTGTTCGGCGCCGACGCGTTGGCGAGTCTCTTCGCCCGGATCGCTGGCGCGAATCTGGCTGGCTTGCAGACCCTTGGCCCGCAGGCCGCCGATCAGGCTGGCGGCCATGTTGCCGGCACCGATAAAGGCAATGCGTGTGTTGCTCATGTCAGGTCCTTTTTCAGATGGCTGTCGGTCATTGCTGACCGTAATCTCTGGCGCCAAACAGCGCGGTACCGATCCGCACCCACGTGGCGCCTTGGGCGATGGCCGACTCGAGGTCGTGGCTCATGCCCATGGAAAGTGTGTCGAGCGGCAGATTCAGGCTGTCCTGCAAACGTTGCACGGCAGCAAAAGCGGCATCTTGTTCGGCGCGATCTTCGGTCGGCTCGGGAATCGCCATCAGCCCGCGCAGTTTTAACCGGGGCAGGGCGCTGATGGCCTCGGCCAGCGCTGGCAGGTCGGCCGGGGCGCAGCCAGACTTGCTGGCCTCACCGCTGACGTTGACCTGAATGCAGATGTTCAGCGGCGGCAGCTCGGTCGGGCGCTGCTCGGACAGGCGTTGGGCGATTTTCAGGCGATCCACGGAGTGCACCCAGTCGAAATGCTCGGCGATGGCGCGAGTCTTGTTCGATTGAATGGGGCCGATGAAGTGCCAGATCAAGGGCAGGTCGGCCAGTTCGAGCTGTTTGCCCAGGGCTTCCTGCAGATAGTTCTCGCCAAAGTCACGCAGGCCGGCGGCGTAGGCTTCACGCAGGTCCTGCGCCGGTTTGGTCTTGCTCACGGCCAGCAACTGGATGCTGTGTTCATCGCGGTTTGCAGCTTTGGCCGCTGCCTGGATACGCGAACTAACCTGAAGAATGTTGTCTGCTATCGTGGACATCAAGAGGCGCCGGCGGTCTGAAGGTTCGCGGCATTCTACTGGAATTGAGGGACGCTATGGATATCACTGAACTGCTGGCGTTCAGCGCCAAACAGGGCGCTTCCGACCTGCACCTATCGGCCGGTCTGCCGCCGATGATCCGCGTCGATGGCGATGTGCGGCGGATCAATCTGCCGGCGCTGGATCACAAGCAAGTGCACGAATTGATCTACGACATCATGAACGACACCCAGCGGGTCGACTTCGAGAAACACCTGGAAACGGATTTCTCGTTCGAAGTCCCCGGCGTGGCGCGCTTTCGGGTTAATGCGTTCAACCAGAACCGGGGCGCCGGCGCGGTGTTCCGCACCATTCCCTCGAAAGTGCTGAGCATGGAAGACCTCGGCATGGGCGACGTCTTTCGCAAGATCACCGATGCGCCGCGCGGGCTGGTGCTGGTGACCGGGCCGACCGGGTCCGGCAAATCGACCACGCTGGCGGCGATGATCGATTACCTCAATACCCATCGCCATCACCATATCCTCACCATCGAAGACCCGATCGAATTCGTCCACGAATCGCGCAAATGCCTGATCAATCAGCGCGAAGTCCATCGCGATACCCGCAGCTTCGCCACGGCGTTGCGCTCGGCGCTGCGCGAAGACCCGGATGTGATCCTGGTGGGTGAGATGCGCGACCTGGAAACCATTCGCCTCGCACTGACCGCTGCCGAGACCGGGCATCTGGTGTTCGGCACGCTGCACACGACGTCAGCCGCCAAGACCATCGACCGTGTTGTCGATGTGTTCCCCGGCGACGAGAAGTCCATGGTCCGTTCGATGCTGTCGGAGTCGTTGCTGGCCGTGGTGTCGCAGACGCTGATCAAGAAGATCGGCGGCGGACGGGTGGCCGCGCACGAGATCATGCTGGGAACGTCGGCGATCCGGAACCTGATCCGCGAGGACAAGGTGGCGCAGATGTATTCGGCGATTCAGACCGGAGGGTCGTTGGGGATGCAGACACTCGACATGTGCCTGAAGGAACTGGTGACCAAGGGCTTGATCAGCCGCGAGCATGCGCGGGAAAAGGCGCGTACGCCGGATAATTTTTAAGAGAGGCTTGTGTTGCTTTCAATGGCCTCTTCGCGAGCAAGCCCGCTCCCACATTGGATCTGTGTCGTTCACAAATCAAATGTGGGAGCGGGCTTGCTCGCGAAGGGGTCAGTACTGCTTGAGCAGATTCCGGATCAGTCGACTCAGCGCTGAACCACACGCATCTGTTTGCCAGCCGGTTCTTTCGGCAGCACACGCTTGGCAACTACGTAATGCTGTTCCCAGTACGGCTTGTTCAGCGTATCGATGCTCACCGCTTTGCCACGGCGTGGTGCGTGGATGAAGCGGTCGTTGCCCAGGTAGATGGCAACGTGGTTGACCCGACGGCTCTTGATGTTGAAGAAAATCAGGTCGCCCGGCTTCAGATCCTTGCGTTCGACTTTCTCGCCATGCCCGCTGGCCATCGCGTTGGAAGTGCGTGGCAGGTCGAATGTGGCGTCGTTGAACGCATATTTCACCAGACCACTGCAATCGAACCCTTTACTTGGGCTGCTGCCGCCCCAACGGTAGGGAGTACCGAGGACGTTCACCGCACGGCTCAGGACGTTGCTGCTTTCCTTGTTGGCCATCGGTGGCACCAGCTTGCCGTGATTCTTGCTGGCGAGCGTGGTGTGTTTCGTTTGTTTGCTGCTCTTGCTCGAAGGAGCCGAAGCATGGGATTTAGGGGTGAAACCGTTAACGTTGGGAAGACGTTGCTCACGATTGGTGGCGTGGGCGGCCAGTGGCATTAATAGGCAAATAGTTAGCCATGTCTTGAAAAATGGTCGCATTAGGCGTGGCTCTTATGTGTTAACGCGCAACTTTATAACAGCTTTTTTGTCCCTTCCGAGGCCGTTGGTCGATTCCATCGGAGGGCAACGGAACCAAACAAGCGGCAAACGGACGCAATTGTCGGACAGAAGTCCGGTGCTATAAGGCTTTGACGGACGACACGGTAACATTTGCCGTACGTCGGCTACATGTAAAAAAGTCACAAAGAATTAAAGAAAATTTATCTATCGAGTGAATCGAGGTCTTCATGAACCGCTATCAGCAGGTCGCTGCACCGCAGGATACGCACAGCAAAATCATCGGTTATCTGCTGTGGATTTTTGGTTTCACCGGCGCTCACCGCTTCTATTACGGCAAGCCGGTGACCGGGACGATCTGGTTCTTCACCTTCGGTCTGCTGGGCATTGGCTGGCTGATCGACGTGTTCCTGATCCCGGCAATGGATCGCGAGGCGGATCTGCGTTTCACCGCAGGGCCGATCGAATACAACGTGGCGTGGATTCTGCTGACGTTCCTGGGCGTGTTCGGCGTGCACCGGATGTACCAGGGCAAGTGGATCAGCGGGTTGCTGTATCTGCTGACCGGCGGGTTGTTCTTTATTGGTGTGCTGTATGACTTCTGGACGCTGAATGATCAGGTTTCGGTGCGTAACGCGCAGAATCGCGGCGCCTTTCAGTAACCTGTGGCGAGGGGATTTATCCCCGATGGAGCGCGTAGCAGCCCTAAAACATTCAACCGCGGAGGAATTGAATCACCGCGGTTGTAGATTGAGGGCTGCTGCGCAGCCCATCGGGGATAAATCCCCTCGCCACAATGTCCCTCAGCAGCCGGTTACGCCTGGTGACTGATCCGCCCATCCACCAAGGTGTAACGCACCACACCCGGCAGGGTGTGACCGAGGAACGGGCAGTTCTCGCCCTTCGACAGCCAGCCTTCACCAGCCACGGTGGATGCTTTCGGATCGAACAGCACGATATCCGCCGCACTGCCCACCGCCAGTTTGCCCGCCGGCAGACGCAGCGCGTCCGCAGGCCCGGCAGTCAGGCGCGCCAGCAGGGTCGGCAGATCCAGTAAACCATCCTCAACCAGCGTCATCGCCAGCGGCAGCAGCAATTCCACACTGCTGATGCCCGGCTCGGTCGCGCCGAACGGTGCCAGTTTGGCGTCGCGCTCATGCGGTTGGTGATGGCTGGAAATCGCCGAAATCACCCCGGACTTCACCGCTTCACGCAGGCCGTCGCGGTCGGCGCGGGTGCGCAGCGGCGGTTGCACGTGATACAGGCTGCTGAAGTCGATCAGCGCTTCATCGGTGAGGATCAACTGATACAGAGCGACATCGGCGGTGACCTTCAAGCCACGGGCCTGCGCCTGAGCGATCAGGGCCACGCCGCGCGCGCTGGTCAGTTGGCTGAAGTGCGCGCGCACGCCGGTCTGCTCGACCAGCAGCAGATCGCGGGCCAGGGCCACGGTCTCAGCGGTTTCCGGAATCCCCGGCAGGCCGAGGAAACTGGCGACCGCGCCTTCATGCGCCAGACCGCCATCGGCCAGGTCGTGATCCTGCGAATTGAAAATCACCGTCAGGTCGAAGGTCGCCGCGTATTCCAGCGCCCGGCACAGGGTGCGGGTGTTGCGGAAACTCTCCAGACCATTGCCGAACGCCACACAACCGGCGTCGCGCAGCGCCACCAGTTCAGCAAGCTGCTCGCCGTCCAGACCTTTGCTCAGCGCGCCAATCGGGAACACTTTGGTGTTGCCGGCTTCGCGGGCGCGGTCGAGGATCAGCTCGGCCACGGCCGAGGTGTCGAGCACCGGTTTGGTTTTCGGCGGGCAGCACAGGCTGGTCACGCCACCGGCCGCTGCGGCGCGGGTTTCGCTGGCGATCGTGCCTTTGCGACTGTAGCCCGGCTCGCGCAGGGCCACGTTCAGGTCGACTAGGCCCGGTGCTGCAACCAGACCGCTGGCGTCGATGGTTTCCACTGCGGTGAAGCCGGCCGGTGCGGCGCCGAGGGCGACGATCTTGCAGGCTTCAACGTGAATGTCGGTGATTTGATCCAGACCACTGCTTGGATCGATGACGCGGGCGCCGAGAATGCTGAGCTTCACTGGGCGTTCTCCTGCTCGAATTGACGTTGCGCTGTTTGCCCGCTCATGGCCATCGACAGCACGGCCATGCGGATGGCGATGCCGTAGGTGACTTGATTGAGAATCACCGAGTGCGGGCCGTCGGCCACCGCGGACTCAATCTCTACCCCACGGTTGATCGGCCCTGGGTGCATGACGATGCAATCGGGTTTGGCCCCGGCCAGACGCGCGGTGGTCAGGCCGAACAGGCGGTAGAACTCGCCTTCGCTCGGCAGCAAGCCGCCGGTCATGCGCTCACGCTGCAGGCGCAGCATGATCACCACGTCGACGTCCTTCAGGCCTTCGTTCATGTCGGTGTAGACCTTGACGCCGTACTGCTCGATGCCGATCGGCAGCAGGGTCTTCGGCGCGATCACGCGGATGTCCGGGCAACCGAGGGTCTTCAGGGCGAGCATGTTCGAACGCGCCACACGCGAGTGCAGGATGTCGCCGACGATCGCCACCGAGAGGTTTTCGAAACCGCCCTTGTGCCGACGGATGGTGAGCATGTCGAGCATGCCCTGGGTCGGGTGCGCGTGCCGGCCGTCGCCGCCGTTGATGATCGCCACCTGCGGGCAGACATGCTCGGCGATGAAGTGTGCGGCGCCGGAATCACCGTGGCGCACGACGAACATGTCGGCGGCCATCGCTTCGAGGTTGCGCAGGGTGTCGAGCAGGGTTTCACCTTTGCTGGCCGACGAGGTCGACACGTTCAGGGTGATCACGTCCGCCGACAGCCGCTGGGCCGCCAGTTCGAAGGTGGTGCGGGTGCGGGTGGAGTTTTCGAAGAACACGTTGCACACGGTCTTGCCGCGCAGCAACGGGACCTTCTTCACCGCCCGGGCACCGACTTCGAGGAACGAGTCGGCAGTGTCGAGGATTTCCGTCAGCAACTCGCGGCGCAGGCCGTCGAGCGAGAGGAAGTGGCGCAGCTGGCCCTGATCATTGAGCTGCAGCGGGCGCTTGGTATCTAGAGGCGTCATCGCGAGGGGGACTCTCAATAAGGGCGGGTTAGGAATTCAGGTCTTGCAGTTCGAGCGTCAGCGGCTCCGGGCCGGACAGCTTGACCCGCTCATTGGCGGCCAGCGACAGGGTCGCACCCACCACGTTCGGGCGGATCGGCAGCTCGCCGGCGTCCAGGTCGAGCAAGCAGACCAGGGTCACGCTGGCCGGGCGGCCGTAGTCGAACAGTTCGTTCATGGCGGCGCGGATGGTCCGGCCGCTCATCAGTACGTCATCGATCAGCACCAGGTGCTGGCCTTCGATCTCGAAGGGCAGGGCCGAGGGGCGCACTTGCGGGTGCAGGCCGTTCTGGCTGAAGTCGTCGCGGTAGAAGGAAACATCCAGCGTGCCCAACGGTGCGTCGCTGGCCAATTCCTTGAGCAGGGCCTGCGCGACCCAGATGCCGCCAGTGCGGATGCCGATGTAACGCGGTTCGCTGATATCACGCTGTGCAAGGTGCGCCTTGAGGCGGGTCGCCATCTGGCTGATCAGATCGGCGGGATTGGGCAGGCTCATGGTTGCTCCTTCGTGATTCCGAGCCGCGTCCTGCCGGACGTGGCTGGGTTTATAACCAAAAGAAAAGCGCCGAAGCGCTTGTCAGGATTCAAACAATGCAGTGTTTTCATCGAGCCAGCCCTGTAGCAGCAGAGCGGCGGCGATGGCGTCCACCGGGTTGTCGCGGTAACTGCCTTTCTGCCCGCCACGCACCAGTCGCTCACCCTTGGCTTCAAAGGTGGTCAGGCGTTCGTCGTGGGTATAGAAGGGCACATTGAAACGGCCATTGAGACGGCGGGCGAATTTCTCCGCGCGCAGGCACATCTCGCTGGGCGTACCGTCCATGTTCAGCGGCAGGCCGACCACCACGGCGTCGGGTTTCCATTCCTTGAACAGCGCTTCGACCTGATTCCAGTCGGGCACGCCGTTCTGCGCTTTCAGGGTGCACAGCTCACGGGCCTGGCCGGTAATCACCTGGCCGACCGCAACGCCGATCTGTTTGGTGCCGTAGTCGAAGCCGAGAATCAGGCGCAGGGCCATCAGGCGTGCCCCGCCTGACTGGTCAGCAGGCTGAGGTTGATCCCCAGATGCCGTGCCGCCGCTTCCAGACGCAGCTCGCTGCTGGTGTTGAACAGGATGTCGGCGTCGTACGGGCAGGTCAGCCAGGCGTTGTCGGCCAGCTCAGCCTCCAGTTGCCCGGCTTCCCAACCGGCGTAACCGAGGGCGATCACGCTTTTCGCCGGGCCTACGCCGTCGGCGATGGCGAACAGCACGTCCTGCGAGGTGGACAGCGCCAGATCACCGTCCAGCTCGACGGTGGCCTGAAAGGTCTTGCCCGAAGGGTGCAGGACGAAACCGCGATCGGTCTGCACCGGGCCACCAATGAAGATCGGCACATGCTGGCACAGCGCTGGCGGATCGATGTCCGGGCGCAATTGCTCGAGAATGTCAGCCAGATTCAGCTCTTGCGGTCGATTGACCACCAGCCCCATGGCGCCATTGGCCGTGTGCTCGACGATGTAGGTCAAGGTGTGGGCAAAGTTCGGGTCGGCCATGTGCGGCATGGCGATCAGGAAGTGATGCTTGAGGTAGCTGGGGCTGACGTTTTTCATGAGCGATAGTGTGGCGTCGTAGGGGTAAACTGACAAGCTGACGATCAGAGAACAACGCAGATCCATTGTTGAAGCTGAACCTTTGTGGTGAGGGGATTTATCCCCGATGGGGCGCGAAGCGGCCCTGAATCCATTGACGTGATATGCCTGACATACCGCGCATGCTGGTTTTGCGACTGCTTCGCAGCCGATCGGGGATAAATCCCCTCACCACAAAAAAACTGTATGCCGGCGGTCAGTTGCTGGAGAGCTTGTCGCCCCGGGCGAATTTCCAGGTGCGGATGATTTCCAGTCGGTCGATATCCGACAGATCGCCGGTAAACGGCGCAAACGGTGCCGCCAGCCGGACGATGCGCTGCGCCGCCTGATCCAGCAGCGGCTGGCCGGAGGACTCGAGCACCAGCACTTCATACAGCGAGCCGTCACGGTTGATCGAGACCATCAGGCGCAGGTTGCCGTAGATCTGCTTGCGGCGCGCTTCTTCCGGGTAATTGAGGTTGCCGATGCGCTCGACCTTCTTGCGCCAGTCATCCTTGTACCAGGCGCCCTTGTCGCGCATGGTCGAGGCCGCGCTCAAGCGGTGAATGCGCGGGCGTTTGGCGTACAGCTGTTGTTCGTTGGCCAGTTCCGCTACGAGGCTGGCGATGTCGCTGGACAGCTGCGAGCTGTCGAACGTCGGCGCGTTGACCGCAGGTTTGGTCTCGGTCTTGGTTTCTTCTTTCTTGGTCGGCGCCTTTTGCTGTTTCGGCGCCACCGTGGTCACTGCAGCCTTGGGTGCTGCTTCGCGCACTTCCGGTTTGGCGGCCGGGGGCGGGGTGACCTTCTTGACCTGATTGTCCTGGAACGGCGCGACCTCGGTGGTCTTGGGGATCGCCTTCTTGTCGAGGGTGCCGCTGCCTTCCTGGTTTTCCTGAGCGAGGAAATCAGCCTTTTTCGGCTTGGTTTCGCTCTTGAAGGTGGCGAGGGTGATTTCCAGGGTTTTACTGATCTGCTTGGGTTCGACCATGGTAAAGCCGACGCCGAGCAGCAGCGCCAAATGAATCAGCGCCGCGAGAAACAGGGTAAATCCGAGGCGATCGGCCGGGCGCACGCCACGGTGGGCGAGTTCTGCGGGCAGATCGGACGGGAGGGTCATGACAAGAAAACCAACATCGCGTTTTTCAGAGGCTGCGCATGATAACGCAATGTTGGTTTCGCGCCTTGGGCTTCACGCTTCAAGCGACAGGCTGCATATGACACACGTCAAGCTTGCGGCTTTTTGCCGGCGGCTTGCAGCTTCTTGTCGATGGCATCCATCAGCATGCCGCCGATATCGGTACCGAAAGCGTTGTCGATTTCGCGGATGCAGGTCGGGCTGGTGACGTTGATTTCGGTGAGGTTTTCACCGATCACGTCCAGACCGACGAACAGCAAACCTTTCTCGCGCAGGGTCGGGCCGACCTGGGCGGCGATCCAGCGATCCTTGTCGGTCAGCGGCCGCGCTTCGCCACGACCACCGGCCGCGAGGTTGCCACGGGTTTCGCCCTGGGCCGGAATTCGCGCCAGGCAGTAATCCACCGGCTCGCCGTCGATCATCAGGATGCGTTTGTCGCCGTCCTTGATTGCCGGCAGGTAGGCCTGGCCCATGATCTGCTGATTGCCGAGGGCGGTCAGGGTTTCCAGAATCACCGACAGGTTCGGGTCGCCGGCGCGGTGACGGAAAATCGAAGTGCCACCCATGCCGTCCAGCGGCTTGAGGATTACGTCGCCATGCTTGGCGGCGAATTCACGCAGCACATCGGCGCGGCGGCTGACCACGGTCGGCGGGGTGCACTGCGGGAACAGCGTGGCGAACAGTTTTTCGTTGCAGTCGCGCAGGCTCTGCGGCTTGTTGACCACCAGCACGCCAGCGGTTTCGGCCTGTTCCAGCAAGTAGGTGGAGTAGACGAACTCCATGTCGAACGGCGGATCCTTGCGCATCAGGATCACGTCGAGGTCGCTCAGCAGGTTGTCCTGCTCGGCGTCCAGTTCGAACCATTTTTCCGGGTTGGCGAAGACTTTCAGCGGCTTCATGCGCGCCCGGGCCTGACCTTCGGCCTGATACAGGTCGCGCTGCTCCATGTAGAACAGTTCCCAGCCACGTTTCTGCGCGGCCAGCAGCATGGCCAGCGAGCTATCCTTTTTATAGGAAATGCTGGCGATAGGGTCCATGACAATCCCGACGCGAACGCTCATTGGGTTTTCCTCGACAATTGGCTACCGGATCGGTATTGAAAAAGTGCCGCCAGAGTGGCGCTGGCAGGGTTTTCGGTCAAGGAAAAACCCGTCGATAGATTGCATCTGGAGACTGTGCTAAAAAGGCTGGCATAGCGTGCTGGCCCTTGAGCATCAAGGGTTTCCAGCCATTACTCATCGCAAAACGGACAATTTGATTCGCAAAGGCGACGGTAGAGCCCTCTTATGGAACAGCAGTCCAGCGCCTTGAAGGTCATGGTGATCGATGACTCGAAAACGATTCGTCGCACCGCCGAAACGCTGTTGAAAAATGTGGGCTGCGAGGTCATCACGGCGATCGACGGTTTCGACGCCCTGGCCAAGATCGCCGACCACCACCCCGGGATCATTTTTGTCGACATCATGATGCCGCGTCTGGATGGTTATCAGACCTGCGCTTTAATCAAGAACAACAGTGCGTTCAAGGCCACGCCGGTGATCATGCTGTCGTCGCGTGACGGGCTGTTCGACAAGGCCAAGGGGCGGATTGTCGGTTCTGATCAATTTTTGACCAAGCCTTTCAGCAAGGAAGAACTGCTCGACGCGATTCAGGCCCATGTTCCGGGCTTCGCCGCCGTTTTGCCGCAGTAAGACACGTACAGTGACGCTCGGCCAGCGGGCCGGGTGTCGACAAGAAAAATGGGGAAGACCATGGCACGTATCCTGATCGTCGATGATTCGCCGACTGAAATGTACAAACTCACCGGCATGCTGGAAAAGCACGGCCATGAAGTGCTCAAGGCCGAAAACGGCGCCGACGGCGTGGCCCTGGCCCGTCAGGAAAAGCCTGACGCGGTGTTGATGGACATCGTCATGCCCGGCCTCAACGGCTTCCAGGCCACCCGGCAACTGACCAAGGATGCCGAGACCAGCCACATCCCGGTGATCATCATCACCACCAAGGATCAGGAAACCGACAAGGTCTGGGGCACGCGCCAGGGCGCGAAGGATTACCTGACCAAACCGGTCGAAGAAGACATGCTGATCAAGACCCTGAACAACGTGCTGGCTGGTTGATCGCGCGGCCATGAACCAGTCGCTGACCGCGTTCGAGCTGCTGTGGCAGATCGACCAGCGCTGCCGTCTGCTGGCGGCGGATCTGCCGTCGCAGCCCGGCCGTCAGGATCGCTGGAGCGGCATCGGCTTTCGCCTCGGCGAGCACTGGTACGTGACGCCGATGGGCGAAGTCAGCGAAGTTCTGCACGAACCGCGCTGCACTCAGTTGCCCGGGGTCAAGCCGTGGGTCAAAGGGGTGGCTAACCTGCGTGGGCGCTTGCTGCCGATCATGGACCTGTGCGGCTTCTTCGGTCACGAGCTGTCGCCGCTGCGCAAGCAGCGCAGGGTATTGGTGGTGGAGCACAACGATGTGTTCGCCGGGTTGCTGGTGGATGAGGTGTTCGGTCTGCAGCACTTCGAGCAGGACAGCTTCGAACCGATCTCGATCAGCAAACGCCAGGGTTCCAAGGCCGAGTTCGTCAAAGGCTATTTCCGGCGTGAGCAGAACTGGCGGGTGTTCAGCCTGTTTGCGCTGGCTAAATCGCCGGTGTTCATGAGCGTCGCGATATAACAGATTCAACACTGTCCCCTGTGGGAGCGAGCCTGCTCGCGAAGAGGGCGTGTCAGGCAAGATAAATATTGGCTGACCCGACGCTTTCGCGAGCAGGCTCGCTCCCACAGGGATTGCAGCAGGCCTCAAAGATGTGGGTTAAGGGCGAGGACCGATGACAAAAGCAAAAACAGGCAAGTCGGCAGAAGGATCGCGCAGTCGCTCGCAGATCATCGTGCTGTTCATCGCACTGATCGTGTTCATCATGCTGCTGTTCGCCAACTTCGCCTACCTCAACACCCAGGCCAACTACGACAAGCAGTACATCGGCCACGCCGGTGAGCTGCGCGTGCTGTCGCAACGCATCGCCAAGAACGCCACCGAAGCGGCTGCCGGGAAGTCGGCAGCGTTCAAGCTGCTGAGCGATGCGCGCAACGATTTTGCCCAGCGCTGGGGTTACCTGAAGAAGGGCGACCCGGCCACCGGCCTGCCACCCGCGCCGGCCACCGTGCGCCCGGAAATGCGCGCGGTGCAGCTGGATTGGGAACGCCTGCTGAAAAACACCGATGCGATTCTCTCCAGCGAACAGACCGTGCTCTCGCTGCATCAAGTCGCCGCGACCCTGGCCGAAACCGTGCCGCAGTTGCAGATCGAATACGAAAAAGTCGTCGAGATCCTTCTGCAACGCGGCGCGCCAGCCGCCCAAGTGGCGATGGCCCAGCGCCAATCGCTGCTCGCTGAACGCATTCTCGGCGCGGTCAACACCGTGCTCGCTGGCGACGAGAATTCGCAGCAGGCTGCCGATGCGTTTGGCCGCGATGCCACCCGTTTCGGCCAGGTGCTCAACGGCATGTTGCAGGGCAACCCGACCCTGAAAATCAGCCAAGTCGAAGACCGTGATGCCCGTGCGCGGCTGAGTGAAATTTCCGAGCTGTTCCAGTTCGTCTCCGGCTCGGTGGACGAAATCCTCGAAACCTCGCCGGAGCTGTTCAAGGTCCGGGAGTCGGCGAGCAATATCTTCAGCCTGTCGCAGACCCTGCTCGACGAAGCCTCGCACCTCGCCAGCGGTTTCGAAAACCTCGCTGGCGGGCGCAACACCGACACCATCGGCGGCTACGTCCTTGGTTTGCTGGCGCTGGCCTCGATCATCCTGATCGGCATGGTCATGGTTCGTGAAACCAATCGCCAGTTGCGCGAGACCGCCGAGAAGAACGAACGCAATCAGAACGCGATCATGCGCCTGCTCGACGAGATCGAAGACCTCGCCGACGGCGACCTGACCGTGACCGCCTCGGTGACCGAAGACTTCACCGGGACCATCGCCGATTCGATCAACTACTCGGTCGATCAACTGCGCGATCTGGTTGCGACCATCAACCTCACCGCCGGCCAGGTCGCCGCCGCCGTGCAGGAAACCCAGGCCACCGCCATGCACCTGGCCCAGGCCTCGGAGCATCAGGCGCAGCAGATTTCCGAAGCCTCGACCGCGATCAGCGACATGGCTCAGTCGATCGATCAGGTCTCGGCCAACGCCGCTGAATCCTCGGCGGTGGCCGAGCGTTCGGTGGAAATCGCCAACAAGGGCAACGAGGTGGTGCACAACACCATCCACGGCATGGACAACATCCGCGAACAGATTCAGGACACCGCCAAGCGCATCAAGCGTCTGGGTGAGTCGTCGCAGGAAATTGGCGACATCGTCAGCCTGATCGACGACATTGCCGACCAGACCAACATCCTCGCGCTCAACGCGGCGATTCAGGCCTCGATGGCCGGCGACGCCGGGCGCGGCTTTGCCGTGGTTGCCGACGAAGTGCAGCGACTGGCCGAACGTTCGTCCGCCGCCACCCGGCAAATCGAGACCCTGGTGCGGGCGATTCAGACCGACACCAACGAAGCGGTGATCTCCATGGAGCAGACCACCACCGAAGTGGTGCGCGGCGCCCGACTGGCGCAGGATGCCGGGGTGGCTCTGGAAGAAATCGAAGGCGTTTCGAAAACCCTCGCCGCGTTGATTCAAAGCATCTCCAACGCGGCGCAGCAGCAGACCTCGTCGGCCGGGCAGATCTCACTGACGATGAATGTGATCCAGCAGATCACCACGCAGACCTCGTCCGGATCCACCGCCACCGCCGAGAGCATCGGCAATCTGGCGAAAATGGCCAGTCAGCTGCGCCGTTCGGTATCCGGTTTCACCTTGCCGTCGGCGTCCGCGACGGACAAGGCGTGAGTGGAGTGGTTATGGGTGACCGGCACGACTACGTGGCCCTCGAATGGGTCAAGGGTGAAATTGCCGAAACGCTGAAACAGGCGCATCAGGCAATTGAAGCCGTGCTCGATGACCCGCAGGCCGCGCCGGGGCTGGATGAGTGTCTGGCCTATATCCATCAGGTGCACGGCAGTTTGCAGATGGTCGAGTTCTACGGCGCGGCGTTGCTCGCCGAAGAAATGGAGCATCTGGTCGAAGCCTTGCAGCAGGGGCGCGTCAGCCACCGCGACGAAGCCCTGCACCTGCTGCTGCAAGCCTTCGGGCAATTGCCGATTTACCTCGATCGGGTGCAGAGTGCCCGCCGCGATCTGCCGCTGGTGGTGCTGCCGCTGATCAACGATCTGCGCAGTGCGCGCGGCGACAGCCTGCTCTCGGAAACCAGCCTGTTCAGCCCGCCACTGCAGGACTTGCCGCCGTTGAGCGCAGAAGCGCTGGCCGCGCTGGAGCCGGCCGAGTGGCCCAACGTACTGCGCAAGTTGCGCCAGATGCTGCAAATGGCGCTGGTCGGGTTGCTGCGCGAGCAGGATGACCAGACCCACCTCGAATACCTGGCGAAAGTTTTCCAGCGCCTCGAAGCGCTCAGCGCCGATGCGCCGTTGAGTCCGCTGTGGCAGGTCGCTTCAGCGCTGGTCGAAGGCATGCGCGAAGGCACCATTGCCAACAGCCCGGCGCTGCGCAGCCTGTTCAAGGACGCCGACAAGGAGCTCAAGCGCCTGCTCGAACAAGGCCCGCGCGGCCTCAATCAGCCGCCCCCGCCGGAGCTGCTGAAAAGCCTGCTGTTCTATATTGCCAAAGCCGAACATCCCACCGGGCAGATGCTGACCATGAAAGATCGCTACTCCCTGGACGACGCGTTGCCCGACAGTGCGATGGTCGACGAAGAACGCGCGCGCCTGGCCGGCCCCGACCGCGATGCGATGCGTTCGGTGCTGGCGGCGCTGTGCGAAGAGCTGGTGCGGGTCAAGGAACGCCTCGACCTGTTCGTCCGTAGCGACCGTCAGCACACCTCCGACCTGGAGAGCCTGCTGGCGCCGCTGCGGCAGATCGCCGACACCCTCGCGGTGCTCGGTTTCGGCCAGCCGCGCAAAGTCATCATCGATCAACTGGCGGTGGTGCTCAGCCTCGCTCAGGGCCAGCGCGAACCGAATGACGCGACCCTGATGGACGTTGCCGGCGCGCTGCTTTACGTCGAAGCCAACCTCGCCGGCATGGTCGGCACCGTCGAGCCGGAAAGCCCCGAAGACGCGCGCCTGCCGACCACTGACCTGACACAGATCCATCAGATCGTGATCAAGGAAGCACGCATCTGCCTGCAACAGGCCAAGGACATGATCGTCGATTACATCGACGCCGACTGGGATCGCCAGCAACTGCAGCCGCTGCCGGAGTTGCTGACCCAGGTGCGCGGCGCGCTGGCGATGATTCCGCTGAGCCGGGCGGCGAGTCTGGTCGAGGCCTGTAACAGCTTCATTCGCGAACACTTGCTGCTCGATCCGCACCAGCCGGGCTGGCAGCAACTGGATAATCTGGCCGACGTCATCACCAGCCTCGAGTATTACCTCGAGCGCCTGAGCGACGACCCGCAAGCGCCGAATGAACAACTGCTGGATGTCGCACAAAAGAGCCTCGCCAGCCTCGGTTTCTTTCCACACGAACAGCACGTGCCGCTGCTCGACGATGTGCTCAGCCCCAGCGAAGCGCTGGTGATGCAGGACCTGCAAGCGCTGGATGACCCTGACACCGTGCAGTCGCTGGCCGACGTGCTGGCCAGCCCGGTGTCAGCAGTCAACCCGCCGGCCTTGATCACCCCCGGCAGCCTGATGCCGCCGCCGGTCGATGAAGAACCGGTGGACGATGAACTGCGCGAAGTGTTCCTCGAAGAGACCGACGAGGTGCTTGAGGTTCTGCACGAATACCTGCCGCGCTGGACGGCCGACACCCATGATCGCGCCGCACTGACCGAACTGCGCCGCGCCTTTCACACCTTGAAGGGCAGCGGGCGCATGGTTCGTGCGCTGATCCTTGGCGAGCTGGCCTGGGCCGTGGAGAACCTGCTCAACCGCGTGCTGGAACACAGCGTCGAACCTGGCGCGCAGGTGCAGCAGTTGCTCACGGACACGGTGTTGCTGCTGCCGGAACTGATCAGCGAATTTGCCACGCAGCGCCAGCGTCAGCGCAGCGATGTCGATCAACTGGCGGCCCGCGCGCATGCGCTGGCCAAAGGCGTCGAGCCGCTGGCAGCCGAAGACGTCGCCGACGTGGCGGCCCTCGATCCGCTGTTGCTGGAGATCTTCCGCAACGAGGCCGAAACCCACCTCGCCAGCCTCAACCGCTTCCTCGATCAGGCTGCCGAGCATGTGCCGCTGCCGGCCAGCGACGAATTGCAGCGCGCCTTGCACACGCTCAAGGGCAGTGCGTCGATGGCCGGCGTGTTGCCGATTGCCGAACTGGCGGCGCCGCTGGATAAACTGGCGCGCGAGTTCAAGGCACATCAGTTGCCGCTGGATCTCGATGAAGTGGAATTGCTCCTCGAAGCCGAAGGCTTGTTCCGCGTCGGCCTGCGCCAGCTCAAGCACGATCCGCTGGCACCGATTGTCGGCGCGCAGTCGCTGATCAAACGCACCGAAACGCTGCTGGCCGAACGCCTGGAAGCGATCCTCAACGCGCCGACCACCGGCCTGCGGATCAAACGCGATCCGCAACTGATCAACAACTTCCTCGCTCAAGGCATGGACATCCTGCTCGACGCCGAAAGCCTGTTGCAACGCTGGCAGCAACACCCCGGCGAGCGCCAGGAACTCAGCGCGCTGCTGGACGAACTCACTACTCTGGGCGAAGGCGCACACCTCGCCGATCTGCTGCCGGTGGACGTGCTCTGCGAAGCCTTGCTCGACCTGTATGGCGCCGTCGAAGAAAGCAGCCTGGCGGTCAGCGACAGGTTCTTCCACGAAGCGCAGAACGCTCACGAAGCGCTGATCAACATGCTCGACGAACTGGTCGCCGGTCAGGAAATCACCCCACAGCCGCAGCGCATTCGCGCCCTGCACGAACTGCTCGATGAAAGCCTCGATCCGACGGCGATGGGGCTGATTCGCAGCGACGGCAGCCGCACCTTGAGCATCCATGAGCTGGGCGCCGCCACCGCCGAACTCGCCCACGCCAATGCCGAGACCGCGCCGGATGACGAGATCGTCGAGATCTTTCTCGAAGAAGCGGTGGACATCCTCGACAGTGCCGGGCAAGCCTTGCAGCGCTGGTTGAGCGACCCGGACAACGCTGCGCCGCTGTCGTCGTTGCAGCGCGATCTGCACACCCTCAAGGGCGGCGCGCGGATGGCCGAGGTCGATGCCATCGGCGATCTGGCCCATGAGCTGGAAAGTCTCTACGAAGGTCTGGTAGATCGTCGCCACAGCTACAGTGAGCTGCTCGGACGCTTGCTGCACAAGAGCCACGACCGCTTGGCGCAGTTGCTTGAACAGTTGCACAACCATCAGCCACTGACCCCGGCGCAAGACCTGATCGAGTCGATCCGCCAGTTCCGTCAGGGCCAGTCCGGCAGTGCCGAAACGGCGCAGCCGACAGCTGAGCCCGACAGCGCCGCGCATGATCCGGAACTGCTGGAAATCTTCCTCGAAGAAGGTTTCGACATCATCGAAAGCTCCGGCGCGGCGTTGTTGCGCTGGCAGGCCGAGCCGGGCAATCGGCAGGAAGTGGAAACCCTGCTGCGCGATCTGCACACCCTCAAGGGCGGCGCGCGGATGGTCGAGATCGGCCCGATCGGCGACCTCGCCCATGAGCTCGAATACCTTTACGAAAGCCTCGCCACCGGCGTGCTGCAACCGTCCGCCGAACTGTTCGCGCTGGTGCAGCGCGGGCATGACCGCCTGGCGCAAATGCTCGATGGCGTGCGCGCCGGGCAGCCATGCCCGCCGGCGGATCGGCTGATCAACGCGATCCAGAATTTCAGCCACCCGGCGACTCCTGACACACCGTCGCCGTTGCCGATTCCGACCAAGACCGAGCCTGCAGCACCCGCCGCTGATGCCGGCGCGGACATGGTCAAGGTCTCCGCCGAACTGCTCGATGAGCTGGTCAATCTGGCCGGGGAAACCTCGATTTTCCGTGGACGTATCGAGCAGCAAGTCAGCGATGCGCAAACCGCGCTGAACGAGATGGAAACCACCATCGAACGCATGCGCGATCAGTTGCGCCGGCTCGACACCGAAACCCAGGGGCGGATCCTCAGCCGTCAGCAAGTCGATGCCGAACGCCTCGGTTACGAAGAGTTCGACCCGCTGGAAATGGACCGCCATTCGCAGTTGCAGCAACTGTCGCGGGCGCTGTTCGAATCCGCCTCCGACTTGCTCGATCTCAAGGAAACCCTCGAGCGCCGCAACCACGACGCCGAGAACCTGTTGCAGCAACAGGGGCGGATCAACACCGAGTTGCAGGAAGGCCTGATGCGTACGCGCATGGTGCCGTTCGAACGCATGCTACCGCGCCTGAAACGTATCGTGCGGCAGGTCGCCGAAGAGCTGAACAAAGACGTCGCGTTCATCATCGGCAACGCCGAAGGCGAGATGGATCGCAACGTGCTGGAGCGCATGGCCGCGCCGCTGGAGCACATGCTGCGCAACGCCGTCGACCATGGTCTGGAGTCGGCCGAAGTGCGGCTGGCGGCGGGCAAACCGGCGCAGGGCACGATCACCCTGGACCTGACCCGCGAGGGTGGCGACATCGTTTTCGATATTCGCGACGACGGCGCCGGGGTGCCGCTGGAAGCGGTGCGGCGCAAGGCGATCAAGCGCGGCCTGCTGGCACCGGACGCCGAACTCAGCGACCGCGACGTGCTGCAATTCATCCTGCAGCCGGGGTTCTCCACGGCGGAAAAGATCACCCAGATTTCCGGGCGCGGCGTCGGCATGGACGTGGTTCATGAGGAAGTCCGGCAGCTCGGCGGCACCATGAGCATCGACTCGGTGCCGGGGCAGGGCGTGCACTTCCGCATTCGTCTGCCGTTCACCGTGTCGGTCAACCGCGCGCTGATGGTGCAATGCGGCGAGGATCAATACGCGATTCCGCTGAACACCATCGAAGGCATCGTCCGCGTGTTGCCGAATGATCTGGAAGCGCACTACCGCAACGATCCGCCGAGCTACCACTACGCCGGTCAGCGCTACGAACTGTGCTATCTGGGCGAGCTGCTGAAAACCGCGCCGCGCCCGAAACTGCTCGGCCAGAGCCTGCCGTTGCCGGTGCTTCTGGTGCAGTGCAATGACCGGCACATCGCGGTGCAGGTCGATGCGATGGCCGGCACTCGCGAGATCGTGGTCAAGAGCCTCGGCCCGCAGTTCGCGGCGGTGCAGGGCGTGTCCGGGGCGACGATTCTTGGCGATGGCCGGGTGGTGCTGATTCTTGATTTGCTCGCACCGATCCGCGCGATGCAGGCGCGGGTTGCGCAGCGTCCGGCGCAGGCGGAAATCGACAGCGAACCGCAGAAGCCACTGCTGGTGCTGGTGGTCGATGACTCGGTGACCGTGCGCAAGGTCACCAGCCGTTTGCTCGAACGCCACGGCATGAACGTGCTGACCGCCAAGGACGGTGTCGACGCCATGTTGCTGCTCGAAGAACACATGCCCGACCTGATGCTGCTCGACATCGAAATGCCGCGCATGGACGGTTTCGAAGTCGCCACCCAAGTGCGCAACGATGAGCGCCTGCAACACCTGCCGATCATCATGATCACCTCGCGCACCGGGCAGAAACACCGCGACCGCGCGATGGCCATCGGCGTCAACGACTACCTCGGCAAGCCGTATCAGGAATCGGTGCTGCTCGAAAGCATTGCCCACTGGAGCAAGAAACATGCATGAGCGCCGCCACAACGCGCGCACCAGCCAACTCACCGGCCTGCTGCTGCCGCTGGCCGACCGCAACCTGATCCTGCCCAACGTCGCCGTGGCCGAGCTGATCGACTACCAGGCCAGCGCCTTCGACCTCGACACACCGCCGTGGTACCTGGGGCGGGTGAGCTGGCGCGAACGGCAGATTCCGCTGCTGAGTTTCGAGTCGGCCTGCGGGCAGAAAGTCGTCATCGGCGAACGCGCGCGGATCGTCATCCTCAATGCCCTTGGTGGGCTGCCGCAGCTGAAATTCATTGCGCTGCTGGTGCAGGGGATCCCGCGTTCGTACAAGCTCGACAGCCAGTTGAGTTATGTCGATGTGCCGTTGTGTGCGCTGGAGCAGGCGGCGGTGCAGGTCGGGGAACAGGTGGCCAAGGTGCCGGATTTGTTGGGGTTGGAGCAGTTGTTGGTGGAGGCTGGGTTGGCTCACTGATCCGGAATCTTCAGGGGCCTGACTGGCCTCATCGCGAGCAGGCTCACTCCTACAATTGGAATGCGTTCCCCCTGTAGGAGTGAGCCTGCTCGCGATAGCGCCTGCGGAATCCCCCAAAATCCGACAGACAAATCTCAATCCCTTCAGTGCAATAAACACTTTCCAGCACAGCTGTTTAAAGACACTCAGTGTTACGCCTCACCGGCCTACAAATCCTTGCGCCGCTGCCTACGCATGCACCAGAATCCGCCGGCTTGTGCGCCCTCGGCAGGCTGCGTAACTTGATTGCGTCACTGATTCCCAGTGATCGGGTTTAGCAGCCCGGCTTCGTTTTATTCCGGTCGTACAAGTCTCATCCGGTCAGGCATTCGCCTGCGCTTGATGGTGGCTGTGTGCATGGCACCTTCGGGTGCGCCGGGTTCCGGAATGACCGGTCTGCTAACTTGCGCACAGCCGCCACCCTACCGTTTAGCAGCGAGATGGTGCGGCCTCACAGAGGTACATTCCGATGTTCAAAGTAACACCTAACCCGCCGGTCACCGACATGGCATCCCCCTACGAAGCCACCGAATCAAAGAAATTCCACGAAGCCGCCGAACGCGCCCTCGACCATTACCTCGGCCCGCCAAAACCCGACCTCATGGCCACGCCCTACACCCCCAACACGCTGTACATGGCCAACCCCGACGCCGACAGCGAATCCCTGCTGGCCGACGCCAGCGAATCCCTCGGCTCCGCTACGGTCATGCTCAACAACCATGCGGCGTTGGTGCAAGGCACGCACCGCAAGACCCTGCAGGGCATTGCTCAGGTGGTGATGGTGGCGGAGATGGCGGTGAATCGGGTGTTGGATAGGTTGGTGCCGACGGAGTGATTAAAAGCCGACCCTCACCCCAGCCCTCTCCCGGAGGGAGAGGGGGCCGACCGAGGTGTCTGGCGTTGTACATCGACCTGAAAAACCGAGTCGATTATGGATTTGGTAAACCTGGTGAATTCCGGATTCAGTACAACACTCCCAGGTCGGCGTATCCCTTGAGCAACCCCCAATCAGTCCCCTCTCCCTCCGGGAGAGGGCTAGGGTGAGGGCAGCCTTCGATCGTTACCCTGAGCGTAACGATTCACCACCGCGCTTGATTGATGCCCCCACCCCACACGCCTAACGTAGCTCCACGACAGCGAACCCGTGGAGTGAGCATGACAACAACAATTTCCCCCGACTCGCGCTGGACGCGGCGGCGTGACGAGAAGCAGCGGCGTCTCGACAAGGTGCGCGGGCTGGCCGACGGTGTGGTGTTGCCCAGCGACAAGATCGTCGCCGCGCTCGAGGCGCTAATCCATCCCGGCGACCGGGTGGTGCTGGAGGGCAACAACCAGAAGCAGGCGGATTTCCTTTCCCGTTCGCTGGCCAAAGCCGATCCGGAAAAGCTGCATGATCTGCACATGATCATGCCCAGCGTCGGTCGCTCCGAGCATCTGGATCTGTTCGAACGCGGCATCGCCCGCAAGCTCGATTTCTCCTTCGCCGGCACCCAGAGCCTGCGCATCAGCCAGTTGCTCGAAGACGGTCTGCTGGAAATCGGCGCGATTCACACCTACATCGAACTCTATGCGCGGCTGGTGGTGGACTTGATCCCCAACGTCGTGCTCTCGGCCGGGTTCATGGCCGACCGCGCCGGCAACATCTACACCGGCCCCAGCACCGAAGACACCCCGGCACTGATCGAACCGGCGGCATTCAGCGACGGCATTGTCATCGTCCAGGTCAATCAGTTGGTGGATGACGTCAGCGAACTGCCTCGCGTGGATATTCCGGCGTCATGGGTGGATTTCGTGGTGGTGGCCGACAAGCCGTTCTACATCGAACCGCTGTTCACCCGCGACCCACGGCACATCAAACCGGTGCACGTGTTGATGGCGATGATGGCGATTCGCGGGATCTACGAAAAACACAACGTGCAGTCGCTGAACCACGGCATCGGTTTCAACACCGCCGCGATCGAATTGATCCTGCCGACCTACGGCGAATCCCTCGGCCTCAAAGGCAAGATCTGCCGCAACTGGACGCTCAACCCGCACCCGACGCTGATCCCGGCGATCGAGAGCGGCTGGGTCGAAAGCGTGCATTGCTTCGGCACTGAACTGGGCATGGAAAACTACATCGCCGCGCGCCCGGACGTGTTCTTCACTGGGCGCGATGGCTCGCTGCGTTCCAACCGGATGTTCTGCCAACTCGCCGGGCAGTACGCGGTGGATCTGTTTATCGGCGCGACGTTGCAGGTCGATGGCGACGGGCATTCCTCGACCGTGACCCGTGGTCGCCTCGCCGGTTTCGGCGGTGCACCGAACATGGGCCACGACCCGCGCGGTCGGCGTCACGGCACCCCGGCGTGGCTCGACATGCGCCACGACGATTCACAGCAACCGATGCTCGAACGCGGTAAGAAACTCGTGGTGCAAATGGTCGAGACCTTCCAGGAGGGCGGCAAACCGACCTTCGTCGAAACCCTCGACGCGGTGGAAGTGGCGAAGAAAAGCGGCATGCCGCTGGCGCCCATCATGATCTACGGCGACGACGTCACCCATCTGCTCACCGAAGAGGGCATCGCCTACCTGTACAAGGCCCGTTCGCTGGAAGAACGCCAGGCGATGATCGCTGCGGTTGCGGGCGTGACTGTCATCGGCCTGCGCCACAACCCGAAAGACACCGAACGCATGCGCCGCGAAGGCCTGATCGCCTTGCCCGAAGACCTCGGCATCCGCCGCACCGACGCCAGCCGCGAACTGCTGGCGGCGAAAAGCGTGGCCGATCTGGTCGAGTGGTCCGGCGGCCTGTACAACCCGCCCGCCAAGTTCAGGAGCTGGTAATGCACGCACTCAATTTGCAAGCGAAACCCCTGAGCCTGAGCGAACGCCTGGCCGATCTGGCGGTGGATGCGCTGATCGACGAAGCCGATCTGTCGCCAAAACCGGCGCTGGTCGACCGACGTGGCAATGGCGCGCACACCGATCTGCACCTGGGCCTGATGCACGCTTCGGCATTGTCGTTGTGGCCGGCGTTCAAGGAAATGGCCGAAGCGGCGGTTGCAGTCGGCGTAGTCGATTCAACGTTGCGCGAAGCCATTGGCCGCATCGGTCGCGAAGGCGAGCAAGCGATGCTCGCGACCACCAACGGTGTGAACACTCATCGCGGTGCAATTTGGGCCTTAGGATTATTGGTGACCGCCGCTGCACTGGAACCGCAATCCTCCAGCGCCAATGCCGTTACCCTGCGCGCCGCACGTCTGGCCTTGCTGGATGACCGCTACGCACCAAAACCGCTGAGCCACGGCGCACAAGTCGCCCTGCGTTACGGCGCACGCGGTGCCCGCGAAGAAGCGCAACTCGGCTTTCCGTCTGTGCTGCAACGCGGCCTGCCGCAACTCAAACGCAGCCGCGCCAACGGTCACGGCGAACAGAACGCCCGGCTCGATGCGCTGCTGGCGATCATGACCGATCTGGCCGACACCTGCGTGCTCTACCGCGCCGGTGAACAGGGCCTGCACGCCATGCAACACGGCGCGCAAGCGGTGCTCGACGCCGGCGGTAGCGCCAGCCTCACCGGGCGTCGTCGCCTGCACGAACTGGATCAACAACTCATCGCATTGAATGCCTCGCCCGGTGGCGCCGCCGACTTGCTCGCCGCCACGCTGTTGCTCGATCGTATCGAGCGCGACGGCATCCTTCAGGGAGCGTTTTGATGGAAACCTTATCCTTTGAATTCCCCGCCGGGCAGCCGCCGCGCGGGCGCGCGCTGGTCGGTTGTGTTGGCTCGGGCGATCTGGAAGTGCTGATCGAACCGGGGCTGGCCGGCAAGCTGACGATCAATGTGCAGACCTCGGTCAACGGTGCGCAGCAGCGCTGGCAGCATCTGTTTGCGCGGATGTTCGACGGCACCACGCCGCCGGCGCTGGCCATCGATATTCATGATTTCGGCGCCACGCCGGGTGTGGTGCGTCTGCGTCTGGAACAAGGTTTCGAGGAGATCGGCCATGACTGACAGCGCAGCGTTGCTCAACAAACACAGCTTCGTCGAACTCGGCGCACGGCAACGAGCGAAAGCCTTGCTCGATGCCGGGACCTTCCGCGAATTGCTCGACCCGTTTCAACGGGTCATGTCGCCGTGGCTCGAACGCCAGGGCGTGGTGCCGCAAGCCGATGACGGCGTGGTGATTGCCAAGGGCAGCCTCGACGGCCTGCCGGTGGTGATCGCCGCCATCGAAGGCGCGTTTCAGGGCGGCAGCCTCGGCGAAGTCGGCGGGGCGAAGATTGCCGGCGCGCTGGAACTGGCCGCCGAAGACAACCGCAAGGGCATCGCGACTCGCGCCATTCTGCTGCTGGAAACCGGTGGCGTGCGTTTGCAGGAAGCCAACCTCGGGCTGGCGGCGATTGCCGATATTCATGCGGCGATTGTCGATTTGCAGCAGTACCAACCGGTGGTCGGTGTGGTCGCGGGCAGCGTCGGTTGTTTCGGCGGCATGTCGATTGCCGCTGCGCTGTGCAGTTATTTGCTGGTGACCCAGGAAGCGCGTCTCGGTTTGAACGGGCCGCAGGTGATCGAGCAGGAAGCCGGGATCGAGGAATACGACTCCCGCGACCGGCCCTTCATCTGGAGCCTGACCGGTGGCGAGCAGCGTTTCGCCAGTGGTCTGGTGGATCGTTATGTCGCCGATGATGTGGCGAAGATTCGTCAGCAGGTTGGTGTATTGCTGCAGCAGGGTTTGCCCGCTAAGCCGCGCAGTCAGCGCGCCGATTGGTTTCTGCAACGCCTGAACCGTTTGGACACCGCCAAGCAAATCGAGCCTTCGGTGGTTCGCGATCTGTATCAAGGAGAGCGCTCATGAGTGGTTATTCCGTGCGCGGTTTGAACTGGTTCAACGCCCTGAGCGCTGGTGCGAAAGCCGTAGAAGGTTTGCCGCCATCGTTGCAAGTGGCCGATGGCGAACTTGGGCGCTTTATCGCGGTGGTCGCTGACCCGGACAACCGTTTCCCACGGGCTCGCAACGGCGAAGTCGGATTGCTCGAAGGCTGGGGCCTGGCCAAGGCAGTGGATGACGCGATCACGGCAGATCGCGACAAAGCGCAGAAGCGCCCGATCATCGCCATCGTCGACGTCCCGAGCCAGGCTTACGGTCGTCGCGAAGAAGCCCTCGGCATTCATCAGGCCCTGGCCGGTGCGGCGGACAGTTATGCCCGCGCCCGTCTGGCCGGGCATCCGGTGATTGCGCTGCTGGTGGGCAAGGCCATGTCCGGGGCGTTTCTTGCTCATGGTTATCAGGCCAATCGTTTGATTGCCCTGCGCGATCCCGGTGTGATGGTGCATGCGATGGGCAAAGCCTCGGCGGCGCGGGTGACCTTGCGCAGTGTCGAGGAACTGGAAGCACTGGCCGCCAGCGTGCCGCCGATGGCCTATGACATCGACAGCTACGCCAGCCTCGGATTGCTCTGGGAAACCCTCTCGGTGCAGCAGATCGAGCAGCCGACGGCGGAGGATCTGGCGCGGGTGACCGAGTGCCTGAAGCAGGCCATCGACGATATCTCCAGCACTGACTTGCGCAAGCGTCTCGGCGCGAAAAATCGTGAGGCCTCCAGCCGCGTGCGTGAACTGTTGAGGGCGCAGTGGTGAACATGCCACTGGCCCACGACCTGCTGTGGGGCATGACCCCGGCGCAGTTGCCGGCGGATGCGCCGCAGTGGGCGATCGAGTCGCTGGCTGCCGGGCAACCGGTGGTGGTGCGGCGCGCGGTGGGTGCCGAAGGTCTGGTCGCGGTGGGCATTCGCGGTATGTTGCGTGAGCAGCGGCTGGCGGCGTTTATGGCGCTCGATTCGATTGCCTGTCGGGTCAGCCCCGAAGCGCTTTGTCATGTCGATTGCGCGCGCGATCTGCCAGTGATGCAGGCACTCAAACAACTGCGGCCAATGCTTGATGACTGCGGTTGGGTCTGGGGTATCAGCGGTAGTGTCGGGTTTGAATTGGCCAGTGGTTTTAGGGCGATGCACGCGGCCAGCGATCTCGATCTGATTCTGCGTACCCCGCAACTGATCACGCGTAATCAGGCACGCAAACTGGTCGCGGTTTTTGATCACGCCGTGTGCCGGGTCGACGTGCAGTTGCAGACGCCGTTCGGTGCAGTCGCGTTGCGCGAATGGGCCGGCGGGGCTGCACGGGTGCTGCTGAAAAACGCCCATCAAGCGTGTCTGGTGGCTGACCCGTGGAACCCGCAGGAGCAGGCAGCGTGAGCAGCCTGTTGGTGTTCCCCGGCCAGGGCGCGCAGCAACCGGGCATGCTCCAGCGTTTGCCTCGGGCAACCTTGACCGAGGCCAGCGAGGTGCTCGGTGAAGATGTCGCATTGCTCGATTCTGCCGATGCGTTGCGCACGACAAGGGCGGTTCAGCTGTGCCTGCTGATCGCTGGCGTCGCTGCTTCCCGGCAATTATTGCAGGACGGACTCACGGCGGATTACGTCGCCGGTCTGTCCATCGGTGCGTACCCGGCAGCGGTGGTCGCCGGGGCGCTGAGCTTCAGCGATGCGCTGCATCTGGTCAGCCTGCGTGGCGAGTTGATGCAGCGCGCTTATCCACAGGGCTTTGGCATGACCGCCATCATCGGTCTGCAATTATCCACCGTCGAAACGCTGCTGGCGCAGGTGCACAGCATGGAGTCGCCGGTGTACCTGGCCAATATCAATGCCGATAACCAGGTGGTGATTGCCGGCAGCGACAAGGCGATGCAAGCGGTGGCCGAACTGGCGCGCAGTCGTGGCGCCGGTCTGGCGAAACGCCTGGCGGTGAGTGTGCCGTCGCACTGCCCGCTGCTGGAGGCACCGGCGCAAACCCTCGCCGAGGCCTTCGCCAAGGTTGAACTGAAAACCCCGAAAATCGCTTATCTGAGTGGCAGCCGCGCGCGTCCGCTGATCAAGCCTGATGCCTTGCGCGACGACCTCGCCTTCAACATGTGCCGCGTGGTGGACTGGCGCGGCACCGTGCAAAGCGCTTACGAGCGCGGCGTACGTTTACAAATCGAACTGCCGCCCGGTGCGGTGCTGACCGGGCTGGCGCGCCGGGTGTTTGAATCGGGCACGGTCACTGCCTTCGACAGTGCGCGTCTGGACACCTTGCAGGCGCTGTTGCGAGAGGAGGGAGACCGCCGACCCTAAACCGCCGCGACTCAGGCTTCGAACAACAAAAACAACATTCGACGATGCACTTTGAGGACTACAACAATGATTATTTACGGTGTGGCGCTGTTGGCGATCTGTACGCTAGCAGGGGTGATCATGGGCGACATGCTCGGCGTGTTGCTGGGCGTCAAATCCAACGTCGGCGGGGTCGGCATCGCCATGATCCTGTTGATCTGCGCGCGGTTGTGGATGCAGAAACGCGGCGGCATGACCAAGGATTGCGAGATGGGCGTCGGCTTCTGGGGCGCAATGTACATTCCGGTGGTGGTGGCGATGGCCGCGCAACAGAACGTCGTCACCGCCCTGCACGGCGGCCCGGTGGCGGTGCTGGCGGCAATCGGTTCGGTGGTGGTGTGTGGTTGCACCATTGCTCTGATCAGCCGCACTCATAAGGGTGAACCATTGCCTGACGAACCGGTGGAAGTCACCCCGGTCGGCACCCCGGTAGGAGGTAGCTGACATGTGGGCACTCATTGAAAACGGTCTGGAACACAACGGTCTGGTCACTGCCTTCGCCTTCGTCGGCGTGATCATGTGGGTCTCGGTGATTCTCTCGAAACGCCTGACCTTCGGACGCATTCACGGCTCGGCGATTGCCATCGTCATCGGTCTGGTGCTGGCCTGGGTCGGCGGCACCCTGACCGGTGGCCAGAAAGGCCTGGCGGATCTGACGCTGTTCTCCGGCATCGGCCTGATGGGCGGTGCGATGCTGCGGGATTTCGCGATCGTCGCCACGGCGTTCGAAGTGCAGGCGACCGAGGCGAAGAAGGCCGGGTTGATTGGCGTGATCGCGCTGTTGCTCGGTACGATCCTGCCGTTCATTGTCGGCGCGTGTATGGCTTGGGCCTTCGGCTATCGCGATGCGGTAAGCATGACCACCATCGGCGCGGGCGCGGTGACCTACATCGTCGGCCCAGTGACTGGCGCAGCGATTGGCGCGACTTCGGATGTGATGGCGCTGTCGATTGCTACCGGGTTGATCAAGGCGATTCTGGTGATGGTCGGCACGCCGGTCGCGGCGCGCTGGATGGGCCTGGATAACCCGCGCTCGGCGATGGTGTTTGGTGGTCTGGCCGGGACGGTGAGCGGGGTGACGGCGGGGCTGGCGGCGACGGATCGGCGGTTGGTGCCTTATGGGGCGTTGACGGCGACGTTTCACACCGGGCTTGGGTGCTTGCTGGGGCCTTCGCTGTTGTTCTTCATTGTTCGCGGGATTGTTGGCTAGATACGGAATTTCAGTTGCCTGGGCTGACGCTTTCGCGAGCAGGCTCGCTCCCACAGGGAAATGCATTCCAATGTGGGAGCGAGCCTGCTCGCGAAGGGCGCGACTCGGCCTCAAGCCTGGCGATTGGCATACATCCGACACTCCGCCAGCAACGCCAGCAAATTCGGATCACGCTCCTTGGCCTTCAAAAACACCACGCCAATGTGCTGCTGCAAGCGGTACTTCTCCTGCAACGGAATCAGCTTCACCCGGTTCTCGTACACCGCCGCAATCCTTCCCGGCAGCAACGCATAACCCACCCCCGAGCTGACCATGCTCAGCAGGGTGAAGATGTCGTTGACCTGCATCGCCACCTTCGGCTCGAACCCCGCCTGCTTGAACACCCGAATGCCGTCCTGATGGGTGGCGAAGCCTTGGGTCAGGGTGATAAAGGTTTCATCGCGCACTTCCGCGAGATCAACTTCCTGACGCTGGGCGAATCTTGAGTCTGCCGGCGTGGCGAGGAAAATGTCGTCGGAAAACAGCGGGATCTGCTCGCAGTCCGGGTCGCTGACCGTGTCGTCCAGCGACACCAGAATCGCGTCGACTTCCATGTTCTTCAGCTTGTAGAGCAGGTCGATATTCGAGCCGAGGATCAGGTCGATGTTGAGTTCGCTGCGACGGATCTTCAGGCCCATGATCAGTTGCGGTACGGTTTTCACTGTCAGCGAATACAGCGAGCCAAGTTTGAAGCGTTCAGCGGAGAATCCGGCGGCCTCGCGGGTCAGGCGCACGCTTTCGACCACGTCCTGAATCAGCTTCTGCGCGCGTTCTTCGAGCACGTAGGCGCTTTCCAGTGGCGTCAGGTTGCGCCCTTCGTGCTTGAACAGCGGGCAGCGCAGGGCGCTTTCCAGCGAATGGATTGCCCGGTGCACGCTGACATTGCTGGTCTGCAACTCGACAGCGGCGCGCGCCAGGTTGCCGGTGCGCATGAAGGCGAGGAACACCTCGAGTTTTTTCAGGGTCAATTCTTCGTCGATCAGCATGGCGCGGACTCTTTTTGGTATCGACCGATTGTGCCCAATTACCGTGGCGTGCGCAGGCTGGTGTTGAACAGAAACATTGCGCTTTTACGCTCAAGGCCCGAGCCTTGCGCGTTGCGGTAACGAATCTTGAGGTGAGCGACACATGTATCACGGGGAAAAACTCAACGCCTGGACGCATCTGGTCGGGGCAGTGGCCGCATTTATCGGCGGCGTGTGGATGCTGGTGATTGCCAGCCTCGACGGCAGTCCGTGGAAAATTGTCAGCGTGGCGATCTACGCCTTTACCTTGCTGGTGCTCTACAGCGCCTCGACCGTGTACCACAGCGTGCGCGGGCGCAAGAAAGCGATCATGAAGAAGGTCGATCACTTTTCGATCTACCTGCTGATCGCCGGCAGCTACACGCCGTTCTGTCTGGTGACGCTGCGCGGGCCGTGGGGCTGGACGTTGTTCGGGATTGTCTGGGGGCTGGCGCTGATCGGCATCCTGCAGGAGATCAAACCACGCTCCGAAGCGCGAATCCTGTCGATCGTGATCTATGCGGTGATGGGTTGGATCGTGCTGGTGGCGGTCAAACCGTTGATTGCGGCGTTGGGCACGGCAGGGTTTGCCTGGCTGGCGTCGGGCGGGGTGTTGTACACCGTGGGCATTATCTTTTTTGCCCTGGATCACCGGTTACGGCATGCGCACGGGATCTGGCATCTGTTCGTGATCGCCGGGAGTCTGCTGCACTTTGTGGCGATTCTGTTTTATGTCCTCTAACTGAAATTGTCCCCAATCTCCCACATTAGATTGTGTTCCCACATCAGACTTGTGCCGAGTGCAGGTTATTGAGTTGTTGTTCAGCTCGCTGACTGAAAATCTGCAGCAGATCGTTGAGCGTATGCGGTGGTGGCTCGCTGGCGCGGGTCACGGCGTACAAAGTGATCGGCAGTGGCGGGGCGAGGGGGCGGAGGGTGGTGGTTGCCACAGAGGCGCCCAGTGCGGTGAACGGATCGATCACCGCGACGCCGGCGCCGGACTCGACCATCGCCCGTGCCAGCGAATAGGTCTGCACGGCAATCCGCACCCGTGGCGGTGGCTCCACCGCTTCCAGATAGCTGTCGAGCCTTGCCGCCAATGGATCGGCGCTGGATAAACCAATCAGCGGCACATCCGCAAGCGCCATCAGTGGCAGCGGTTTGCCGACGTCTGCCGGCGGCCAGAAGTCCTTTGGCGCCAACGCCACCAGCACCCCCGCCGCCAGCGGCTGCGCTTTCAGCCCCGGGTGATCCGGCAACTGCAACGTCAGGGCCACGTCCACTTCGCGCATCAGCAGGTTCTGCATCAACTCGCGGCTGTGGGCACTGGACAGTTCGCAGGCGATGTCCGGGAATTGCGCCGTCCATTGCCGGATCGCCGGTGGCAGCAACGACAGGGCCAGCGCAGGCGTCGCGCCGATCCGCAGGCTGTGGCCGGGTTCGCGGCGCAGGCTCTGTGCCAGGCGCCGCACGCCCTGCAGACTTTCCGTGACCTTGTCGACTTCGCGCTCCAGCTCCAGCGCTTCCGGGGTCGCCTGCAATTTACCGCGCACCCGCAGAAACAACGGAAAGCCCAACTGCTGCTCGGCGTGCTGCAGCACTTTGGTCACCGCTGGTTGCGAGACGTGCAGCAATTGCGCAGCGGCGCTGACCGAGCCGGTCTGGCGGATGGCCTGGAAAATCTCGATGTGGCGAAGGCGCATGGCGAGTCCATAACCTTTGTTTATAGGTCTGGCATCTTTATTCATTGTTCGGCGCCTGTCACCTCACCCTAACCTCAGCCTCGTCTTCACATAGAAATAGGGACGGACATGGCTCAGCGTGTGTGCATCATCGGCGGCGGCGTGATCGGGTTGGCAACGGCCTATGCGCTGGTGCGCGACGGTTTCGAGGTGACAGTGGTCGAGGCGCGGCAGTCGCTGGGCAGCGAAACCAGCTTCGCCAACGGCGGCCAGTTGTCCTACCGCTATGTGGCGCCGCTGGCCGATGCCGGCGTGCCGTTGCAGGCGATCGGCTGGATGCTGCGCGGCGACTCACCGCTCAAGCTGCGCCCGCGTCTGGACCCGGCGCAATGGCGCTGGATGGCGTCGTTTCTCGCCGCCTGCCGAACCTCGGTCAACCGCGAAAACGCGGCGCATCTGTTGCGTCTGGCGCTGTTCAGCCAGAGCACGCTGAAACGCTGGCGCGAGGATGACGGACTCACCGGTTTCAACTGGCGGCGCAACGGCAAACTGGTGACCTTCCGCAATGCCGCCAGCTTCGACCATGCGCGCAAGGGCCTGGCCGATCCGCAGCAACAACAGGTGTTGTCCGCCACCGAATGTGCGCAACTGGAACCGGCCTTGACCAAGGCGCCATTTGTGGGAGCGATCTACACGCCGGATGAAGAAGTCGGCGACTGTCACGCCTTTTGCCAGCAGTTGGCGGTGCGATTGAAGGCGTCGGGCCGCTGCGAGTTTCGTCTCGGTCAGGCAGTCACCGGCATTCGTCACAGCCACGGCGCCGTCACCGCCATTGAGCTTGGCGACGAAACCCTGCCGGTCGACCAACTGGTGATCGCCGCCGGGCACCGAAGCTCTTTGCTGGCGCTGCCCGGCCTGCACGTGCCGCTGTATCCGCTGAAGGGTTACAGCCTGACCGTGCCGATCGGCAACGGGCATCGGGCGCCGGACGTGAGCATCACCGACTACGACCGCAAGATCGTCTACGCGCGCATCGGCGAACAGTTACGCGTGGCGGCGATGGTCGACATCGTCGGTTTCGACCCGGCGGTAGATCCCGAGCGGTTGGCACTGATCAAGCGCCAGGCCTGCGACACACTTCCCGATGCCGGCAATTACGACGCGGCTGTGGAGTGGGCGGGCATGCGCCCGGCCACCCCAACCGGCGTACCGCTGCTGGGCGCCACGGCGTATCGCAATCTGTGGCTCAACCTCGGCCACGGCGCGCTCGGTTTCACCCTGGCCTGCGGCAGCGGGCAGTTGCTCAGCGAACTGATCGGACAGCGGCGTACATCCATTGATCTGCACGGCTTCAATCCCCGTGCGGCGTGACGGATTCTGCTAAAACACCCCAACCACAACGGAGAATAACAATGCAAAAAATCACGTTGCTCGGCTGCACACTGGCGCTGTTCATCGGCGCCCAGGCGCAGGCCAATGAAGTGCCGCTGACCGGCGCGCTTGGCAAGATCGCCAGCGCCAACAGCATCACCCTGGGCTATCGCGATGCGTCGGTGCCGTTCTCGTATGTGGGCGATCACACCGGGCAGCCGATGGGGTATTCGGTGGAGCTGGCGGGCAAGATTGTCGAGCGGATCAAACAGCAACTGGCGTTGCCGGAGCTGAAGGTGAAGTACAACCTGGTGACGTCGCAGACGCGGATTCCGCTGGTGCAGAACGGCACGGTTGATCTTGAGTGCGGCTCCACCGGGGTGACGGCCGAGCGGCAGAAACAGGTCGCGTTCTCCTACGGTTTCATCTATGTCAAAGGGCAGTTGCTGACCGCAAAGGACAGCGGCATCCACAGCTTCGATGACCTGCGCGGCAAGAACGTGGTGACCACCGCCGGCACCACCAACGAGCGCTATCTGAAGAGCTACAACCTCGACCACAAACTGAACATGTTCGTGATCAGCGCCAAGGATCACGGCGAGGCGTTCCAGATGCTGCAGTCGGGACGGGCAGCGGCCTTCTACATGGACGACGCATTGCTCTACGGCGAGCGGGCCAAGGCGCGGGACCCGCACAACTGGGTCGTGGTGGGGGAGGAACAATCGCGGGAAATCTACAGCTGCATGGTGCGCAAGGATGATCCGCAATTCCTCGCGCTGGTGAACGACGCGCTGGCCGATCTGTACAGCTCGGGGGAGATCAACGGGATTTACCGTAAGTGGTTCGAACAGCCGATCCCGCCGAAAGGCTTGAACCTGGAGTTTCCGATGACCAGCGAGTTGAAGGCGATCATTGCCAGGCCAGTCAGTGATCCGGTGGAGTGACAGTCAGACCGAGGGGAAGCTCTTCGCGAGCAAGCCCGCTCCCACAATAGTTCTCGGGTGTGCACAAAATTTGTGCTCACTTGAAATCCAATGTGGGAGCGGGCTTGCTCGCGAAGAGGCCCTAGAAGTCACCCCAAAGCTGCTGAGCCACCGCCAGTGCAACCACCGGCGCAGTCTCGGTACGCAGCACACGTGGGCCGAGGCGGGCGGCGTGGAAGCCGTTGGCCTTGGCTTGCTCGACTTCGGCGTCGGACAAGCCGCCTTCGGGGCCGATCAGGAACGCCAGTGTCGCAGGCTTGGCATGGCTGACCAATGGCTCGGCCACCGGGTGCAGCACCAGTTTCAGTTCGGCTTCGGTTTGCTTCAGCCAATCGGCCAGCAGCACCGGCGGATGAATCACCGGCACCCGCGAGCGACCGCACTGCTCACAGGCGCTGATCGCCACCTGGCGCCAGTGCAGCAGGCGTTTGTCGGCGCGTTCGTCCTTCAGGCGCACTTCGCAGCGGTCGCTGAAGATCGGGGTGATTTCCGTCACGCCCAGCTCGGTGGCTTTCTGGATCGCCCAGTCCATGCGTTCGCCACGCGACAGGCCCTGGCCGAGGTGGATCTGCAGCGGCGATTCAATCTGCCCGGCTAACTGCTCGTCGATCTGCACGACGACGCGTTTCTTGCCGACTTCCACCAGCGAGCCGCGAAACTCATGGCCGGAACCGTCGAACAACTGCACCGCATCGCCCTCGGCCATGCGCAGCACGCGGCTGATGTAATGCGCCTGGGCTTCCGGCAGCTCGTGTTCGCCGGTGCTCAGGGGGGCGTCGATAAAGAAGCGGGACAGTCTCATTTCGGGTCTCTGGAAAGATATGAATCAGTTGGATCGGTGTCGACTTCATTCGCGAGCAGGCTCGCTCCCACAGGGAAATGCATTCCAGGGTGGGAGCGAGCCTGCTCGCGAAAGCGGCAGTTCAGGCGCCACAAATTTTCAATCAGCCCGGATCGCGGAACCCCGGGTGGAAATCCTTCGGCACCGCGACGCTGACGCTGTCCCGGGTGGCGATGTCGATGCCTTCGCTGGCGACTTCGGCGAGGAAGTCGATCTGCTCCGGGGTAATCACGTACGGCGGCAGGAAATACACCACGCTGCCCAGCGGGCGCAGCAACGCGCCACGCTCCAGCGCATGCTGGAACACCTTCAAACCGCGACGTTCCTGCCAAGGGTAGGCCTCTTTGCTGGCTTTATCCTTGACCATTTCGATCGCCAGCACCATGCCGGTCTGCCGCACTTCGCTGACATTCGGGTGATCGACCAGATGCGCAGTGGCCGAGGCCATGCGCCGGGCCAGTGCCTGGTTGTTCTCGATGACGTTGTCCTGCTCGAAGATATCCAGGGTCGCCAGCGCCGCCGCACAGGCCAGCGGGTTGCCGGTGTAGCTGTGCGAATGGAGGAAGGCGCGCAGGGTCGGGTAGTCGTCGTAGAACGCGCTGTAGACCTCGTCGGTGGTCAGGCACGCCGCCAGTGGCAGGTAGCCGCCGGTCAGGGCCTTGGACAGGCAGAGGAAGTCCGGGCGGATACCGGCCTGCTCACAGGCGAACATGGTGCCGGTGCGGCCGAAGCCGACGGCGATTTCGTCGTGGATCAGGTGCACGCCGTAGCGGTCGCAGGCTTCGCGCAGCAGCTTGAGGTACACCGGGTGATACATGCGCATGCCGCCGGCGCCCTGAATCAACGGCTCGACGATGACTGCCGCCACGCTGTCATGATGTTCTGCCAAGGTCTGTTCCATGGCGGCGAACAGGTTGCGCGAATGCTCTTCCCAGCTCATGCCTTCGGGGCGCAGGTAGCAATCGGGGCTGGGCACCTTGATGGTGTCCATCAGCAGCGCTTTGTAGGTCTCGGTGAACAGCGGCACGTCGCCGACCGCCATCGCTGCCATGGTTTCGCCGTGGTAGCTGTTGGTCAGGGTGACGAAGCGTTTCTTGTTCGGCTGGCCGCGGTTGAGCCAGTAGTGAAAGCTCATTTTCAGCGCGACTTCGATGCAGGACGAACCGTTATCGGCGTAGAACACCCGATTCAGGCCTTCCGGGGTCATCTTCACCAGACGCTCGGACAGTTCGATCACCGGTTGATGGCTGAAACCGGCGAGGATCACGTGCTCCAGCTGATCGACCTGATCTTTGATGCGCTGGTTGATGCGCGGGTTGGCGTGGCCGAACACGTTGACCCACCAGGAGCTGACGGCGTCGAGGTAGCGCTTGCCTTCGAAGTCTTCGAGCCAGACGCCTTCACCGCGCTTGATCGGGATCAGCGGCAGCTGTTCGTGGTCTTTCATCTGGGTGCAGGGATGCCACAGCACCGCGAGGTCGCGTTGCATCCACTGGTTATTCAGGCCCATTTACAGTCTCCTCGAGGCGGCTCGCGTCAGGCGCGGGCAAACAATCGCGCAAGCCTATGCAATGCATCGCGCCGGGACAACCCATTGCGTCGATTGAGCTACTTTGTATGGGCCGATAGACGTCGCTGGCGGCGTTTTGATGGCTGACGTATTCTTCGCGGTTCTTTGGGTCGTCTGACCCGCAAAACTGCTTTTTTCCTACGTGTATTTCCGGAGTTCGCTGAATGTCTGTCGGTTGGCTGCGCGCCTGTGCGCTGGTGATGTTGGGGCTGTTCAGCGTTACGGCGCTGGCCAAGGATAAAACCGCAATCGTGATCGGCGGCGGCCTGTCGGGCCTGACCGCGGCTTACGAGCTGCAGAACAAGGGCTGGCAGGTCACGCTGCTCGAAGCCAAGCCGAGCCTGGGCGGTCGCTCGGGCATGGCCACCAGCGAGTGGATCGGCAACGACAAGACCCAGCCGGTGCTGAACAAATACGTCTCGACCTTCAAGCTGAGCACCACGCCAGCCCCTGAATTCGTGCGTACACCGGGTTATCTGATCGACGGTGAATATTTCTCCGCTGCCGATCTGGCGACCAAGCAGCCGGCCACCGCCGATGCCCTGAAGCGCTACCAGAAAACCCTCGACGATCTGGCGCGCTCGATCGACGACCCGCAGAACCCGGCCGCGACCAATACCCTGCATGCACTGGACCAGATCAACGTCTCGAGCTGGCTCGACAAGCAGAACCTGCCGGCCACCGCGCGTCAGCTGATCAACCAGGACATCCGCACCCACTACGACGAGCCTTCGCGTCTGTCGCTGTTGTATTTCGCTCAGCAGAACCGCGTCTACCGTGGCGTCTCTGACCGCGACCTGCGCGCCTCGCGTCTGGTCGGCGGCAGCCAGGTGCTGGCCCAGGCGTTCGTCAAGCAGATCAAGACCATCAAGACCAACTCGCCGGTTTCCGCGATCACTCAGGACAAGGACGGCGTGACCGTCAAGGTCGGCAGTGTTGGCTATCAGGCTGACTACGTGGTGCTGGCCGTGCCGCTGCGCGCGCTGAACAAGATTGCGCTGACCCCGGCACTGGACGCTCAGCACCTGGCCGCGATCAAGGGCACCAACTACGGCTGGCGCGACCAGATCATGTTGAAGTTCAAGACGCCTGTGTGGGAAAGCAAGGCGCGCATGTCCGGTGAGATCTACAGTAACGCCGGCCTCGGCATGCTCTGGATCGAGCCGGCGCTGAAAGGTGGCGCCAACGTGGTGATCAACCTGTCCGGCGACAATGCCCGCGTGATGCAAGCGTTCGGCGACAAGCAGATGGTCGATCAGGTGCTAATCCGTCTGCACGCGTTTTATCCACAGGCCCGTGGCTCGTTCACCGGTTATGAAATCCGTCGCTACAGCACCGACCCGTCGATGGGCGGCGCCTACCTGGCTTACGGCCCGGGCCAGATCAGCAAGTTCTGGCGCATGTGGGAGCGCCCACTGCAACGCGTAGCGTTTGCCGGCGAACACACCGACACCCTGTACCCGGGCACTCTGGAAGGCGCGCTGCGCACCGGTCAGCGTGCGGCCAGTCAGGTTGAAGACCTGGCTGCCGGCAAGTCGTTTGAACCGGTCAAAGTGGTTCCGGCCGCAGCAGCGGCAGGCGCGGCGGGTGCCGTGGCGGCGAAGAAGGGCAACTTCTTCAGCAACCTGTTTGGCGGTTCGGATGACGAGAAGAAGCCAGAACCTGTGAAGGCGCCTGAGCCGGCTCCAGCACCGGTCACTCCAGCGCCTGCACCGGCTCCGGCACCTGCGCCAGCTCCGGTGGAAGCGCCGAAACCAGCGACCCCGGTGAAGGCTGAACCGGCGAAGAAAGCGGCGGCCAAGCCTGCAGCGAAGAAGCCTGCAGCGAAAACCGACGCGAAGAAACCTGCAGCGAAGAAGGCTGAGCCGGCGAAGAAGCCAGCGGCGAAACCTGCGACCAAGCCCGCAGCAGCTCCGGCGGCAACGACCGATACCAAGGCGCAGTAAGCCTTGCGGTGAATGAAAAAAGCGCGGCGTTTATGCCGCGCTTTTTTTTGCCTGTCAGATCGCTTTCGCGAGCAGGCTCGCGAAGGGCTCGCTCAGACAACGCAATTCCATTGTCTGGCAACAACATCCCGCCACACTTTTCCCGCTTAATCTTTCCTTAACAAGCCACTTACAGACTCTTGATCGTATTTCTCGATATTTCAAAGCAAAATTTTCCGCTTTAATTCGATAGATAACTCGCTAGTCTTGGTTCGCAGTTCTCACAGGATTTGGGCAATGCAGCTACGTAACTCTGCTTCACGCTATGGTTGGGTCAGCATCTTCATGCACTGGGGCGTGGCGCTGGCGGTCTTCGGGCTGTTCGCGCTGGGTCTGTGGATGGTGGGGCTGGATTACTACAGCAGCTGGCGCAAAGACGCGCCGGATCTGCACAAGAGCATCGGTCTGGTGCTGCTGGGTGTGATGGTGTTGCGGGTGTTGTGGCGCTTTATCAGCCCACCGCCACCGACGCTGCAAAGCTACAGCCGCATGACCCGCATCGGCGCCAAGTTCGGCCATGGGTTTCTGTACCTTGGGCTGTTCGCTGTGATGCTTGCCGGTTACCTGATTTCCACCGCAGACGGTGTCGGTATCCCGGTGTTTGGCCTGTTTGAAGTTCCTGCACTGGTTTCCGGGCTACCGGATCAGGCAGACACCGCTGGGGTGATTCATCTCTGGCTGGCATGGGCGCTGGTAATTTTTTCCGGTCTCCATGCGTTGGCAGCATTGAAGCACCACTTTATCGATCGTGATGCGACCCTCACTCGAATGCTCGGTCGCAAAGCCTGAAATTCAACCTCGACTCAAAGGAAAAGAAAGCATGTTGAAAAAGACTCTGGCCGCTCTGGCAATCGGTTCGGCCGTACTGTCCGCGAACGTGATGGCTGCTGATTACACCGTCGACAAGGAAGGCCAGCACGCTTTCGTCGACTTCAAGATCAGCCACCTGGGCTACAGCTACATCACCGGTACCTTCAAGGACATCGACGGCAAGTTCAGCTTTGACGCCGCCAAGCCTGAAGACAGCAAAATCGAATTCAACGTGAAAACCGCCAGCGTGTTCACCAACCACGCCGAGCGCGACAAGCACATCTCCAGCAAAGACTTCCTGGATGTGGGCAAATACGCTGACGCCAAGTTCGTCTCCACCAGCGTCAAATCCACCGGCAAGAACGCCGATGGCAAAGACACTGCCGACGTGACCGGCGACCTGACCCTGCACGGCGTGACCAAGCCAATCGTGGTCAAGGCTGTGTTCCTTGGCGAAGGCAAGGATCCATGGGGCGGCTACCGTGCCGGCTTTGAAGGCACCACCAGCATCAAGCGCTCTGATTTCGGCAAGATGATGGATCTGGGTCCACAGTCCGACAAGGTCGACCTGTACATCTCGTTCGAAGGTGTGAAAGCGAAGTAATTTTCGCCGCCATACAAAAACGCCCCCGGTCGTAAGGCCGGGGGCGTTTTTTATTGCCTGCCACGCCCCTTGTGGAAGCGAGCCTGCTCGCGAAAGCGGTCATTCAGTCAACATCATTGCTGACTGATCCGCCGCCTTCGCGAGCAGGCTCGCTCCCACAGGGGATATGCAGTGATTCAGGGATATTCGTGACGGCAATGAAAAATGCCCCGGCTCTTTCGAACCGGGGCATTTTTCATTGCCGCGATAACTCAGCGATTGCGGGTCAGCAAGGCTGGTTTTTCACCGCGCGGACGGGTCGGCAGTTGATCGAGCTGCTCAGGTGTCGGGAAGCGGTCTGCCTTGGACTCCTTGTGCATGATCTTAGGCCCGGTGCTGCGCGGGTTCTGCACGGCCGGTTCGGCGCGTTGCTGATCATCGCGAGCCGGGCGGCGGTTGCGCGAGGACTCGTCACGACGGCCCTGGCCATCACGCGGAGCACCGTTGCGCGGGCCGTTGCGTTTGCCCGGTGGGGTGCCGGTGCTCGAACCGTTGCTGTTACGCGGGCCGTTCTGGCGACCTTGCGACTGACCGCCGCGTGGAGCGCCTGCACCTGCGCCCTGAGCTGGCGCGCCTGGACGGCGACCACGGCCACCGGCAGGAGCAGCTTTTGGCACGTAATCAACGCGGTTACCGAAGTTATCGATATCGTCGTCGAGGAACTCGTCCGGTGCACGATCAGCCGCAGCGCGTGGTGGCTGGCTCGGACGCTGTTCGCGGGCCGGGGTGCCTTCACGTGGTTTCTGCTGACGGGCAGGGCGCTCGCCGCGTTCGCCGGCGGGTTTTTCCTTGCCCTTGTCTTTGCCTTTGTCCTTGCGACCGCCGCCACCACCGCCGCCATTCGGACCGTCGCCACGCGGGCCACGGGAGTTGCGCGGGTTGCGCATGTCCGGACGCTCACGGGCTTCCGGCTTCTCGGCTTCAATAGTGCTCGAATCGAAGCCCATCAGGTCGCCGTCGGCGATTTTCTGCTTGGTCATGCGTTCGATGCTTTTCAGCAGTTTTTCTTCGTCCGGGGCCACCAGCGAGATCGCTTCGCCCGAACGCCCGGCGCGGCCAGTACGGCCGATACGGTGCACGTAGTCTTCATCGACGTTTGGCAGCTCGAAGTTGACCACGTGTGGCAACTGGTCGATGTCCAGACCGCGCGCGGCGATGTCGGTCGCGACCAGGATGCGCACTTCACCGGCCTTGAAGTCGGCCAGGGCTTTGGTGCGGGCGTTTTGGCTCTTGTTACCGTGGATCGCCACAGCCGGCAGGCCGTGTTTGTCCAGGTACTCGGCCAGACGGTTGGCGCCGTGCTTGGTGCGGGTGAACACCAGTACCTGTTCCCAGGCACCGGCGGTGATCAGGTGCGCCAGCAGGGCACGCTTGTGGCTGGCCGGCAGACGGAACACGCGTTGCTCGATGCGCTCGACCGTGGTGTTCGGCGGTGTGACTTCGATGCGTTCCGGGTTGTGCAGCAGCTTGCCGGCAAGATCGGTGATGTCTTTGGAGAACGTCGCCGAGAACAGCAGGTTCTGACGCTTGGCCGGCAGACGCGCGAGGACTTTCTTCACGTCGTGAACGAAGCCCATGTCGAGCATGCGGTCGGCTTCGTCGAGCACGAGGATTTCGACGTGGGACAGATCGACACTGCCCTGGCCGGCGAGGTCGAGCAGACGACCCGGGCACGCGACGAGGACGTCAACGCCACGGGACATGGCCTGGACTTGCGGGTTCATGCCGACGCCACCGAAGATGCAGGCGCTGACGAATTTCAGGTCACGGGCGTAGATCTTGAAGCTCTCGTGTACCTGGGCCGCGAGTTCGCGGGTCGGGGTCAGGACCAGTACGCGCGGTTGGCGCGGGCCATGACGCTGGGATTTGTCCGGGTGACCGTTGGGGAACAACCGCTCCAGGATCGGAAGGGCGAAACCGCCGGTTTTACCGGTACCTGTCTGTGCCGCAACCATCAGGTCGCGACCTTGCAACACGGCGGGAATGGCCCGCTGTTGCACCGGAGTAGGCTCGGTATAGCCCGCATCTTCGATGGCACGGACTAAAGCCTCGGAGAGACCGAGGGAAGCAAAGGACATGAGTAATCCTGTTTTAGTTAGGGCTTGGCCCAATGGGAGTCTTGCCTGGCGCGAATCGCGTTTAAGAGGACGCGATCCCGTCCGGTCCTGCTGCGGTTCCGAAGGCACGTCAGGAGCGCTCGCGCGGGCTGAAAGCTGCGCTGTAGCGGGTCGAGAGGCCTGTTACGGTTCCGGGCGTCCGGGCGTGAGCCTGGCGGGAACGCCGGAGTATAACAGAGCAATCACTGCGCGCTGCTTTCCTGCTGCTCAACGGTTTTGCGGCTGGCCGAAGCATTGCCCAGCGGCACGGCATCGACCGGTGCTGCGCCGTAACGTGCGCTGAGCTCGGCGTAGGCCGGTTCGCGCTTGAAACGCTTGAGCTCGGCGCCGAAACGCGCCACCAGCAGATCCATCCCGGCATTGCGTCGAACAGCCAGATATTGGCTCTGACGGCTGATGACCGTGGGGTTTTCGGTGATTTGATCGCGAATATTCAGTTGATCGAGCAAATGCTGACCCACGCGGCGATCGGTGATCAGCAAGTCGATGCGTCCGCGCAGCAGTTTGCCGAAGTTGGCTTCGTGGGTCGGTGCCGGTTCACGGGTAAACAGTGTCGACTGACTGAAATCCGGGCTGTACAGATAGCCCGGCGAAGTGCCGATGGTCAGGCCTTTGAGGTCTTCGAGCTGGCGGAACGGATGGGGACGGTCGTTGGCGTAGAACATCACGAACTCGACGTCCGACAGCGGTTCGATGGGGTAGAGCAGGGTGGCGTCGCGCTCGTCGCTGTGAAAGATGTCCAGTGCGCCGTCGGCCTGGCCGGTCTCGAGCATCGACAGGCAGCGCTTCCACGGCAGGAACTGCCACTCGACTTCGATTCCCAGACGCTTGAACACGATGGCGGTGGTTTCGTAATCCAGCCCGAGGTTCTTGCCATCCTCTTCGTAGACGTAAGGCGCCCACGGCTCGGTGACAATACGCAGCTTCTCGCCCCGAGCGGCAAAGCTCAGGCAAGCAAAAACCAGCACGGTGAGTAACTGCGCGAAAAAAGGCATGGCTTGAGATTACGACGAGAAACGCGAAAGAGCCAGAAAGTGCCTGCACAAGCTCTAATTCGGGGATTCAAAAGCAAAAAATCGCAGCAACGACACCCCTGTAGGAGCTGCCGAAGGCTGCGATCTTTTGATCTTTCTTTTAGTGCTTAACGTGGCAGCTTCAGGTTATTCCAGATCGCCAGACTAGGCTCAGCCTGGTTCATGGAATAGAAGTGCAGCCCTGGTGCGCCACCTTGCAGCAGGCGTTCGCACATTTCGCTGACAACTTGCTCGCCGAAGCGCTGAATGCTCTGGCTGTCATCGCCGTAGGCTTCCAGTTGCTTGCGGATCCAGCGCGGAATTTCCGCACCGCAGGCATCGGAGAACCGCGCCAGCTTGCTGTAGTTGGTGATCGGCATGATCCCCGGCACGACTGGAATATCCACGCCCAGCGCCTGCAAACGGTCGACGAAGTAGAAGTAGCTGTCGGCGTTGAAGAAGTACTGGGTGATCGCGCTGTCGGCGCCGGCGCGGGCCTTGCGCACGAAGTTGGCGAGATCGTCTTCGTAATTGCGCGCTTGCGGATGCATCTCCGGGTAAGCGGCAACTTCGATGTGGAAATGATCACCGGTTTCTTCACGAATGAATTCAACCAGTTCGTTGGCGTGACGCAGCTCGCCGCTGGTCATGCCCATGCCGGACGGCAGGTCACCGCGCAGCGCAACGATGCGCTTGATGCCGGCCGCCTTGTACTCGTTCAGCAGGCCGCGCAGGTCGTCCTTGCTGTCGCCGACGCACGACAGGTGCGGGGCGGCCGGTACTTTGACTTCGCTTTCCAGTTGCAGAACGGTGTTGAGGGTGCGATCACGGGTCGAACCACCAGCGCCATAGGTGCAGGAGAAGAAGTCGGGGTTGTACGTTGCCAACTGACGGGCAACGTTGAGCAGTTTTTCATGCCCAGCATCGGTCTTGGTCGGGAAGAACTCGAAGCTGTAGCGACGGTCTTGGGACATGGGAAATACCCTTGGAAACACGAAGCCTGTGAGGCTTGCACCGCCCATGTGGGAGCGGGCTTGCTCGCGAAAGCGGCGGGTCAGGCAACATCAATGCTGAATGACAGACCGCTTTCGCGAGCAAGCCCGCTCCCACAGGGAGAGCAGGCCGCCGCGTCAATCAGTAGCGGTAAGCGTGCGGCTTGAACGGGCCTTCGACGGTGACGCCGATGTAGTCAGCCTGTTGCTTGGTCAGTTGAGTGACCACGCCGCCGAAGCCGCGCACCATTTCCAGGGCCACTTCTTCGTCGAGTTTCTTCGGCAGTACTTCAACGGTCAGACGCTCGGCTTTCTCGGCTGGCGACAGGTCGGCGTACTTCTGGCCGAACAGGAAGATCTGCGCCAGTACCTGGTTGGCGAACGAACCGTCCATGATGCGGCTCGGGTGACCAGTGGCGTTGCCCAGGTTCACCAGACGGCCTTCGGCCAGCAGGATCAGGTAGTCGTCGTTCTGCGCGTCGAAAGCGCCCGGGCCGGTACGGTGGATTTTGTGGACCTGTGGCTTCACTTCTTCCCACGCCCAGTTCTTGCGCATGAAAGCGGTGTCGATTTCGTTGTCGAAGTGACCGATGTTGCAGACAACAGCGCGCTTCTTCAGGGCTTTGAGCATGTTCGCGTCGCAAACATTGACGTTACCGGTGGTGGTCACGATCAGGTCGATCTTGCCCAGCAGCGCTTTGTCGATGCTTGCTTCGGTGCCGTTGTTGATGCCGTCGATGAACGGCGAAACCAGTTCGAAACCGTCCATGCAGGCCTGCATGGCGCAGATCGGGTCAACTTCGGAAACCTTGACGATCATGCCTTCCTGACGCAGGGACTGGGCCGAACCCTTACCCACGTCACCGTAACCGATGACCAGCGCTTGCTTGCCGGACAGCAGGTGGTCGGTGCCGCGCTTGATCGCATCGTTCAGGCTGTGACGGCAGCCGTACTTGTTGTCGTTCTTGGACTTGGTCACCGAGTCGTTGACGTTGATCGCCGGGATCTTCAGCTCGCCCTTTGCCAGCATGTCCAGCAGGCGGTGAACGCCGGTGGTGGTTTCTTCGGTCACGCCGTGAACGCGGTCCAGCACCTGTGGGTACTTGTCGTGCAGCAGCTGAGTCAGGTCGCCGCCGTCGTCGAGGATCATGTTGGCGTCCCATGGCTGGCCATCTTTCAGGATGGTCTGCTCCAGGCACCACTCGTACTCTTCTTCAGTCTCGCCTTTCCAGGCGAAAACCGGGATGCCGGCGGCAGCGATGGACGCAGCGGCCTGATCCTGAGTCGAGAAAATGTTGCAGGACGACCAGCGTACTTCGGCACCCAGGGCAACCAGGGTTTCGATCAGCACGGCAGTCTGAATGGTCATGTGGATGCAGCCGAGGATTTTCGCGCCCTTGAGCGGCTGCTCGGAGGCGTACTTGCGGCGCAGACCCATCAGGGCCGGCATTTCCGACTCGGCGATGATGGTTTCGCGACGGCCCCAGGCAGCCAGGGACATGTCGGCAACTTTGTAATCGTTAAAATCTGCAGGCGTGATAACAGCGCTCATGAAGAGCCTCCATTCGTAATGTATGCGAATGGGCGCCGTTGTGCGTTTAGTGTCCGGCCGTGGCCAGTCAACGCCCCATCCGAGCCTGACAGGTTGATCCTGCTGCAGCGCCCCTCGGACAGGTGGCGGGAAAACGGTAGCAGGTGAACGTTACCATTTTGAAACGGGGGCGATTATAGCCGTCTAGACTGATCTTCCAAAGGGTTTCTGTCGGCCAGATGAAGATCGCTAATAGCGACCATAGTAGAAGGCTCATGGAGCCTGACCGCCCGGTCTGCCAAGATGGCGCCATCTTTCGGCAAACGCTCAGGAGTGAACATGAATTTCCACACCCGCAAATGGGTAAAACCCGAAGACCTGAACCCCAACGGCACCCTGTTCGGCGGCAGCTTGCTGCGCTGGATCGACGAAGAGGCGGCGATTTACGCGATCGTCCAGTTGGGCAATCAGCGCGTGGTGACCAAGTACATTTCCGAGATCAATTTCGTCAGCGCCTCGCGCCAGGGCGACATCATCGAGCTGGGCATCACCGCCACCGAGTTCGGCCGCACCTCGATCACCCTGACCTGCGAGGTTCGCAACAAGATCACCCGCAAGAGCATCCTCACGGTCGAGAAGATGGTCTTCGTCAACCTCGGCGAAGACGGCCTGCCGGCGCCGCACGGTCGCACCGAGATCAAGTACGTCAAAGACCAGTTCAAGGAAGATGAGCTCGTTACCAAGTGACATTGGCGGTGGCTTCATCGCGAGCAGGCTCGCTCCCACATGGAATGCGTTGTACCTGTGGGAGCGAGCCTGCTCGCGAATGCGGTTGTGCATGCACCGAAGATTTATCCGGTCACTGAACAGCCAGGAACCGCAGGGGTCGTAGCTAAAAGCCCCCCACCCGGTTCCCACGCCATGACCACCCCGACAGACGGCAAGACCCCAAACCTCTCGACCGACGAACAACACGAAGTCGAGAAAAACCAGCCGCCCCGCGCGGCGGTTCTGCATGAAATCATCCGCACTCAGGGCGATCAGGAACTGGAGCGCAGCATCGCTGCATTGTGGTGGTCGGCGCTTGCTGCCGGGTTGACCATGGGCCTGTCGCTGATGGGCATGGGCCTGCTCAATTCGCGCCTGCCCGAGGGCGACGAATTCAAGGTCATCGCCAGTTTCGGCTACTGCGCCGGTTTCCTCGCGGTGATTCTCGCCCGCCAGCAGCTGTTCACCGAAAACACCCTGACCGCCGTTCTACCGGTGATGACCAAACCGACCCTGAAAAACTTCGGCCGGCTGATACGCTTGTGGGGCGTGGTCCTGTTCGGCAATTTGTGCGGGACGATTCTGGTGGCGTACGTGATGCTTGAGCTGCCGATCTTCGACAGCAAGACTGATCACGCCTTCCTTGAAATCGGCCGCAAGGTCATGGAAAACCACGCCAGTCAGATGTTTGCCAAGGGCATCGTTTCCGGCTGGATGATCGCCACCATGGTCTGGATGATCCCGTCCATGGAGAGCGCGAAGATGTGGATCATCATCCTCATCACCTACCTGATGGCGCTGGGCGACTTCACCCACATCGTGGTCGGTTCGGCGGAAGTGTCGTATCTGGTGTTTGCCGGCGAGCTGCCGTGGAGTGATTTCTGGATGGTGTTTGCCGGGCCCACGCTGGCGGGGAACATCATCGGCGGCAGTTTCATCTTCGCCCTGATCAGCCATGCGCAGATCCGCAGCGAGAGCGGGGCGCCCAAGACGGATAAACCAGACTCCGGCAAACCCCGCGAAGATCAATCCGACAGCAAGCCCCGATAGTTTCAGGCCTTGAACGGCGGGCTGACCGGTTCTGTCGTCGGTTCGCTTTCAGGTGCCTTGAGCTGCCCCTCCCAGCGCGCTATGACCAGCGGTGCCAGTGCATTGCCCAACACGTTGAGCGCGGTGACCGGCATGTCCATCAAGCGGTAGACGCCGGCGATGATTGCCACGCCTTCCACTGGCAAACCGGCGGTGGTCAGGGTCGCTGTGAGTATGATGAACATGAAACCCGGCACTCCCGCCGCGCCCTTTGACGTCAACACCATGATCAGCACCAGCATGGCCTGATCCGCCAGACCCAGATCAATCCCGTACGCCTGGGCGATAAACAGCGTGCCCAGTCCCGCGAACAGCGAGGCGCCATCAAGGTTGAACGAGTAACCCAGTGGAATGACCATGCTAGTGATCGGGCGCGGAGCGCCATACTTCTCCATTTTCTCGATCAGTTGTGGCATCACCGTGGCCGACGCAGCACTGCTGTAAGCCAGTATCAATTCACTGCGTATTTCCCGAATCAGGTGGAAAAAGCGAATGCCGGCCATCCGCGCCACCAGCCCCAGCACGCCCAACGCGAAGAGCAACACCGCGACGTAAGTGATGCCGATCAGCTTCGCCAGCGGCAGCAACGCGCTGAGGCCGAAGCTGGCCACGGTGACCCCGATCAGGCCGAAGATGCCGATGGGTGAATAGTGCATGACCAGATGCGTGACCTTGAACATGGTGTCCGATACCGCCTGAATCACGGCGATCAATGGCGCCTTCTGCGGCTCGGGCAGCATCGATAGGGCACAGCCGAACAGGATGGCGAAAAACAGCACGGAGAGCAGCTTGCCCTGAGACATGGCCAGGACGATGTTGTCCGGCACGATGTTCACCAGAGTTCGGCCCAGGTTCTGTGTTTCTCCCGTATTCGCCAGACCAATGGCCGGTGATTGCAGGGTGCTGCTGAAGTCCGCGCCGGCGCCGGGCTGGAAAACATTGCCGACGATCAGTCCGAAGACGATGGCAATGCTGGTGATGGTAAAGAAATAAACCAGCGTCTTTATCCCGACCCGGCCCAATGCCCTGGTGCTGCCTGCCCCGGCGATGCCGACGACCATGCACGCAAAGACCAACGGTACGACGATCATTTTCATCAGCCTGATGAACAGGTCACCGGCCGGTTGCAGCAGATTGTCGATGAACCAGATCTTGTGTTCGGGAAACTGGTTGAGAAGGATGCCGACGATTATTCCGGCTGCCAGCCCGAGCATGATGCGGGTGACCAGACTGGTGGGTTTCCTGGTAGTCATGATGTGCCCCTTTTGTTGTTGTGTTTGTTGGGGTGAAGCTCAGTGTGCGAAGAGACCGTCGAAGTCCTTGAAACCCTTGACCTCGATCGGATTGCCGCTGGGATCGAGAAAGAACATCGTGCGCTGTTCGCCGGGTTCGCCGGCGAAGCGGATCACCGGAGGGATTTCAAACGTTGTGCCGAGGCGGCTCAAACGATCAGCCAGCTCCAGCCACTCCTCCAGCGGCAGGACGACGCCAATGTGCGGCATCAATACTTTGTGATCGCCAACCTGGCCGGTACGGGTCGTGGTGAAGGGCGTGCCCACGTGAAGCGAGAGCTGATTGCCGAAAAAGTCGAAGTCGACCCATGTCTCGGTACTGCGGCCTTCGGTGCAGCCCAACACATCTCGATAAAAAGTCCGCGCCTGTTCCAGGTCGCAAACATGGTATGCAGCGTGAAAAGGTCTGTTCATGCGATGTCCCCAAGTGAAGGAGCGCTCAGGGTAAACAGACCGTGCGGCGGGGCATAACGACTTCGCCTTGTTCTGAGCGAAAGGAAAACTTATGGATGTACGGTTTCTGAAAAGTCTGGTGGCGGTGGTCGAGACCGGTTCGATTGCGGCAGCGGCACGGCGCGAGAGTCGCACTGCGGCGGCTATCAGTCAGCGCGTCCAGGCGCTCGAGAGGTTGCTGGGTTGCACGTTACTGCTGCGTACCGCGCACGCTGCCCGGCCCTCGGACCAGTGCCTGCTGATTCTGCCGAAGATCAGGGCGATCATCGAATTGGCCCAGGATCTACAGAGCGATCTGCATCCCGATGGGGTGGCCGGTGAACTGACAATCGGTGCAATTTCCACAGCGCTGACCGGCGTGTTACCCACCTTGATCGAACGATTGGCGCTTACAGCACCTGATTTGAAGCTGAAGATCACCCCGGGTGACTCGAAAAGTCTTTACGAGAAGGTGCTTGCAGGGGAGTTGGACGCAGCGATTCTGGTCAGGCCTCCATTCCAGCCGCCCAAGGCATTGGCACTGGTCGTACTCAAGGTAGAGCCGCTGATTCTGGTGGCTCCAGCCGCGTACGCCGGGCAGTCGCTGGAAACGCTGTTGCGCGTTCATCCGTTCATTCGTTATGACGCACGCTCGTGGGGTGGGCAGATTGCTCAGCGCTACCTCGATGAACACGCCATCGAGCCCAACGTGCTGTGCGAACTGGATGCGCTGGAAACGATCGTCATGCTGGTCGCGCAGGGGATGGGGGTATCGATGGTGCCGCAGTGGGCCGGGATGAGGCTGGAAGGGATGTACGTGTTACCGGTCGAGGACGGGCAGCGTCATGCGCGCGAGTTGGTGGTGATGCATTGCTCGACGCCGCACCGCCCATTGGCGATGCGGCATCTGCTTGATTTGCTGTGCGCGCCGTCGTGAAGGGCTTCACGACGGCGCTGCGGTGATACATCAGTGTGCGGGTTCAGCCACGGTCGTCGGCTCGTCACGGGTGGCGTGCTTGACCAGCTTGCCGATGGTCAGACCCTGCAACAGGATCGACGACAACACCACGATATAGGTGATGCTCAGCAGCAAATCGCGCTCCGGGCCCAGCGGCAGGGCCAGCGCCAGTGCCACCGAGACGCCGCCGCGCAAACCGCCCCAGGTCAGAATGCGGATGGTGCCGCGCGGCACTGTGCGCCAGCGCCGCAGCAGGACAATGGCCGGGGCCACGGTGAGCAGGCGCGACAGCAGGATCGCCAGCGCCAGCAAACTGGCCGCCGCCACGTGCGCCCAGTTGAACGGCAGCAACAACAGCTCCATGCCGATCAGCGCGAACAGCAGGGCGTTGAGCATGTCATCGAGCAGCTCCCAGAAGCCGTCGAGGTACTTGCGAGTCATGTCGTTCATCGCCAGGTTGCGCCCCAGGTTGCCGATGATCAGACCGGCGACCACCATCGCAATCGGTGCCGAGACGTGCAGCTCGGTGGCCATCGCCGAACCGCCGATCACCAGCGCCAGGGTCAGCATCACCGTGATCTGATGCTGCTGGACGCTCTTGATCATCCGGTACACCCCATAACCGATCAGCCCGCCGAACAGCACACCGCCAATGGCTTCGTGCACGAACAGCATGGCCGTGGCGCTGAGGGTCGGCGTCTCGCCCAGTTGGGCGATGCCCAGCAACACGGTGAACACCACCACCGCAGTGCCGTCATTGAACAGCGACTCGCCGACGATGGTGGTTTTCAGCGGCTTCGAGGCATTGGCGGTACGCAGTACGCCGAGCACCGCGATCGGGTCGGTCGGCGAAATCAGCGCGCCGAACAGCAGGCAGTAGAGGAAGCTCACGTGCCAGCCGAACAGGGCAAAGATGTAAAAAGCGAGGCTGCCGATCACGACGGTGGCAATCAGCACGCCGAAAGTGGCCAACAGGCCGATGGGCCAGCGATAGCTGCGCAGGTCGTTGAGGTTGACGTGCAGGGCGCCAGCGAACAGCAGGAACGACAGCATCCAGTTCATCAGCAGATCGCCGAAGTCAATCTGGCCGATCAGTTGCTGCACGCGTTCTTCGAGGCCGGGATAGCCGAGCACGCTCAGGCCTTGCAGCAACAGGGAGAACATCAGCGCGGTGACCATCACGCCGATAGTCGGCGGCAGGCCGATGAAGCGGTAATTGACGAAGGTGAGAAGGGTGGTGAGGCAGATAAAAGCGGCGACAAGTTCTAGCATCCGGGCTCCATTGGATGGGGGTGGAAAGACAGCGCCCCGATTCTTCGGTGCAAAGGTTGGATGGGCTGTTTCGGGGTGGGGACACAATCATGCCCCCTCGGTTGGTCAGCCGCAGACATTGGTGTAGGGTCAACAAAAAAATCAAGGAGTGGGACGTGGCGGCGACAGTTCTGGTGTTAATGGCGGCGCTGTTGCATGCGACGTGGAATACCCTGATCAAGTTCAGTGCCGAACGGCTGCTGGTGGTGGCGTGCATGGACACGGTGGCGCTGTTGTTCGTGGCGCTGGCATTTCCATTCATCAGCCTGCCGCCGGTGGAAATCTGGCCGTGGATTCTGGCTTCGGCGGCGTTCGAGCTGCTGTATCGCTATCTGCTGATTCAAGCTTATCGGGTCGGCGACCTAGGACTGGTCTACCCGCTGATGCGCGGCTTGTCGCCGTTGGTGGTGCTGGCGCTGACCCTGATCTTCGCCGGCGAAGTGCTCACTGCGCAGCAGATCTTCGGGATCATGCTGATTCCGTTGGGCATGGCCTGCCTGCTCTGGCAGGGCGGCGGCGGCAAGCATCTGCCGTGGTCGATGCTCCCGGTGGTGGCGCTGATCGGCTTGTGTATCGGTTGTTATACCTATATCGATGGTCAGGCCTTGCGGCGCTGGTCGCATCCACTGGATTACCTGGTCTGGGTCACGTTGCTCAGCGCCTGGCCGTTCCCGTTGCTGGCATGGGTCGCCAAACGCCCGGCATTTCTGGTGTTCTGGCGCGAGCAGTGGAAGCTGGGTCTGGCGGTCGGGTTCTGCGTGTTGTTCAGCTACGCTCTGGTGCTGTGGGCGATGCAGTTGGGCTCGATTGCCGAGGCGGCGGCCTTGCGTGAGATCAGCGTGATCCTGGTGGTGCTGTTCGGCATGCGCTACCTGAAAGAACCTTTCGGCAGGCCGCGGCTCTTAGCCTGTGGGCTGGTATTGATCGGCATGCTGGTGATGAAGTTCTGACTGCCCGCAACTCTCTATCACTCGAAGAAGGACGGCGTTATGACGGTGGCTCTGTGGTGTGTATTGATCGCGATTTTCCTGCCGTATGTGTGCACGATTGTGGCCAAGGTCTCGGGCGGTTTCAGGCTCAGTGACAATCATGATCCTCGGGATTTTCTCGATAGCGTGGGCGGCGTCGCCCGACGGGCGCATGCGGCGCAGTTGAACAGCTTCGAGGTGATGCCGGCATTTGCTGCCGCAGTGATTGTTGCCCATCTGGTGGGCACGGCGCAGCTGGTGACAGTGAATGTGCTGGCGGTGCTGTTTATCACCAGTCGCCTGCTGTACATCATCTGCTACCTGGCGGATTGGGCGATCTTGCGGTCGCTGGTGTGGTTTGTCGGGATGGGGTTGATTGCTGCGTTCTTCTTTGTGTCGCTCTGAATCTCGGGTGTTGCTGCCGGCCTCTTCGCGAGCAAGCCCGCTCCCACAGGTATCAATGGCGAGCACAAATCCTGTGTACACCAAAGAACCCTGTGGGAGCGGGCTTGCCCGCGAAGGCGGTAGCTCTGGCGCCGAGGCGCTTAAGGCTTGTCCTTAACCGTATCGGCCACCTGCGGTACTTGCGGCAACGCCGCACCTTTAGGCCAGAGCATCCAGATCTGCCCCTGCTGCTTCATGTCCCCGGCTAGTTGCCCGGCAGCATCGCCGGTGCCCCAGAACAGATCCGCACGCACCTCGCCGGCAATCGCGCCACCGGTGTCCTGCGCCGCGACCGGGCGAACCAAAGCGCTGCCATCCGGGCGGGTGGTCGACAGCCACAGCAGGCTGCCCAACGGAATCACCTTGCGATCCACCGCTGCGCTGTAGCCGGCGGTCAGCGGCACATTGAGCGAGCCGCGTGGGCCTTCGTTGCTGTCCGGGTTGCGAGTGAAAAACACGTAGCTCGGGTTGCTGCCCAGCAGTTCCGGAATGCGCGACGGATTGGCCTTGGCCCAGTTGCTGATCGCGCTCATGGTCACGTCTTCTTTCTTCAGCTCGCCTTGCTCGACCAGCCAGCGACCAATCGGTCGATACGGGTGGCCGTTCTGGTCGGCGTAGGCGATGCGCAGTTGTTTGCCATCCGGCGTCTGAATCCGCCCGGAACCCTGAATCTGCAAAAACTGCAGGTTCATTGGATCGGTCAGGTACGCCACTACCGGCGCTTTGACGCCTTTGGACTCGATGGTCGCCGCGTCGTCATACGGCTTGAGCACTCGGCCTTCGAGACGGCCACGCAGGCGCTTGCCCTTCAGTTCCGGGTAAATGCTGTCCAGCGAGACGATGATCATGTCTTCCGGCACGCCGTACACCGGCACGTTCGCCACCTCGGTGGGCGTCAGGCTGCCGGGGTAGACCGGTTCGTAGTAACCGGTGATCAGACCGTTGGGGTTGTCATGCTCGGCGCGCAGTCCGAACACGTCGAGGTTCTGCTTGAGGAACGCGCGAATCTCGTTGGCGCTTTGCGGCACGTTGGCGGCTGCCGCGCAGGTGCCGCCCCAGACCGGATCAGCCTTGAGTCGGGTGCAGGCGCTGCGCCATGAACCGAAACCGGCCACCAGATCGCTGTCGGACACCGCCGGCAAGGCTTCCCAAGTGGCGCTGGAATAAGTGGCCAAGGCATGGGTTTTCGGTTTGGCAGTGTCGCCACCGGTGCAGCCGGCAAGGATTGCCAGCAGTGGCAGGGTTGCGATCAGTGGGTGACGCCAGGCCTTGAAACGGCTGTTCATGGAGTGATTCCTGTGCCGGTTGCCCAAGTGCTCCATGCGCTCCGGCAACCCGTATTTTTAATAGGGCTATTGGTGTTTGTCGGCGACGCGAGGATACTGGCCGCCGAATTCCGTGACCTGAAGCCACCATGACTCTTAAAAGAATTTCTGTTGTATTGCTGGCCTGTCTGACCTTGTCCGCCTGTGGCGGCGTCGATCCGAATTCTCCGCTGGGGCAACGCAAGGCGATCTTCAAACAAATGCTCAAGACCGGCGAAGACCTGGGTGGCATGTTGCGCGGACGCATTCCTTTCGACGGGCCGAAATTCGCCGAAGGCGCGGTGACGCTCGATGCGTTGTCGCATGAACCGTGGAAGCATTTCCCGCAGGTGCGTGAAGAAGATCACACCAGCGCCAAGGACGATGTCTGGCTGCGTCAGGCCCGCTTTCAGGAATTGGCCCGTAACCTTGAGGCGGCCACCGGTGAACTGGTGATCGCCAGCAAGGTTCAGCCGTACAAGGCCAGTAACCTCGGGCCTGCGGTGCAGAAAGTTGAAGATGCCTGCAGCGCTTGCCATAAAGAGTTTCGCGATCATTGATTTCTGTTGTTTGAGCTGACGCCTTCGCGAGCAAGCCCGCTCCCACACTGGATCTGTGTCGTTCACAAATCAAATGTGGGAGCGGGCTTGCTCGCGAAGAGGGCATCAAATTCCCCGCATTAACGGTTACTTGTCGATCTGGTCCAGCGCATCCTGCAGTTCCTTGCGCGACTCGGCGAGCTTGTCCTTGCGCTTGTTGATCTTCTCCGGATCGCCTTTCTTCATCGCCTTGTCGAGATCCGCCTGACGCTTGCTCACTTCGTGCTTGGCTTCCAGCACCTTGTTTTCGCGTTCTTTCTTCAGGCCAGCATCGGTGCAGTTCTTCGTCACTTCATCCAGAGCGGTTTGCAGACCGGCCTGCTGATCGGTGTTGCCCCGGGATTTCGCCTGCTCGAGCTGATTGATGATGCCCTGCTTCTTCGCGGCGCAACCGGTCAGGCCCGGTGCATCTTCGTCAGCCATCACAGGCGCGGCCAGAACGCCACAGAGAGTCAGCAAGGCAAGCGGTGCAAGAAATTTCATAAAAGCTCCATGTGCAAAGGCAGTCGGGTCGGGGGCACTGCGCTGTTTGAGCGTCTGACGGCCCTTGGGTTCCCGGCTGCCGGGGGATTGCGTGATCAGAAACCGTCGATTCCGGCGGCGCGTAATGTGTCACTCAAGGCCAGCACCTGCGGGTCGCGGAAGAATGCGCTCAATTGCGCCGCGCGGCCCGGGCCGATTCCGGCTTCTGCCTGCCATTGTTCGGTGTCGCGTTGTGCCAGCGCCTGCCACGAGTCGGCCAGTTGTGCCTGCCCCGTCGGCGGTAAACCCAATGCTTTGAGCCACTGGGTGAACGGCCGTTGGCGGGCGCTGTGAAAACTGTTGATCAGACGTGCGCTGCTGCGCTCGCCGAAGCCGGCAATGTTAGCAAGCTCTGGCTCGTCGAGGGTCAACCAATCCAGCAGGTTGTTCAGGCGGCCTGTTTCCAGAAGTTTCTCCCAAGTGCCGCGCCCGACATTCTGCAGCGCCAGCCCCTGCTTGCCACTGAGCCAGGTCAGGCGCGCGAGAAACTGGCTTTCGCAACCGGGTGTCGGTTGCCAGCAGCTCAAGGCGTGGAAGTCGCGCGCGTCGGGAATATCGAGGGCGGCTCGTTCGGTGGTGCGCAACACCACACTGTCGAGTCGTGGAATCGTCAACCCGGCCAGGCTGATTGCCACTTGATCGCCGGGGCGGATATCCAGCGCCTGCCAGCGCTTGAGTGACCCGGCACTGACGCGTCTGATCTCGCGGTCATCGAGCATCACCGGCGACAACTCCAGTACCGGCGTGATGCGTCCGCTGCGGCCGACTTTGAAATTCACTTTGCGCACTTCGGCCAGCGCTCGGGCAAACGGGTATTTCCAGGCGATAGCCCAGTAGGGCGCGCTCGCCTGCCAGCGCTCAGCCGGTGGACGCTGGCTCTGGCGCAGGACGATGCCGTCAGAAGCGAACGGCAGGGGCGATCGATACCAGTGCTCGCGCCATTTTTGCGCGTCGGCAAGGTTGGCGATGACCTGACTGAATGGCGCTGTCGTGGCGAAGCCCAGCGTCGCTAGCGTCGATATTCTTTCGGGCAGATTCGCCGGCCCCTGCGGCCAGTCCCAGACGAACAGACCGATCCCGGACGCCTGTTCTGCGCTCAAGGTTTTACGGCTCATCAGCCCTGCAACCGTGGCGCGGGCGTTGACGCTGCCGGCGCTGGCTTGCACATGCTGATTCAGGCGCCGATAGAGCTCGCCCTGCACCAGCAGGTCCAGCGGTTGGGTCAGTTGTTGCGGAATGGCAGCGATCTTTTGCGCCGACGCTGTCCAGTCCTGACCGCTGATCCCGTCGCCGCGACTGATCGCCTGCTGCAACAGGCCGCGACGGTAAATCAGCGTGACCGCTACACCATCGACCTTGGGTTGTACCCAGACATCCTGCCGATCCTTTAACCATGCTTGAACGGCGGCGGCTTGGTGAAGCTTGTCCAGACCGGTGTGGGCGATTGGATGCGCGACGGAGCCAGACGCGCTGCGCAACGGTTCGGGCGCTGCGGGCTGCTGGAAGCACTGGCGCCATTCGATGAGCCGCAGGCGCGATTGATCGTAGAGTTCGTCGGCAATCAGCGAGCGGCCTTCGCGGTGGTAGGCGTCGTCCCATTGGTCGATCTGTTTTTGCAGGGCGGAGATTTCAACTTGCGCTTTGCCGAATGGCCAGTCGGGGCAGGCTGCATGGGCGATCAGAGGGGTGAAACTCAGCAAAAGAACTGAAAACAGGCGCAGCGTGGCAAGCATTTTGAGCGTCCTTGCTCAGGGGGAATGCTTTAAGGCTAGGCGAGGATTCAGAGAGGCACCGGGTGGGTGTTTTGCATCGTGTTTCCGTGCCCATACAGGGGGCGCATGGGCCGGCCTCTCCGCGGGCAAGCCCGCTCCCACAGGGTTCTTTATTGATATTGGAAGGGTATTTCAGGCATGAAAAAGCCCCGCACGGCGTGAACCGTGCGGGGCTTTTTTTGCAGCCGGGGAGGGCTTACAGACCAGCAGCGGAACGCAGAGCGTCGGCGCGGTCGGTTTTTTCCCAGGTGAAGGTGGAGAAGGTGTCTTCGCCAACCGTCTTGGTCTGCGGAGCACGACCGAAGTGGCCGTAGGCTGCAGTTTCCTGGTACATCGGGTGCAGCAGATCCAGCATGGTGGTGATTGCGTATGGACGCAGGTCGAACACTTCACGCACCAGTTTGATGATCTTGTCATCGCTGATCTTGCCGGTACCGAAGGTGTTCAGCGAGATCGAAGTCGGCTGAGCGACACCGATGGCGTAGGACACCTGGATCTCGCAACGCTCGGCCAGGCCGGCAGCGACGATGTTCTTGGCAACATAACGGCCAGCGTAGGCAGCCGAACGGTCAACCTTCGATGGATCTTTACCGGAGAACGCGCCACCGCCGTGACGGGCCATGCCGCCGTAGCTGTCGACGATGATCTTGCGACCGGTCAGACCGCAGTCACCTACCGGGCCGCCAATGATGAACTGGCCGGTCGGGTTGATGTGGAACTGGGTGTCTTTGCTCAGCAGTTCTGCAGGCAGCACGTGCTTGACGATCAGCTCCATCACGCCTTCGCGCAGGTCTTTGTAGGACACTTCAGGGTTGTGCTGGGTCGACAGAACAACGGCGTCGATACCGACCACCTTGCCGCCTTCGTAACGGCACGTCACTTGCGACTTGGCGTCCGGACGCAGCCACGGCAGCAGACCCGATTTGCGGGCTTCGGCCTGGCGCTGCACCAGCTGGTGCGAGAAGGTGATCGGAGCCGGCATCAGCACGTCGGTTTCGTTGCTGGCGTAGCCGAACATCAGGCCTTGGTCGCCGGCGCCCTGATCTTCAGGCTTGGCACGGTCAACACCCTGGTTGATGTCAGGGGACTGCTTGCCGATGATGTTCATCACGCCGCAGGTCGCGCCGTCGAAGCCGACTTCGGAACTGGTGTAGCCGATGTCGCAGATCACGTCACGAACGATCTGCTCCAGGTCAACCCAGGCGCTGGTGGTCACTTCACCGGCCACGATGGCAACGCCAGTCTTGACCAGGGTTTCCACGGCAACGCGTGCGTGTTTGTCCTGGGCGATAATGGCGTCCAGCACCGCATCGGAAATCTGGTCGGCGATTTTGTCCGGATGTCCTTCAGACACGGACTCGGAGGTGAAGAGGGAGTATTCGCTCATCTCGATGTTTTCCTGAATTTACCGATGGTGAGTGTCGCCAGCCGGTCGCTGAAAGTGGCGAACCTGGATCTGGAAACCATTACGTAAGCCTACATAGAGGCTGTCCCCGGGAACGAGTCCCGCAGCGGTGGCCCAACGGGCCAAATCGTCCTGTTCAAACCCCAACCACAGATCACCGCAGGCCTCCCTGGCCCAACTCTGGTTGTGGCTACATAACTCTGTCACGAGCAGGCTACCGCCCGGTTGCAGCAGGCCGGCCATGTGCTTGAGCGCTTCGGCCGGCGCGGCGAAATGGTGCAACACCATGTTCAGTACCACGCAATCGGCCTGAAGGCTGGTGCCATTCAATGCATCGGCCAATTGCAGGCTGACGTTAGCCAGCCGTTCACGTTCACATACCTGACGCGCCAGTTCGAGCATCGCCGGGCTGTTGTCCAGCGCGGTTACGGTGCCGAAGCGGCGGGCCAGTTCCGGCAGGAAAGCACCATCGCCGGGGCCGACTTCAATGGCCGTGGCAGCACCATTGAAGTTCAGTTTGTCGAGCAGGGCCAGCACACTGTCACGGTACTGCGGCAGGCCTGCGATCAAGTCTTGCTGGGCGCGGAATTTCTCCGCGACCCGGGCGAAAAAGTCCTGACTGGCGGCTTCGCGTTGTCCGTGGACCTGGGCGATGCGCGTCTGCACGTCGTCCGGCAGCGCCAGATTGTCGACTTCTTCTAACAATGCGGCGTGCAACTTGCCGCCCAGCAATTCGGTGTGGGGCAGGGCGCGGCGATAGAAAATCGCGTTACCTTCACGGCGTGTCGCCACCAGATCGGCCTGGGCCAGCACTTTTAGGTGGTGGCTCATGCCGGACTGACCGATGCCGAAAATCTGCGCCAGCTCCAGTACGCCGAACGAGTCGTTGGCCAGCGCGCGCAATACATTCAGGCGCAGCGGATCGCCACCGGCCTTGCACAGGGCCGCCAGCTCGTCGCAATCGTCATGGCGAATGGAAGGCACGCGTAAGTTCATAGGGCCAGCAGTCTAGTGACGGTGGGAAATCGCTGCAAGGGCAATATCAAAAAGTTTTGATATTGCTCGATAGATGGCACTTCTCACTGGCTGGTTAACTCTACAAACGAACAGCGGAAAGGTTTCACCAGACGAAACCGCCGTCCAGCACGGGAAAAACGCCTTCGGATGACTATCTGTCATTGCCCCGAAGCGCTCCGGTGAGGGAAAATGCCCTCCTTTTTTCCGTTTCAATCTATTCACACCCAGGAGATCAGCGATGCCTAGCCGTCGTGAGCGTGCCAACGCCATTCGTGCCCTCAGCATGGATGCCGTGCAAAAAGCCAACAGCGGCCATCCCGGTGCCCCTATGGGTATGGCAGATATCGCCGAAGTACTTTGGCGCGACTACCTCAAGCACAACCCGAGCAACCCGTCGTTCGCCGACCGTGACCGCTTCGTGCTGTCCAACGGCCACGGCTCGATGTTGATCTACTCGCTGCTGCACCTGACCGGTTACGACCTGTCGATCGACGACCTCAAGCAGTTCCGTCAACTGCACAGCCGCACCCCGGGTCACCCGGAATTCGGTTACACCCCGGGCGTCGAGACCACCACCGGCCCGCTGGGTCAGGGTCTGGCCAACGCCGTCGGCTTCGCCCTGGCGGAAAAAGTCTTGGGTGCGCAGTTCAACCGTCCTGGCCACAACATCGTTGATCACCACACCTACGTGTTCCTCGGTGATGGCTGCATGATGGAAGGCATTTCCCACGAAGTCGCTTCCCTGGCCGGTACGCTGGGCCTGGGCAAGCTGATCGCCTTCTACGATGACAACGGCATCTCCATCGACGGTGAAGTCGAAGGCTGGTTCACCGATGACACCCCGAAGCGTTTCGAATCCTACAACTGGCAGGTGATCCGTAACGTCGACGGTCACGATCCGGAAGAGATCAAGACCGCCATCGAAACCGCGCGCAAGAGCCCGCTGCCGACCCTGATCTGCTGCAAGACCACCATCGGTTTCGGTTCGCCGAACAAGCAGGGCAAGGAAGACTGCCACGGCGCCCCACTGGGGGACGCGGAAATCGCTCTGACCCGTCAGGCGCTGAACTGGAACCACGGCCCGTTCGAAATCCCGGCCGACATTTATGCCGAGTGGGATGCCAAGGAAAAAGGTCGCGCTGCCGAAGCCGAGTGGGATCAGCGTTTCGCTGCCTACTCCGCGGCGTTCCCGACCGAAGCCAACGAGCTGATCCGTCGTCTGAGCGGCGAACTGCCGGCTGACTTCGCGGAAAAAGCCTCGGCCTACATTGCTGAAGTGGCGGCCAAAGGCGAAACCATCGCCAGCCGTAAAGCCAGCCAGAACACCCTGAACGCGTTCGGCCCGCTGCTGCCGGAACTGCTCGGCGGTTCGGCTGACCTGGCCGGTTCCAACCTGACCCTGTGGAAAGGTTGCAAAGGCGTCAGCGCTGAAGACGCCAGCGGCAACTACATGTACTACGGCGTGCGCGAATTCGGCATGACCGCGATCATGAACGGCGTGTCCCTGCACGGTGGCCTGGTGCCTTACGGCGCGACCTTCCTGATGTTCATGGAATATGCGCGCAACGCGGTGCGCATGTCGGCGCTGATGAAGAAGCGTGTGATCCACGTCTACACCCACGACTCCATCGGTCTGGGCGAAGACGGCCCCACGCACCAGCCGATCGAGCAACTGACCAGCCTGCGGACCACGCCGAACCTCGACACCTGGCGTCCAGCCGATGCCGTTGAATCGGCAGTGGCCTGGAAAAACGCGCTGGAGCGTAAGGACGGCCCTTCGGCGCTGATCTTCTCGCGTCAGAACCTGCAGCACCAGGAACGCGATGCCGGTCAGATCGCCGACATCAGCCGCGGTGGTTACGTGTTGAAGGACTGCGCAGGCGAGCCTGAGCTGATCCTGATTTCCACCGGTTCGGAAGTCGGTCTGGCCGTTCAGGCCTACGACAAGCTGACCGAGCAAGGCCGCAAGGTGCGCATGGTTTCCATGCCTTGCACCAGCGTGTTCGATGCGCAGGACGCCGGCTACAAGCAATCGGTTCTGCCGCTGCAGGTCAGCGCACGTATTGCGATCGAAGCGGCTCACGCCGACTTCTGGTTCAAGTACGTGGGTCTGGAAGGTCGCGTGATCGGCATGACCACTTACGGCGAATCGGCTCCGGCTTCGGCACTGTTCGAAGAGTTCGGCTTCACCCTGGAAAACATCCTGGGTCAGGCTGAAGAGCTGCTGGAAGACTGATCTGGAAAAGATGTCGTCTGAGCTGACGCCTTCGCGAGCAGGCTCGCTCCCACATTGGAATGTATTTCCCTGTGGGAGCGAGCCTGCTCGCGAAGGCGTTGGTTCAGGCAACATCGCACTACCCGATTCAACACGGTAATCGAGAACCCCATGCCTCAACCGCGTCCCTACAAAGTTGCACTCAACGGCTACGGCCGGATTGGTCGTTGCGTCTTGCGTGCGTTGTTCGAGCGTGGCGAGAAGGCCGGGTTTGAAATTGTCGCGATCAACGATCTGGCGGACATGGCCAGCATCGAATACCTGACACGCTTCGACTCCACCCACGGCCGCTTTCCCGGCGAAGTGCGAGTAGACGGCGATTGTCTGCATATTAATGGCGACTGCGTGAAGGTCCTGCGCAGTGCCACCCCCGAAGGCATCGACTGGGCGGCGCTGGGCGTCGACCTGGTGCTGGAGTGCTCCGGCGCCTACCACACCCGCGAAGACGGCCAGCGTTTCCTCGACGCCGGCGCGCCACGCGTGCTGTTCTCGCAACCGATGGCCAGCGAGGCGGATGTCGACGCCACCATCGTCTTCGGCGTCAATCAGGATTGCCTGACTGGCGATGAACTGCTGGTGTCCAACGCCTCCTGTACCACCAACTGCGGCGTGCCGCTGTTGCGTCTGCTGGACAAGGCGATCGGCCTGGATTACGTGTCGATCACCACGATTCACTCGGCGATGAACGATCAGCCGGTGATCGACGCCTATCACCACGAAGACCTGCGCCGCACCCGTTCGGCGTTTCAGTCGGTGATCCCGGTGTCCACTGGTCTGGCACGTGGCATCGAGCGTCTGCTGCCGGAACTTGCCGGGCGAATTCAGGCCAAAGCCGTACGCGTGCCGACGGTCAACGTGTCCTGCCTCGACATCACGATGCAGACCGCCACCGCGACCGATGCCAACGAGGTCAACCGGATCCTGCGCGAGGCCGCCACCAACGGCCCGCTCAAAGGCCTGTTGGCCTATACCGAGTTGCCGCACGCCAGTTGTGATTTCAACCATGACCCACATTCGGCCATCGTCGATGCCAGTCAGACCCGTGTTTCCGGCCCCAAACTGGTGAACATCCTGGCCTGGTTCGACAACGAATGGGGTTTTGCCAACCGAATGCTGGACGTTGCAGACCACTATCTGCAAACAGCGATTTCAAAAAAACCTGCTCTCTAAGAACAGCTACTCAGGAAGTGCGACCCATGACCGTGTTGAAGATGTCCGACCTCGATCTGCAAGGTAAGCGCGTATTGATTCGCGAAGACCTCAACGTCCCAGTCAAGGACGGTGTTGTCACCAGCGATGCGCGTATCCTGGCTTCGCTGCCGACCATCAAGCTGGCCCTGGAAAAAGGTGCGGCGGTGATGGTGTGCTCACACCTGGGCCGTCCGACCGAAGGCGAGTTCTCCGCCGAGAACAGCCTCAAGCCAGTCGCTGACTACCTGAGCAAGGCCCTGGGCCGCGACGTGCCGCTGGTGGCCGATTACCTGGGCGGCGTTGACGTCAAGGCCGGCGACATCGTGCTGTTCGAAAACGTGCGCTTCAACAAGGGCGAGAAAAAGAACGCTGACGAGCTGGCCCAGCAATACGCCGCCCTGTGCGACGTGTTCGTGATGGACGCCTTCGGCACCGCGCACCGCGCAGAGGGTTCGACCCACGGCGTGGCCAAGTTCGCCAAAGTCGCCGCTGCCGGCCCGTTGCTGGCCGCTGAGCTGGACGCACTGGGCAAGGCGATGGGCGCACCGGCCAAGCCAATGGCTGCGATCGTTGCCGGCTCCAAGGTGTCGACCAAACTCGACGTACTCAACAGCCTGAGCCAGATCTGCGATCAACTGATCGTCGGTGGCGGCATCGCCAACACTTTCCTGGCTGCCGCCGGTCACCCGGTCGGCAAGTCGCTGTACGAGCCGGACCTGCTGGACACCGCGCGCGCCATCGCCGCCAAGGTCAGCGTATCGCTGCCGGTGGACGTGGTGGTTGCCAAGGAGTTCGCTGAAAGCGCCGAGGCCACCGTTAAACTGATCGCTGACGTTGCCGCTGACGACATGATCCTGGATATCGGCCCGCAAACCGCAGCCAACTTCGCCGAACTGCTGAAATCGTCGAAAACCATTCTGTGGAACGGCCCGGTCGGCGTGTTTGAATTCGACCAGTTCGGCAACGGCACCAAGGTGCTGGCCCAGGCCATCGCTGACAGCGCCGCGTTCTCCATTGCCGGCGGTGGCGACACCCTGGCGGCCATCGATAAATATGGCGTGGCCGAGCAAATCTCCTACATTTCCACCGGTGGCGGCGCGTTCCTCGAATTCGTCGAAGGCAAGGTGCTGCCGGCCGTTGAAGTCCTGGAAAGCCGGGCCAAGGCCTGAGGCCGCCCGTTTGGCCAAGCAAAGGAGTGTTCAGATGGTCAAGTCGTTAGCGCTGTTGTTGCTGACCGGTACGCTGGCGGCCTGCGGGAGTAACCCGAAGGCCGAGGCGACACCTGCGCCGGATGCGGCACAGAAAGGCTGCTACCAGGCCGACTGGCAGGCCGAAACCAATCCGGTGCTGAACAAGCGCTCGGGGCCGGACGGTCTGGACAAATACGAGACGCAAACCCCGGCCAAGGAACATGGTTGTCCTTGACCGGTCTGACTCTTTAACTCAGGGCTGACGGCGTTGGCTGTCAGTCGAGGAACACGGATGAAAGGCTTGATCGCCATTGTGGCGTTGGCATTGTTGGGCGGTTGCGCGCAGTTGAACCTGTTTCAGTCGTCCGCACCTGCGGACAGCTGGACCACCTGGACCTGCGACAGCCAGGCCAAAGTGCTGTGGCGTTACGCCGATGCCGGCCAGAAGGAAGTCGATGTTCGGCTGGGTGGCGGTGATCAGGTCTATCGCCTTAAAGAAGAGCCGGGCGCCTCGGGCGTGCTGTACAGCGACGGCATGCTGGCGTTTCACGTCAAGGGTGACGAAGGCCTGGTGTACTGGGTCGCCACCAATGACCTGATTGGCCGCGGCTGCAAAGCCGAGTAAGACGATTGAATTGATTCACATAGATCCAAAATGTGTGAGCGGGCTTGCTCGCGAAGGCGGTGGATCAGCTTGCATCAATGTTGAATGTAAATCCGCATTCGCGAGCAAGTCGAATCGTCGCACCGCCGCTCCCACAGGGTTCTCTGTTGTTCACAAGATTTTGGTAACACCGAATCACCAGACCGGGCTTCGACCCCCGATCTGCAATCACTTGAATAGCCGCCGCCGCTCCGGCAGGCTGGCACGATTAACGACCCTCAACCGGGAGAGACACACACAATGGCACTTATCAGCATGCGCCAGATGCTGGACCACGCAGCCGAGTTCGGCTACGGCGTTCCAGCCTTCAACGTCAACAACCTTGAGCAGATGCGCGCCATCATGGAAGCCGCTGACAAGACTGACTCCCCGGTGATCGTCCAGGCTTCGGCCGGCGCTCGCAAATACGCCGGCGCGCCATTCCTGCGTCACCTGATCCTGGCCGCGATCGAAGAATTCCCGCACATCCCGGTGTGCATGCACCAGGACCACGGCACCAGCCCTGACGTCTGCCAGCGCTCCATTCAACTGGGCTTCAGCTCGGTGATGATGGACGGCTCCCTGGGCGAAGACGGCAAGACCCCGACCGACTACGAATACAACGTCCGCGTTACCCAACAAACCGTCGCCATGGCTCACGCCTGCGGCGTTTCGGTTGAAGGCGAGCTGGGCTGCCTGGGTTCGCTGGAAACCGGCATGGCCGGTGAAGAAGACGGCATCGGCGCTGAGGGCGTTCTGGATCACAGCCAGATGCTGACCGACCCGGAAGAAGCCGCTGACTTCGTCAAGAAGACCCAAGTTGATGCCCTGGCCATCGCTATCGGCACCAGCCACGGCGCCTACAAGTTCACCAAGCCACCTACCGGTGACGTACTGGCGATCGACCGCATCAAGGAAATCCACAAGCGCATCCCGAACACCCACCTGGTGATGCACGGTTCCTCTTCGGTTCCGCAAGAGTGGCTGGCGATCATTAACCAGTACGGCGGCGACATCAAAGAAACCTACGGCGTACCGGTTGAAGAAATCGTCGAAGGCATCAAGTACGGCGTGCGCAAGGTCAACATCGACACCGACCTGCGCCTGGCATCCACCGGTGCGATGCGTCGCCTGATGGCCACCAACCCGAGCGAATTCGACCCACGTAAATTCTTCGGCGCAACCGTGACGGCGATGCGTGATGTGTGTATCGCTCGTTATGAAGCGTTCGGTACTGCCGGTAATGCTTCGAAGATCAAGCCGATCTCGTTGGAAGCGATGTTCCAGCGTTATCTGAAAGGTGAGTTGAACGCCAAGGTTAACTAAGCCTGAACGTTAAGCTGCGCTGATAAAAAACCCGCCGAGAGGCGGGTTTTTTGTGGGTGGTAATTTTTTCGCGTAGCGACACTGTTCATGAGGAGTGCCTGATAAGTTGATCTAACTGAGTTCTGCTTATTTCCAATAGATCTCAATGACTGTCAGATCTGACAGTAGGCAATCTCAAGCGATACTCACAAGATAAGACTCCACCTCGTAATGGAGTACACAGCAATGACTACAAAGGACGTTAACCCCAAAGGCCCGGCCCCGGCTACCCAGCCAGTTGAGCCAAAAACGGAAGACCTCAAAAACTCCAAGGGGCCAGCTCCTTTCATACGCCCTAAGCAACCAGAGTAAGCCCCCTGGCTTTAAAATCCACAGACATGTGACTTCTTTTTTACTTCGTGATGGATTGAGGCAATAGCTGTCCATATAAGAAACCCGCCGAGAGGCGGGTTTTTTATGGGTGAGTGATTGGTAAGTCGCACGTCCGGGTTGTCCAGTGATTTCTTTGTTAAAGGCGGATTTGTTATTTCAAAGGGATATAAGTACCTGTCAGATATTACAGGTGTGCGGAAATATGGAGCCGCCTACTATCGGGTTTCACTTGTCCCTCGGAAAGATAGAAATGAAAAACGAAAAGGAAATAAAAGGCGACGCTGGCGTTGACGACTCCTTATTTGGTTCTATGAAAATCACCTACAAGCATCAAAAATATGGTGAGCATTCGATGAAATTTATAGATTATGGTTTTTTATATAAGGGGGAAAAGTCTTTTCAACTTTCTCCAAAGTACCGAGAGTTTGAAGGTCACAAGTATTATTTGTCATTGTCCTTTAAGGCAGGCCTTGATGTTCAAAAGAATTATGAGCTAGGTGGAAAAGATGCACCCGTTCGCGCGCATTTGGAGATTGATGATATAAAAGGTGATCAGTACGCTAGCGGTAAGTTCAATTTGTCAAGAAGTGGCGAATATCCGGAGGGAACCTTTGATATCTCTGAAGAAGGCGTCTTTTCAGCAGTAGGTAAATTTGAGTACAAGAAGTGGCCTTAGTTGATACCGGTTAAAGCTGTACCGACGGTCTGCTGGTTTATTAAGCTTTGCATTGTCCGATAGTTGAGGGGCTGTAAGTTCTATTTATCGTGATAAATATCCAGCTTGGTAAACGCAGGAAGCGGGGGCGGATCTGTTTGAGTCGCCAGCACTCGTATAGTTGATGTCGGTAGTATGGAAAGTTAGGGCTTTGCTTGGTTTTTGTAGTTCAAGGCCAGCTACCAAATGCGAACGGATATAAGCGCCTGTCAGATATTACAGGTGTACTGCCGCTGGTAGGTGGTTATTCTTCCGTTTTACTTACTTTTCGGATGAAAAATATGAGCACTAATAAAAGCATCAAAATAGAAATTCCTGAATTCATGGAGGTTACATTCAAGCATGAAGGTTATGATGAGCAAAAATTTGAGGGCGGAGGCCACCTAACCCACAGGGATGGGTTTTTTTATATTAATACGAAGCAAAGGGAGCTAGGTGGACATAGTTATTATATGAACCTTAAATTCAGAGATAATCTTGCGGTTGACGTGTACACGCTGGACGGAAAAGATGAGCCCGTGAGAGGGCATTTAGAATTTGATGGCATTGAAAATGATAAGTATGCAAGCGGTATGTTGAGATTGACACAGGTAAGCCCGTATCCTGTAGGCGAGTTCGACCTCGTTGAAGGAAAGTTGTCAGCTAAGGGGACGTTTACGTTCAGGCGTTAGTTTTTGATACTGGCCTTAAGTAATACGGCAGACTCTTGGAGTCTGCCGGTTTATTGATCTTTGCATTGTCCGATGGTTGAGCGATGTTAGTACTATTTATCGTGATCAATATCCAGCTTGGTAAACGTCACCTGCCCACCCTCACTGGTATACCCGGTGTTGTCCTGCACATACACCCCAGCCTTGAAGTACAGCGGCTTGTTGCGCCACGTCGCGCTGATTTGTGAATCCCACTGATAACCCGCTGCGCTCACACCCAGTGCACCGCCGGGGCTGAGGTGGATCAGGTAGTTGAATTCGCGGTCGAGTTTGATGCCGGTGGCGAGGGTGATGACGCGGCTTTCGTCGTCATCGGGGTGCATGCGCACCTTGATCACCAGGTTGCCGGTTTCGGTCTTGGTCTTGTACTGGTATTCGAGCTTGACCATCGGCTTCTGGCTTTCATGCGCGTGGATCTGGCCGATGACGATCTTGCCCGAGCTGGGCACCTTGTTCACCGCGAGGGTTGCGCGCAGGGTGTTGTCGGCGTCCGGGTAATACCAGTTGCGCAGGGTGCCGTTGCTGAAGGTTTCGCGCAGTTCGGTGCGCGGGTAGATGGCGTTTTCGGTTTTTGACCCGGTCACCGGTGACCAGAAAAACAGCGTGCCGGTGTCGGAATGGAAGTACTGATCCTTGAAGCCATTCACCAGTTTGGAGGTTTCGACGGTGTACGGCGGACTGCCGACGGGAACGCTGAGGTTCCAGGTTGCGAGATCGATCATGTCGGTTCTTCCACTCAATTCATCCTGAACGCGAGTGCCAGAAGCTCTAGCCCGCGCCTTTTCGGGCGGCAGTTATAAGCGTAGAGGAGTTTTTTGTTAACGCCCGTTTGGCAGATGATTGGCGTCAACATCCTGTCGAAATGCCATCTGTGCCGGTTTTCGGGGGCTGCAGGGGTGACCGTTAGTCGGTAAGTCGCCGCTTTGGCTAAATGATGGCGGCGTGACAGCTTCTGCTTTCACAGATCCGCGACTAGAGTGATGGCTCAGTAACTGTACGGTTTTCCCAAGAACCGGCCGATAGTCCGACAAGAGATGTCCCGACAAGAGAAGCAGCATGGAATGCGCGCAACCCCAGCCAGGTGAAGGCAGCTCTGTCCTTTTGATCGTTGATGATTACCCTGAAAACCTGATCAGCATGCGCGCGTTGCTGCAGTGTCAGGATTGGCACGTCATGACCGCCGCCTCCGGCTTCGAGGCACTCAATCTGCTGCTCGAACACGACGTCGACCTGGTGCTGCTGGATGTGCAGATGCCGGGCATGGACGGCTTTGAAGTCGCGCGATTGATGCGCGGCAGCCAGCGCACACGCCTCACGCCGATCATTTTCCTTACCGCCAACGAACAGTCCCAGGACGCGGTGATCAAGGGCTATGCCAGTGGCGCGGTGGATTACCTGTTCAAACCGTTCGATCCGCAGATCCTCAAACCGAAAGTCCAGGCGTTGCTCGAACACCAGCGCAACCGCCGCGCCTTGCAGCGCCTGAGTCATGATCTGGAGGTCGCGCGGGCCTTCAATGCCTCGGTGCTGGATAACGCGGCGGAAGGAATATTGGTGCTCGGCGAGGACGGTTTGATCCGCTTCGCCAACCCGGCGATTTCGCGGCTGCTGAATGCGCCGGTGAAAGAGCTGGAGGGCAAGGAATTTCTCGATTATCTGCAGAAACCGCACATCCCGCTGTGGGCTGATTCCGAGCTGTTGGCCGGCTATAAACGCGGTGAGACCTTGCGTCTGCACGATGCGTTGTTACGCACGGCGCCGGGGCAACAGGTGCCGGTGGCGTTGTCCTGCGCGCCGTTGCCGCCCGAGCAGCGGGCGATGGTGGTGACGGTGCTGGACATGTCAGTGGTGCGTCACCTGCATCAGCAGCTGGAATTTCAAGCGGTCACCGATCCGTTGACCGGTCTGCTCAATCGCCGGGGCTTTTATCAGACGGTGGAAAACCTGCTGCTGCGCGGTGAACGCAGCGACAGCAGTTGGGTGCTGCTGTATCTGGATCTCGATGGCTTTAAACGGGTCAACGATTCCCTTGGCCACGATGCCGGCGACCGGGTGCTGCGCTGGGTCTCCGAGCAGTTGAAGGCGTGCTTGAGGCCGTTCGATATTCTCGCGCGCATGGGCGGTGACGAGTTCACGGCATTGCTCGATCTGGAGTTCCCCGAGCAGGCGGCGAAGATTGCCGAGAAGCTCATCGAGCGGGTGTCGATCTGTCAGCAGATCGAGGGATTGGACATTGCCCTCGGCGCGAGTATCGGCATCGCCACTTACCCGGACTGCGGCTCGAACCTCGACGGCCTGCTGCGCGCCTCCGACATTGCCATGTACGAAGCCAAGCGCGCCGGGCGTCAGCAGTATCGTTTTTACGATCACGAAATGAACGGCCGCGCCCGCTCTCGGCTGATGCTTGAAGAGAGCGTGCGCAACGCCATCGAGAACCGGGATTTCAATCTGGTGTATCAGCCGCAAGTGGCGATCGACAGCGGGCAGATCCGCGGTTTCGAGGCGTTGCTGCGCTGGCAGCATCCGAGCGTCGGCGACGTGCCGCCGGGGCTGTTCCTGCCGCTACTGGAAGAAGCACGGCTGATCAGTCGGCTCGGCAGCTGGATCTATCATCGCGGCGCCGGCCAGCGCAAAGCCTGGGAAACCCTGTTCGCCGAGGATCTGGTGCTTGGCGTGAGTTTGAGCAACACCCAGTTCGGTCTGCCGAACCTGGTCACCGAATTGCGTCAGGTGCTTGAGCGGCACGCGCTGGAGCCACGGCAACTGGAGGTGGAAATCACCGAAGACGCGCTGATGCACAACCCCGACGAGACCCGCAAACAGCTGCGCCTGCTGCGCAATCTCGGGGTGCGCGTGGCGCTGGATGATTTTGGTTCGGGGCCGTGTTCGCTGGCGCATCTGCGTGATCTGGAGCTGGATACGCTCAAGCTTGATCGACACCTGATTGCGCGGCTGCCGGATTCGACGCGCGACGCGGCACTGGTCAGCAACGTGATCAATCTGTGTAAACAGTACGGCTTGCTGGTGATCGCCGAAGGCGTGGAAACCATCGAACAGTATCAATGGCTGCAAGCGCATGGCTGCGAATATGTGCAGGGTTTCCTGGTGGCGCGTCCGCTGACCTCCGAAGACGCCGCCAGCTTCGCCGAGCCCTTCGACTGGAGCGCGCTGCCGGTTTGAATTCGTTACACTGGCGCTCTTTTCGAACCGTATTGCCGTGCCCATGACTGCGTTGAAATACCTCCAGGCCTATCCCGCGCAATTGCAGGATCAGGTGCGCCAACTGATCGCCGAACAGCGTCTGGGTGACTACCTGAGCCAACGCTATCCGGGGCGTCACGATGTGCAGAGCGACAAGGCGCTGTACAGCTACGCGCTGGACCTGAAGCAGGAATATCTGCGCAACGCACCGGCCATCGACAAGGTGCTGTTCGACAACCGCCTCGACCTGACGCACCGCGCGCTGGGCCTGCACACCACGGTCTCAAGGGTGCAGGGCGGCAAGCTCAAGGCCAAGAAAGAGATTCGCATCGCCTCGTTGTTCAAGGAGGCGGCCCCTGAGTTCCTGAAGATGATCGTCGTGCACGAACTGGCGCACTTCAAGGAATCGGACCACAACAAGGCCTTCTATAAATTGTGCGAACACATGCTGCCGGGGTATCACCAGATCGAGTTCGATCTGCGGGTATACCTGACGTGGCGGGATCTGCAATAGCCGCAACAAGGAGCGGGTAGATGGACGTCAGCAAGACCAAAAGCAGTTTTTCCGGCGCCTGTACGTGGCCTACCTGATCGACAGCGGCCTGGCCCCAAGCGTCCCGGCGCTGACCGAAGTGACCGGCATGCCCCGGCGCACGGCGCAGGACACGATCGCCGCGCTGGCGGATCTGGACATCGTCTGTGAATTCGAGCAGGAAGAGGGCGCGCGCAACCATGCCGGGCGCTATCGGATTCGCGAGTGGGGAGCGATTGATCGCGGGTGGATCGAGCGTAATCTGCGGCAGATCAAGACTGTGCTGGAGTATCCCTGAGTTTTGCAGTGCCTGAGCTGACGCCTTCGCGAGCAAGCCCGCTCCCACAGTCGATCGAGTTCCTTCAGATGGAATGCAATCAAATGTGGGAGCGGGCTTGCTCGCGAAGGGGCTCTTATGGGCGACGCATGCCTATGTGCGGAATGTCATCCTCCAGATACTCCTCACCCGCCACCACAAACCCGTACCTGCCGTAATACCCCTGCAAATGCGCCTGCGCCGACAGATAGATCGGCACCTGCGGCCAATGCTTCCCGGCCTGTTTCAGCGCGTGCTCCATCATCACATGCCCCAGCCCTTTGCCGCGGCCCTGCGGCGCAATGATCACGCGGCCAATCACCACGTCACCGCCCTGGGATTCGGGGTCCAGCAGGCGCAGATAGGCCATCAGTTGATCGCCTTCCCAGCCCATGAGGTGATGGGTGTCGCCGCCCAGATCCTGGCCGTCGAGGTCCGGGTAGGCGCATTTCTGTTCGACCACGAACACTTCCGAGCGTAGCTTCAGCAGTGCGTACAACTCTTCTTTGCCCAGATCACTGTGATGCTTGCAGACCCACTCGATTGTCATCTTCCGACTCCTTGAACTCCGTCGCCCGATACTAAGGGCACTGGCGCCGGATGTCTGTATGGCGGAACAGTCTGTGACAAAGGTCAAAATGCCATCATTCCTTTCTCGCGATAGCGGCTGCTTTGTGTAATCTGCTGGAAAGCGCTGTGCACTGGCTTCAATGAGCTACTGTTAGGGCCTGGGTTTCGCCGGTAAGGGGCCTTGGGGTTTTGACTGAAAACACGCTGGGCAGCCCGCCCGCTAAGGATTTTCAAGCATGCCGCGACTGCATCGAGCCTTTGCTTTGATCGGATTGCTCTTGCTGGCCCAAACCGCCTCAGCGGAGAAGTTGCGACTGGTGTTTGATATCTGGCCGCCCTTTACCGACGACACGCTGGTCAACGGTGGCCTGGCCACCGACATCGTCAGCACCGCGCTGGCGCGGGCCGGTTATGCCAGCGACTATGAACAGGTACCTTGGGCGCGGGCACTGCTGGGGGTGGGCGAAGGACGATACGACGTGCTGGTCAACGCCTGGTACAACGACGAACGGACCAAAATCGGCCAGTTCTCTGGCGAATACCTGCTCAACCGCATCCGCTTTCTCAAGCGCAAGGACACGCCGCTGGAGTACGGCAGCCTGGAACAACTGCACACCTACCCGGTGGCGGTGGTGCGCGGTTATGCCTACTCGCAGGCCTTCGATGCCGATACCGCACTGGAGAAAGTCCCTGTGCATAACTTCGCCATGGCCGTGCGCATGCTGGCGGCGGACCGGGTCAAGCTGACCCTGGAAGATGAATACGTCGCGCGCTATTACCTGGCCCGCGAATCAGCCAAAGTGCGCAACGCCGTGGAGTTTCTGCCCAAGCCGCTGAGCGAGAACAGCCTGCATATTCTGGTAAGCCTGAAGAATCCGCAGCATGAGCAGATTGTGGCCGGGTTTGACAAGGCGATTGCGGCGATGAAGGCAGATGGCAGTTATGACAAGTTGCTGCGCCAGCATGGGATGTGAGAGCTGATCCAGAATTTGTTAAGTGGCTGATGGCCCTATCGCGAGCAGGCTCACTCCTACAGTTTGAAATGCGTTCCCTTGTAGGAGTGAGCCTGCTCGCGATGGCGTCTGATCAGCCGCCGCTGACCTCACTGGTGTCTTTGATCAAATGCGCCGCCAACGTGCGCAACGGCCCCAGCTGCCGGCAGATCAACGCCAGTTGCGTCTGCACCAGTCGCTGTCCTTCATCGATCTCGTCGGGCATCTGTTCCAGCTCATTGGCCAGCGCTTCTTCTTCGTCACTCTGAATCGCCACCGGTTGCTTGTTCGCCAGGCCCTGGGCGATGTCGTCGATGCTCGCGGCCAGTTTCACTCCGGCGCCGTCGATCAGCTGTTCACGCACGTCTGCCGGTAGCTGCGTTTCGCGATGCGCGCCCAACCCGGAGAGGTAGCTGAGCAGGGTGTGCGACAGCACCAGAAAACGGAAACCGACGTCCGCTTCCTTACGGAAATGCCCCGGCTCCATGAGCATGTTCGCCAGCGTTGTCGACAGCGCCGCATCGGCGTTATGCGCGTTGCGTCGGGCCAGGCGATAGGCGAGGTCGTCGCTCTTGCCGGCAGCGTATTGCTGCATGATCTGGCGCAGGTAGATGCTGTTGCAGGTCAGGGTGTTGGCCAGCACCTTGTTCAGGCGTCGGCCCTGCCAGTCCGGCAGGAACAGGAACACCGTCAGGCCGGCGATCAGGCTGCCGAGCAGGGTATCGAACAGGCGCGGCAGGAACAGCCCGTAGCCATCGCCGATCTGGTTGAAGCAGAACAGCACCATGATGGTGATGGCGGCGGTCGCCAGGGTGTAGCGCGTGGTGCGGTTGGTAAAGAACACCACCCCGGCGGCGATCGCGAAGCACGACTGCACCAGCGGGCTGGGGAACAGATCGAACAGCGCCCACGCCACGGTCAGGCCGATGGCGGTGCCGAGAATCCGCTGACCGAGCTTGCGCCGGGTCGCGCCGTAGTTCGGCTGGCAGACGAACAGGGTGGTGAGGATGATCCAGTAACCCTGCGACGGGTGAATCAGGTGCACCATGCCATAGCCGATACTCAGCGCCAGCGGCAGACGCAGGGCGTGACGGAACAGCAAGGACGTCGGTGTCAGTTGCGTACGCAAGCGAATCCACACGTCCTTGAGGTTGCGCGGCGAGCGATCGAGCAGGCTGCTGTCGGTGGCGTCCGCCAGGGCGTCGGGGTTGCTCGCGTCGCTGAGCAAGCGGTCGAGGGTGCCGAGGTTGGCGGCCAGTGCGCGCAGCGAACGCAGGAGACCGCGCCACGCCGGATTGCTCTGAATACGCAGGTGTTCAAGGGAGGCATCGAGGTCCGTCAGCGCTTCGGCAAAACTGGCGTCGTAGACGAACGGCTGGCGCATCTGGATCGATTCGGCCAATGCGCGGCAGGCCTTGCCCTGCTGGCGCAACAAACGCTGGCAGCGGAACAGCACGTCGCTGTGGAAGAACGCATCGGCCAGCGCGTTGTACGGATAGTGCGAGGAGCTGGCGCGCTCGTGGATGTCCTGGGCGAGGAAATACAGCTTCAGATAGCGACTGACTTTCGACCCCGGGCGACCGTTGCCGACCCGGTGCAGAATGATTTCCTTGGCACTGTTCAGCGCGGCGACCACGCGACCGTTTTGCTGCGCCAGTTCCAGCCGTCGGCCTTCGACGTCCAGTTGGCGGATCGGCTCGAACAGCGAGGCTTTCAGCTTCAGGTAGAAACCCAGTTCACGGAACAGCCGCGCCAGACTCTGCTGCACCGGCTGGTTGGAAAACATCGCCTGCCACAGCACCGACAGCAGGCCGTACCACGCGGCACCCGCCACCAGCAGCATCGGTTCGTGCCAGAAATCGGTGACCGCGCCGCCGCGCTGATCCACGCCGATCATGGTGTAGACCGACAGAATCAAGGTCGCCGAGGCAATCGCGCCATAACGCTCGCCGAGTGCGCCGAGCATGGTCAGGCCGAAGCTGGCCAAGGCCAGGGCGATGGCGAACACGATGGGGTAAGGGAAGAGCAGTTCCACCGACAGCGCGGCGATACTGAAACATACCAGCGTCACGGCGAGGGCGTTGAGGCGCCCCTGCCAACTGTCGTCGGTCTCGGCCAGGGCGCTGGCGATGATCCCGAGGAACAATGGGATCAGCAGGCCCATTTCATCCTGATACCAACACAGCGCCATGCTGCCGGTCAGGGCGATGAACACCCGCACGCTGTAGCTGAATTTATCCAGCGCCCACAGGCGCCGCAAAGACTGACGAAACGAGGTCGAGGACATGAAGTGCGAAGGCCTTCCGAGGCGATGCCGCTAAATTGAGCCAGTAATGACGCCGACGCAATGGCGCCGATCACATCTGACAGCAAAAAGTGTTCCTTTTACTTACACCACAAACCACTGTGGGAGCGAGCCTGCTCGCGAAAGCGGAGCGTCATTCAACATTGATGTCGACTGATACACCGCATTCGCGAGCAGGCTCGCTCCCACAGGTCTTGCGTTTGATTTTGGATCAGACGTACTGCGCGGCCGCGTACCCCGAGGCCCAGGCCCACTGGAAGTTGAAACCGCCCAGATGCCCGGTGACGTCGAGCACTTCGCCGACAAAATACAGCCCCGGGCTTTTCAGCGACTCCATGGTCTTGGACGACACTTCGCGGGTATCGACGCCGCCCAGCGTGACCTCGGCGGTGCGATAGCCTTCGGTGCCAGCCGGGACGACTTTCCAGCTGCCGAGCTTGTCGGCGATCTGCGCCAGTTCGGCGTGGGTGTACTGCTTCATCGGTTTGGACACGAACCAGTTGTCCGCCAGCAGATTGGCCATCTTCTTGGTGAAGATCTCGCCGAGCAGGGTTTTCAGTTCACTGTTCGGGCGTTCGGCCACTTGCTGTTGCAGCCATGCCGCGGTGTCGTGATCCGGCAACAGGTTGATCTCCACGGTGTCGCCCGGCTCCCAGAACGACGAGATCTGCAGAATCGCCGGGCCACTGAGACCACGGTGAGTGAACAGAATGTTCTCGCGAAAGCTCTGGTCGTTGCAGCTGACCAGACAATCCACCGAAGTACCGGACAGCTCGGTGCAGAGTTCCTTGAGCTGATCAGTGATGGTGAACGGCACGAGTCCGGCGCGAGTCGGCAGCAGTTCATGGCCGAACTGTTTGGCGACCTGATAACCGAAACCGGTAGCGCCCAGCGTCGGGATCGACAACCCGCCGGTGGCGATCACCAGCGACTGGCACTGAACCTGGCCGAGGGTGGTGTCGAGCAGGTAGCCGCTTTCGACCTTTTCGATGGTCTGGATCGAGGTGTCGAGGTGCAGCTCGACGCCGACCTGATCGCACTCGTCGAGCAGCATGCCGAGGATGTCGCTGGATTTGTTATCGCAGAACAGCTGACCGAGTTTCTTCTCGTGGTACGGCACGCCGTGCTTGGCGACCATGCCGATGAAATCCCACTGGGTGTAGCGCGCCAGAGCCGATTTGCAGAAATGCGGGTTACCCGAGAGGAAATTGCCCGGTTCGGTGTACATGTTGGTGAAATTGCAGCGGCCACCACCGGACATCAGGATTTTCTTGCCGGCCTTGTTCGCATGATCGAGCAGCAACACCTGACGCCCACGCCCGGCGGCGGTCAGTGCACACATCAACCCTGCGGCGCCAGCGCCAATGATCACGACTTCGGTAGAGCGCAAAACGGTGTCCTCACACAAAATTCAAATTCACCGGAAACCAATGTGGGAGCGAGCCTGCTCGCGATAGCAGTGTGTCAGTCACAAAGATATCAACTGACAGATTGCATTCGCGAGCAGGCTCGCTCCCACAGAGATGTGCGTTGTTCTTAAAGGACCCGCACGCGCAACGAACGGCCCTTGATCTTGCCGTTGTTCAAGCGCTGCAGCGCCTGCATGACCACGGTGCGTTCAACCGCCACATACGACTGGAAGTCGAAGATCGCGATCTTGCCGACCTGGGCGCCGGGGATGCCGGCATCGCCAGTCAGTGCGCCGAGGATGTCGCCCGGACGCACTTTGTCTTTACGCCCGCCGGCGATGCACAGGGTGCTCATCGGTGGCTGCAGCGGGGCGCCGCCCTGGGACTTGAGGTTATCGACCTGATCCCAGTTCAGCGGAGCTTTCTGCAGCTGTTCGATGGCTTGCGCGCGATGCGCTTCGGACGGCGCAACGAAGCTGACCGCAATGCCTTTCTCGCCGGCACGACCGGTACGGCCAACGCGGTGAATGTGGATTTCCGAGTCGCGGGCCAGTTCGACGTTGATCACCATGTCCAACGCGTCGATGTCCAGACCACGGGCGGCGACGTCGGTGGCGACCAGGACCGACGTACTGCGGTTGGCGAACATCGCCAGCACCTGATCGCGATCACGCTGTTCCAGATCGCCGTGCAGGCCGACGGCGGAAATGCCCTTGGAGGTCAGGTGGTCAACGGTTTCCTGCACTTGCTGCTTGGTGAAGCAGAACGCCACGCAGGAAGCCGGGCGGAAGTGGTGCAGGACTTTGGTCACTGCGCTCATGCGCTCTTCCGGAGAAATTTCGTAAAAGCGCTGCTCGATCTGCGTGTCGTCATGGAACGCTTCGGCTTTCACCGTTTGCGGATCGCGCATGAATTTCGACGCCAGTTGCTTGATGCCCACCGGGTACGTGGCGGAGAACAGCAGGGTCTGGCGGCGTGCCGGAGTCTTTTCGATGATGTCTTCGATGGCGTCGTAGAAGCCCATGTCGAGCATGCGGTCGGCTTCGTCGAGGATCAGCGTGTTCAGGCCGTCGAGCACCAGCGAACCCTTGCGCAGGTGTTGCTGGATACGCCCCGGGGTGCCGACGATGATGTGCGCGCCGTGCTCCAGCGAAGCGATCTGCGGGCCGAACGACACGCCGCCGCACAGGGTCAGGACCTTGATGTTGTCTTCGGCACGGGCCAGACGCCGGACTTCCTTGGCGACCTGGTCGGCCAGCTCACGGGTCGGGCAGATCACCAGCGCCTGGCAACCGAAGTAACGCGGGTTGATCGGGTTGAGCAGGCCGATGCCGAACGCGGCGGTCTTGCCGCTGCCGGTCTTGGCCTGGGCGATCAGGTCCATCCCCTTGAGGATCACCGGCAAGCTCTGCGCCTGGATCGGCGTCATCTGGGCATAACCGAGGGATTCGAGGTTAGCCAGCATGGCGGCGGACAGCGGCAGAGTATTAAAAGCGGTGGCGATGGTGGTCACGGGACTGGCCTGCAAAACAAAATGTCGCGCAGTGTAGCAGCCCCGTGCCACTTTCCTCGAAAGTTCTGGACGAACAGTGCCTGAATCCCGAGGCGAGAGGGTTCAACTGTGGTGAGTGGATTCATCTGTGGTGAGGGGATTTATCTGTGGTGAGGGGATTTATCCCCGATGCGCTGCGAAGCAGCCCCAAAAGAGGCTGATGCAGTAATAAGGCAGATATAGGGGGCGCTGCGCACCCCATCGGGGATAAATCCCCTCACCACAAAAGCATTCACAAAACATGACACTGCCTAGTGTTCGATGTGTTCATCCGGATGTTCATCCGGGCGTTTGACCCGGCGACCGTCCTCTTTCGACAGTTGCGAGAAGATCGTCGCCGCCAGCATCGCCATGATCCCGACCGTGACAAACGTCAGCTGGAACGCGCCCAGCACGGTCTCGACGCCATCGTTGCCGATCTCCGCCGTAAACCCGCCGAGCAACGCACCGGCACAGGCCACGCCCAGACTCAGCGACAATTGCGCCACCACCGACAGCAAGCTGTTGCCGCTGCTGGCGCTGGCGTCGTCGAGGTCGATCAGGGTTACGGTGTTCATCGCGGTGAATTGCAGCGAGTTGATCGCGCCGAGAACCGCCAGCAGGCACAACAGCAGCCAGTACGGCGTCTGCTCGCTGACCAGGCCCATGCTCGCCAGCATGATCCCCAGCGCCAGAGTGTTGCCGGTGAGCACAATGCGATAGCCGAGGCGTTCGATCAGCGGCCGCGCCATCCACTTGGCGAACATCGCCGCAGCGGCCAGCGGCAGCATGCTCATCCCGGCTTGCGACGGCGAGTAACCCAGCGCGACTTGCAGCAACAACGGCACCAGAAACGGCAGGGCGCCGCTGCCCAGACGGGCGAACAGGTTGCCGATGATTCCGACCGCGAAGGTTCGCGTCTTGAACAACGACGGGGCGAACAGCGGATTCTCGATACGTCCGGCGCGCAGCCAGTACGCCGCCAGACATGCCAGACCGCCGAACAGCAGCAACATCACTCGCAGGTGCGGCAAGTGCAATTCGCCCAGACCTTCCATGGCGATGGTGATCAGGATCATCGCCGCGCCAAACAGCAGGAAACCGAGGCTGTCGAAGCGCGTGCGCTCGCTGCCGCGCAGGTCGGGAATGAACTTCCACACCGCGTAGCAGCCGAGAACACCGACCGGCAGGTTGATCAGAAAAATCCAGTGCCACGTCAGGTATTGCACCATCCAGCCGCCCATGGTCGGGCCGATCAGCGGGCCGAGCAGGCCGGGAATGGTGATGAAGCCCATGATCCGCACCAGTTCCGAACGCGGGTAGGCGCGCAGCACCACCAGCCGTCCGACCGGCAGCATCAATGCGCCGCCCAGACCCTGGATCACCCGCGCGCCGACCAGCATGCTCAGGCTGCTGGATAACGCGCAGAGCAGCGAGCCGAAACTGAACAGCAGGATCGCGCCGAAGAAAATCTTCTTGGTGCCGAAGCGGTCGGCGATCCAGCCCGAGGCCGGAATCAGCAAGGCCACGGTGAGCATGTAGGCGATGACCACACCTTGCATGCGCAACGGGTCTTCGGCCAGATCCCGGGCCATGGCCGGCAGGGCGGTGTTGAGGATGGTCCCGTCGAGGGACTGCATGAAGAACGCAATGGCGACGACCCACGGCAACCAGCGGGCGGTGATGGCGTCGAGAGGCGAGCGTGTGGGCATGGAACCTCTTGTGGTTGGAGTTAATGCATATCCATTGTCGAGCGCGGTCAGTGTGGGAGCGAGCCTGCTCGCGAAGAGGCCATTTCATTCAACATTGATGTCGATTGATCTACCGCTTTCGCGAGCAGGCTCGTTCCCCCAGGTTTTGCTTTTACAGGGTTAGCGTGAGTCGGCTCACCAGCGCCCCCGGCAGCAGTGCCGACGAGGTATTGCGCTGGCTATACGTGCTCGCCGACAGCAGCAACTCGCGCTCGGCGGTCAATGCTTCCAGCTGCGAACCCAGCAGGCTGTAGGCGCTGTCGTCGAAACGCATGGTGCTGACCGGCGCCTGAATCTCGCCGTTCTCGACCCAGAAAGTTGCGAAGCGAGTCATGCCGGTCAGGCGCGCCGCTGGTTGATCCGAGTAGTTCAGGTACCACAGATTGCTGATGTACAGCCCGGTGCCCAACTGCTTGAGGATCTCTGCCTGTGACAGATCACCGGCCGCCATGTTCAGCGCACTCGGCATTTCACCGCCGCCGGCGCCGTTGGCGGTCAGGCCGTATTCGGCGGCACTGCGCGAACCGACCAGTTGATCGCCAGCCTTGCCTTCGACGATCAGCCGCAGATCACTGCGCGGATAACCCTCGCCGGAGAACGCCGGGCTCAACGAACCGCTGACTTGCTCATCCAGTGAGACCAGCGGACTGAACGTCTGATCGCCGACATACAGCTTCTGCAGCGGGCTGCTTTTGCTGGCAATCGACTGCGCCGAGAAACCGCCCCAGCTGAGCATGCCCATGATTTCTTCCAGCGCGGCCGGCGCCAGGTACGCGCGGTATTGCCCCGGTGCGAGGGTGCGTAACGGTCGACCGAGGAACGCCAGTTGCTCGCGGGCCTGCTGGAAGCGGCGGGTGAAGCCTTCGCTGCTCCACTCGTGCCCGGCGTAGCTGGCTTTCACCGCTTCGCCATTGTCGTGGAACAGGCTGAAGTCGAAGTTGAAGCTGTTGGCCTGATGCCAGCCGAACGCCCCCGAGGAACTGGCGAAACCGCGGCTGATTGGGCCGGCAGCATAGAAGCCGACCAGATCCAGACCTTCAGCAGCGCTGCAGATTTCCTCGACCACCTGCTCGGTGTCCGGTAGCGGATGTTCCTGCACGTTGTTGCTCTGCCAGCCGTTGTGGTTGAGCAGCAGGTAGGGATCCTGTGGCAGCAGCGGCAGGGTTTCGCGCAGTTGTTGCAGGCCTTCGGAGAGGCGTTGCAGATCGGCTTCCTGATCACCGGACAGGGTGATGTGCAGGTCGGCATGGCGGCCGTCATTGATCAGCTTCAGCCCGACGTCGGCTTGCTGCACCTGGCCGGCCTGACGCACCTTGGCGTGATTGAACCGTACGAACGCCGAGGATTCGGCGGCGTAACTGAGGGTGAATTGTTCCGGCTCGCGCACGCTGTCGCGCAGCCAATTGACCATGACCTTGAAGGCGTCGGACTGACTCTTCGAAATGCTCATCAGGCGTCTCCCCCAAACACATCAACGTTGCTGAATACGCAGGCCGGTGAAGCGTGGCCGACGCGGATCACCTGGTTCGGCTCGCCCTTGCCGCAGTTTGGCGTGCCCAGCACCATTCGGGTGCCGGCATTGCCGACCGCGCGCAGACTCTTCCAGAAGTGCGCGGAAATGCCCCGGTAGTTCGGATTTTTCACCACACCCTTGAGTTCACCGTTCTCGATCAACTGACCCCACTCGCAACCAAACTGGAATTTGTTGCGCGCATCGTCAATCGACCACGAACGGTTGGTGCTCATCAGAATGCCGTGCTCGATGCCGCTGATCAGTTGCGTCAGCGACTGATCGCCCGGCTCGATGTTGAGGTTGGCCATGCGGTCGATCGGCGGCCGGTTCCAGCCGCAGGCGCGGCTGTTGGCAACCCCGTCGAGACCGGCACGGAACTGCGAAAGCGCGCCGCCCAATGGCCGCAACAGCAAGCCTTCGCGAATCAGGAATTGTTTGCTGGCTTTGCTGCCGTCGTCATCGTGGCCGTAGCTGGCCAGCTCTTCGGGAATGTCCGGATCGAAGGTCACGTTGAGCAGCTTCGAGCCGTATTGCAGGCTGCCGAAGTCGCTGGTTTTGACGAAGCTGGTGCCGGCGTAATTGCGCTCGTCACCGAGGATGCGGTCGAGTTCCAGCGGGTGACCGATGGACTCGTGAATCTGCAGCATCATCTGGTCCGGCATCAGCAATAGATCGCGCGGGCCTTGCGGGGTGTTCGGCGCGAGCAGCAGTTGCAGGGCCTGATCGGCCACCTTCGGGCCGGCGCCGACCAGGCCGCAACGGCTGATCACGTCCGCGCCACCCTGCTGGCCGAAGTTCTCGCGGCCGAGGGAACGGGTCTGGCTGTCGTGGCCGTCGTAGGCGGTGACGTCGAGGCCTGGATAGACGAAGCGCTGGGCCTGGCGCAATTCGGCGCCGGCGCTGCTCAGGTAGATCTGCTCGACGTGGGTGATGCCGATGCTCGCTTCCCAATTCACCAGGCGCTCATCCTTTGGCACCGAGGCGGATTCCGCGCCGAGCAGCTCGAAGCATTCGCTCAGGGACGGGAAGGGTTGCTCAAGATTGGGCGAAAAGTAATCAGCGCGATCGCTCGACACCGGCTGGTTGCGCAGGTCGAGCAAGGCGTGCGGCTTCAGTCGCCGGGCCTGCTGTTCGGCGCGCTCAAGGGCGGCTTGCAGGCCTTGCTGCGACAGGTCGTTGGTCGCCGCGTAAGCCTCGACGCCGTTGACGCGCACAGTGAGCATCGCGCCTTCGTCGCGGCTCAGGCTTGGCGGCTCGGCGACGTTCTTGCGCACCGACAGGTACTGGCCGGACTCGCGTACATACCGCAGGGAAAAAAACTCGGCGCCCGTGCGCAAGGCAGCGAAGCGCTGCTTGAGCTGGGGGTGAAAATCGAACATTCGGGAACCTCCTTGTTATGGAGTTGCGGGGTGAAGCGATTCGGCGGGGAGGGGTGAAACGATTGCGCGAGGTCTAGAGTAGGCCTGCGTGGGGGTAGGATCAAGTGAAGAGGAGGTGTAGGAGGATTTACTGTGCAGCAGGGGGGAGGGGTATTGAATTGCAGGGCCTCATCGCGAGCAGGCTCACTCCTACAGTTAATCTCCAATGTCCACATAATGTGTGGTCGCTGGAGATCCTTGTAGGAGTGAGCCTGCTCGCGATTAGCCGTGACGCGGTATTACGTCTTACTGAGCAACAGGCGTGATATCACGCATCGGCTTGCCCTTCACCGGCGCACCGCCAGCAACGTAGTAGGCAGCATTGCTACGCGGCAGCGGCTTGCGGCCACGGATCTTGTCGGCGATTTTCTCGGCGATCATGATCGTCGGCGCGTTGAGGTTACCGGTGGTGATGATCGGCATGATCGAGGCATCGACCACACGCAGGCTCTGCATGCCGTGCACGCGACCTTCGCCATCCACAACCGCCATCTCGTCGGTGCCCATCTTGCACGAGCAGGACGGGTGGAACGCGGTTTCGGCGTGCTCGCGGATGAACTTGTCCAACTGCTCATCGGTTTGCACGTCGATGCCCGGGCTGATTTCGCGGCCACGGAAGGCGTCCAGCGCAGGCTGCTGCATGATTTCGCGGGTCAGGCGGATGCCGTCACGGAATTCCTGCCAGTCCTGCTCGGTGGCCATGTAGTTGAACAGGATGCTCGGGTGCTGACGCGGATCCTTGGACTTCAACTGGATGCGACCACGGCTCGGCGAACGCATGGAACCCATGTGTGCCTGGAAGCCGTGCTCTTTCACACCGTTGCTGCCGTTGTAGTTAATCGCTACCGGCAGGAAGTGGTACTGGATGTTCGGCCACTCGAATTCCGGACGCGAACGGATGAAACCGCCGGCTTCGAACTGGTTGCTGGCGCCGATGCCGGTGCCGTTGAACAGCCACTCGGCACCGATGGCCGGCTGGTTGTACCAGAGCAGCGACGGGTACAGCGAGACCGGTTGGGTGCAAGCGTATTGCAGGTACAGCTCAAGGTGATCCTGCAGGTTTTCACCGACGCCCGGCAGGTCATGCACCACCGGGATGTCGAGGCTTTCCAGCAGTTTTGCCGGGCCGACACCGGAGCGCTGCAGAATCTGCGGCGAAGCGATGGCGCCGGAGCACAGCAGGACTTCCTTGCGTGCCTTGGCTTCAACACGTTCTTCCGCCGAACCGACCAGGTACCGCACGCCGACCGCACGCTTGCCTTCGAACAGAATCTTGTCGGTCAGGGCGTGGGTGACGATGGTCAGGGTCGAGCGCTTTTTCGCGACGTCGAGGTAGCCACGGGCGGTGGAAGCACGACGGCCGTTCGGCGTCACGGTGCGATCCATCGGGCCGAAGCCTTCCTGCTGGTAGCCGTTCAAGTCTTCGGTGCGCGGGTAACCGGCCTGCACGCCGGCTTCAACCATGGCGTGGAACAGCGGGTTGTTGCCCGCCTTCGGCGTGGTCACGCTGACCGGGCCGTCGCCACCGTGGTAGTCGTTCGGGCCGATGTCGCGGGTTTCCGCTTTACGGAAGTACGGCAGGCAGTCGAGGTAGGTCCAGTCTTCCAGGCCTGGCAGCTTCGCCCAGCCGTCGTAGTCCATCGCGTTGCCACGGATGTAGCACATGCCGTTGATCAGCGAGGAGCCGCCGAGGCCTTTGCCGCGACCGCACTCCATCCGACGACCGTCCATGTGTGGCTCCGGATCGGTTTCGTACGCCCAGTTGTAGCGACGACCTTGCAGCGGGAATGCCAGTGCAGCCGGCATTTGCGTGCGGAAGTCGAAACGGTAGTCCGGGCCGCCTGCTTCGAGCAGCAACACGGTGACGCCTTCGTCTTCAGTCAGACGGGTCGCCAGGGTGTTACCGGCCGAGCCGGCACCGATGATGATGTAATCGAATTCTTGGGACATTGAATGCACCCTCTTTAGATGTGGTCAGGTCGGGCCTCGGCGAGTGCTGCGCACTCGATTCGCGAGCAGGCTCGCTCCCACAGGAGACATATTTCAATGTGGGAGCGAGCCTGCTCGCGAAGACGGCCTCACGAGCAATACAAGACTCGGGTCTTAGAACACCGAGACGTAATCGCCCAGCTCGACCTGTACCGATTTGATGCGTGTGTAGTTGGTCAGCGAGCTGATGCCGTTTTCACGGCCCACGCCCGACTGCTTGTAACCGCCAACCGGCATCTTCGCGTCGGACTCGCCCCAGGCGTTGATCCAGCAGATACCGGCTTCCAGTTGATGAATCACGCGGTGCGCGCGGTTCAGGTCTTTGGTGACGATACCGGCGGCCAGGCCGAAGTCGGTGTCGTTGGCGCGGCGGATCACTTCTTCTTCGGTCTCGTAGGAGAGGATCGCCATCACCGGGCCAAAGATTTCTTCACGGACGATGGTCATCTCGTCGGTGCAGTCGGTGAACACGGTCGGTGCAACGAAGGCGCCTTTGGCGAATTCGCCGTCGGTCAGACGCTCGCCGCCGCACAGCACGCGGGCACCTTCTTCTTTACCCTTGGCGATGTAGCCCAGCACGCTTTCCATGTGGGCGAAGCTGACCAGCGGGCCGAAGTTGGTGTTTTCGTCTTCCGGGTTGCCGATGCGGATGCGCGCGACGCGCTCGACAATCTTGGCTTCGAACGCGGCTTTCAGGTGGCTCGGTACGAATACGCGAGTGCCGTTGGTGCAGACCTGACCGGAGCTGTAGAAGTTGGCCATCATCGCGGTGTCGGCGGCGCGATCGAGGTCGGCGTCGTCGCAGATGATCAGCGGCGACTTGCCGCCCAGTTCCATGGTCACGTCTTTCAGCGACGAAGCCGAAGCGCTGGCCATGACTTTCTTGCCGGTGTCGGTGCCGCCGGTGAAGGAGACTTTCTCGATGCGCGGGTGCTCGGTCAGCCAGGTGCCGACTTCACGGCCGCTGCCGGTCAGTACGTTGAACACGCCGTTTGGCAGGCCGGCTTCGGTGTAGATCTCGGCCAGTTTCAGGGTGGTCAGCGAGGTGACTTCGCTTGGCTTGAAGATCATTGCGTTACCGGCGGCCAGGGCCGGTGCGGATTTCCACAGCGCGATCTGGATCGGGTAGTTCCACGCGCCGATACCGGCGACCACGCCCAGTGGCTCGCGACGGGTGTAGACGAAGGAAGTGTCGCGCAGCGGAATCTGCTCGCCTTCGATCGCCGGCACCAGGCCTGCGTAGTATTCCAGCACGTCGGCGCCGGTGACGATGTCGACGTATTTGGTTTCGGAGAAGGCTTTGCCGGTGTCCAGGGTTTCCAGAGCAGCCAGCTCATCGTTGCGCTCGCGCAGGATGTCGACGGCGCGACGCAAGATGCGCGAACGCTCCATGGCGGTCATCGCGGCCCAGATTTTCTGGCCCTTTTCAGCGCTGACCACAGCACGCTCGACGTCTTCCTTGGTCGCACGTTGCACTTGGGCGAGGACTTCACCGTTCGCCGGGTTGATGGCTTCGAAAGTGGCATCGCTGCCAGCGTCGGAGTACGCGCCATCGATGTAGAGTTTTTGCAGTTCGAAACGGGCCATAGTGTCCTCGCAAGTGCATTAGTGGTTGGCGTCGACCACCGCGCTGAAACTGCGGTGGCGGTTCAGGTACCGAGCGTTTTCTGTGTGCTCTGGCTCACCTGCTTGGCCAATTGGAAATCCATGTATTCGTACGCGATCTGTTGCGCCTGCGCCGTGTCGAAAGCGTCTCCCGACAGCGCGCCGCGCAACCACAAGCCGTCGATCAACGCTGCCAGTCCACGCGCGGCGCTGCGCGCATCTTCGAGCGGCAACACACGGCGGAACTCGCAGCACAGGTTGGAATACAGACGGTGATCGTTGATCCGCTGCAACCTGTGCAAAGACGGCTGGTGCATGCTGGTGGCCCAGAAGGCCAGCCAGGTTTTCATTGCCGGGCCATTGACCTGGCTGGCGTCGAAGTTGCCTTCGATGATCACCTGCAGATGCGCCCGTGGGCTGCTGTCTGCCAGCGCCTGTCGGCGCGCGGTGACGTTCTCGCTGAGGACGTTCATCAGATACCGCATCGTGGCGGCAATCAGGCCGTTCTTGTCCTGAAAGTAGTGACTGATGATGCCATTCGAGACACCGGCCAAACGGGCGATCAGCGCAATGCTGGCGTCCCCCATACCGACCTGATCGACCGCCTGCAACGTGGCTTCGATCAGTTGTTGGCGGCGGATGGGTTGCATACCGACCTTGGGCATCTTGCACATCTCCTTAGGCCTTCCGAAGGGCGATAAACGCCTATCGGATTGAGGGCCAGTCTATTTTGTTTTGATTGAACGTTCAATCAACAAAGAATAAGATCTGCGACAAATCGTCGCTGCCTACAGATTTTTTCTGCTTGTAAATGGCGATAAAACGACATCCGAAAATGCTTGAAACCTGCGTGGGGCATGGCGCGGTTCGCTGTTCGATGGACGTGTTGAATGGGCAAGACGCTCGGGGCCAGGTTTCGGATGAACGTCCGCACAGCTTTGGCCACGAAAGCGATTCGCAACGCCATTTCGGCAGGTTCGGGCTTTTTTCGGGGTGTCTTTATATCACCCGCCGGTCGGCTGCCAACCAACCGATTGGTCGGGTTCCGTGTTGCCTTGTGTTCTTCTCTCGCACTGCCTGGAGCATTTGTGCCATGAGTTCTGCCTCTCTTATAAAGACCCCGCCCGAGAAGGTGACGGTCAACGGTTGGGTGTTTTACACCTCTACCGCGTTGATTCTGTTGTTGACCGCCATTCTGATCATCGCCCCGCAAGAGGCCGGCAGATTGTTGGGTATCGCTCAGGCCTGGTTGTCGCGCAGCTTCGGCTGGTACTACATGGTGGTGATCGCCGCGTACCTGGTGTTTGTGGTGGGCCTGGCGTTTTCCTCCTACGGCAAACTCAAACTGGGCAGCAAGGACGACACCCCGGATTTCAGTTACGGCGCCTGGGCGGGGATGCTGTTCTCGTCGGGTATCGGTATTTCGCTGCTGTACTTCGGCGCGTCCGAGCCGCTGGACCATTACTTCAATCCGCCGGAAGGCGCAGCGGCCAGCAACCTGGCCGCGCGTCAGGCGGTGCAACTGACTTTCCTGCATTGGGGCCTGCACGGCTGGGCGATCTATGCGCTGGTCGGTCTGGCCGTGGCGTACTTCGCTTACCGTCATAACCAGCCATTGGCCCTGCGTTCGGCGCTGTATCCGCTGGTCGGCGAGCGTTGGGTCAAAGGCGCGGCCGGTCATGCAGTGGACGGCTTCGGCATGTTCGTGACCCTGCTGGGGCTGGTGACCAACCTGGGGATCGGCTCGCTGCAGGTGTCTTCGGGTCTGGAAAACCTGTTCGGCATGGAGCACAGCAACACTAACCTTTTGATCGTGATCATCGTGATGAGCACCGTGGCGACCATCGCTGCCGTGTCCGGTGTGGAAAACGGCATTCGTCGTCTGTCCAACCTGAACATCGTGCTGTTCAGCGGCCTGCTGATTTTCGTCCTGCTGTTCGGCCCGACCCTGCACCTGCTCAACGGCTTCGTGCAGAACATCGGCGACTACCTCAACGGCGTAGTGCTGAAGACCTTCGACCTGTACGTCTATGAAGGCGACAGCGCCAAGTCCGACCGCTGGCTGGGCCTGTGGACCCTGTTCTACTGGGCGTGGTGGATTTCCTGGGCGCCATTCGTCGGCATGTTCATCGCGCGTATTTCCCGTGGTCGTACCGTGCGTGAACTGGTGGCTGGCGTGCTGCTGATTCCGCTGGGCTTCACCTTGGCGTGGCTGTCGATCTTCGGTAACTCGGCACTGGATCTGGTGATGAACCAGGGGGCGGTGGAACTCGGCAAGACGGCGCTGGAACAACCGTCGATGGCGATCTACCAGTTGCTGGAACACTACCCGGCGTCGAAAGTCGTTATCGGTGTGTCGATCTTCGTCGGTTTCGTGCTGTTCCTGACCCCGGCCGACTCCGGCGCGGTGATGATGGCGAATCTGTCCTGCAAGGGCGGCAACGTCGACGAAGATGCGCCGCACTGGCTGCGGATCTTCTGGTCGGTGGTAATCACGCTGGTGACCATCGGTCTGCTGTTCGCCGGTAACTTCGAAGCCATGCAAACCATGGTGGTGCTGGCCGGTCTGCCGTTCTCGGTGGTGCTGGTGTGCTTCATGTTTGGCCTGCACAAGGCCATGCGCCAGGACGTGCAGATCGAACAGGAGCAGGCGCAACTGGCTGAGCGCGGTCGTCGTGGTTTCAGCGAGCGTCTGACGCAGCTGGATCTGCAACCGAGCCAATCGGTGGTGCAGCGCTTCATGGACAAACATGTGACGCCGGCACTGGACGACGCGGCTGCGCAACTGCGTGCACAGGGTCTGGAAGTGCAGACGCTGCTGGGCAAATCCAAGCGTTGCATGGGCGTGCGCGTCGAGATGGAAGAGGGCAACCCTTTCGTCTATGAAGTGAGCCTGGACGGCTACCTGGCGACCCCGACCGAATCGGCCCAGTCCGATGAAGCGCGCCAGCGTTACTACCGCGCCGAGGTGTATTTGCACAACGGCAGCCAGGACTACGACCTGATGGGCTTCACGCAGGATCAGATCACACGCGATGTGCTCGATCAGTTTGAAAGCCATCGGCAGCTCCTTGGCCGTGTCTATAGCTAGGATCAAAAGCTCCCCTCACCCTAACCCTCTCCCGGAGGGAGAGGGGACTGATTGGGAGATATTGCAGAAATCCGCCGACCTGAAAGAACGTTGTTGAATCCATAATCGACTCGATCTTTCAGGTCGATGTATAGCGAAAGACAACTTGGTAGGTTCCCTCTCCCTCTGGGAGAGGGCTAGGGTGAGGGGGCTTTCCCTGACTCAATAAAAAAGGGATCGCTCACCGCGATCCCTTTTTTTCATCCCGCCTTACCCCAGGTTCTTGCCCAGCAACGCGTGATACAGCTCGCTGTCGCCCAGAATCCCCACCACATGGTTGTTGTCGTGCAGCACCAGTTTGTTGCCGGTCTGGTAGCGAATCTGCAGCGCGTCGCGCATGCCGATGTTCGAGTCCACCAGTGTCGGCTTGCGCTCCAGCGCTTCCACCGCTTGCCCCGGTGCCCAGTTCTGCAGGTTCAGCACCGAACCGTTCTGCCGCGCACCCTTGATTGTGTTGCCTTCGGCCAGGTCCAGCCACGAATCGCCACCCGGGTCGAGGCACACCGAACCGTTGATGCGTTTGCAGTTGTCCAGCGTGCGCATCAGGCTGCGGCCACACAGAACGTTGAGCGGGTTGGTATGGGCCACGAAGGTGCGCACATAGTCGTCCGCCGGGTTGAGCACGATCTCTTCCGGCACGCTGTACTGGATGATCCGGCCGTCCTTCATGATTGCGATGCGGCTGCCCAGTTTCAGCGCTTCGTCGAGGTCGTGACTCACGAACACGATGGTCTTGCTCAGCTTGCGTTGCAGCTCCAGCAGTTCATCCTGCAGACCCTGACGGATCAGCGGGTCGAGTGCCGAGAACGGTTCGTCCATCAGCAGAATGTCGGCGTCCATCGCCAGTGCCCGGGCCAGGCCGACACGCTGCTGCATGCCTCCGGAGAGTTCATCGGGCTTCTTGTTGCGCCATTGGGTCAGGCCGACCAGTTCGAGCTTGTCGTCGACCAGCTTGCGCCGTTCCTTTTCCGGTCGGCCCTGCATTTCCAGACCGAAACTGATGTTCTCGCGCACCGTCAGCCACGGCATCAGGGCGAACTTCTGGAACACCATGGCGATGCGTTTGGTGCGCATCATTTTCAGTTCGGCCGGGGTGCAGGAAGCGATGTCGATCTGCTTGCCTTCGTGCTCGACGAACAGCTTGCCGCGACTCACGGTGTTGAGGCCGTTGATGCAGCGCAGCAGGCTCGACTTGCCGGAGCCGGACAGGCCCATCAGTACGCAGATCTCGCCCTTGTTGATGTCCAGACTGGCCTTTTCCACGCCGACGATCTGCCCGGTCTTTTTCAGGATCTCGCTGCGGGTCAAGCCTTGATCGAGAAGTTTCAGTGCTTCGCGCGGATCCTTGGTGAAGATCACGTCAACGTTATCGAAGCGAATTATGCTCATGCGTCACCCCCTACTTTGGCGTCGGGTTGTTTGCAGATACGGTCGAGCATGATCGCCAGCAGTACGATCGCCAGGCCCGCTTCGAAGCCCAGGGCGATATCAGCAGTGTTCAGTGCGTTGACCACCGGTTTGCCGAGTCCGTCGGCGCCTACCAGTGCCGCGATCACCACCATCGACAGCGACAGCATGATGCACTGGGTGATGCCGGCAGCGATGCTCGGCATGGCGTGAGGCAGTTCGATCCGTGAGAGCAATTGGCGACGCGAGCAGCCGAAGGCCTTGCCGGCGTCCATCAGTTCTTGCGGGACATCGCGGATGCCCAGGTAGGTCAGGCGGATCGGTGCAGCGATGGCGAATACCACCGTGGAGATCAGGCCCGGCACCACACCCAGCCCGAAGAGGGTCAGGGTAGGAATGAGGTAAACGAAGGTCGGTACGGTCTGCATCAGATCGAGTACCGGACGCATTAAAGTGTAGAACATCGGCTTGTGCGCAGCGACGATGCCCAGCGGTACGCCGATGACCACGCAGACCAGGGTCGCGAACATGACCTGGGCGAGGGTTTCCATGGTTTCCTGCCAGTACCCCAGGTTGAGGATCAGCAGGAACGAGGCAATCACAAAAACAGTCAGCCCCCATTTGCGCTGGATGAAATGCGCGAGCAGGGCGATGAGGCCGATCAAGACGAAGGGATTGAACCAGGTCAGCGCAAACGTCACGCCGTGGATCATCGTTTCCAGTGTCACGGCGATTGCGTCGAAGGTGCTGGCGCCGTGTTGCGTCAACCATTCAACGAAGCCCGCGATGTACTGGCCTAAAGGGATTTTCTGATCAATCAGCATGGTAGTGAACGTCCGCATGCAAGGAATAAACAGCCCGGGCGAGCGAACTCGCCCGGCGTAAGGCAATTACTGTGCGAGCTTGGCTTTCACGGCCTCCAGGCCTGGTTTACCGTCAATGGTGGTCACGCCAGCGAGCCAGGTATCGAGCACCTGAGGGTTCTTTTTCAGCCAGGCCTTGGCGGCCGCTTCAGGCTTCATCTTGTCGTCGAGGATGTTGCCCATCAGGGTACTTTCCATGTCGACGGTGAACTCCAGGTTCTTCAGCAACTGACCGACGTTACTGCATTCGGTGGTGTAGCCCTTGCGGGTGTTGGTCGCCACGGTGGCAGCACCGAAATCGGGGCCGAAGAAGTCATCGCCGCCGGTCAGGTATTGAATCTTGAAGCGCTTGTTCATCGGGTGCGGCGCCCAGCCGAGGAAGACCACGGCGGTGTCGCGTTTCTGCGCGCGGTCGACCTGCGAGAGCATGCCCGCTTCGGACGATTCGACGACCTTGAAGCCGGCGGTTTTCAAACCGAAAGCGTCCTTGTCGATCATGCTCTGGATCAGGCGGTTGCCGTCGTTGCCAGGTTCGATGCCGTAAATCTTGCCATCGAGCTCTTTCTTGAATTTGGCGATGTCGGCGAAGTCATGCAGACCCTTGTCGTACAGGGCTTGCGGTACGGCGAGGGTGTACTTGGCACCCTTGAGGTTGGTGCGCACCACTTCGACGGTGCCGGCATCGCGGTAGGCCTTGATGTCGTTTTCCATGGTCGGCATCCAGTTACCGAGGAACACGTCCATGTTCTTGCCGTCGGCCAGCGACTTGTAGGTCACGGGCACGGAGATCATGGTGGTCTTGGTCTTGTAGCCGAGGGCGTCGAGCACCACCGAAGTGGTGGCGGTGGTGGCGGTGATGTCGGTCCAGCCGACATCGGAGAAGTTAACGGTACTGCACTGCGCCGGTTCTGCAGCTTGCGCCAGTAACGGCAGACTCAGCATGGCGGCCAACAACAACGACGGGGAACCTTTCATGGATGGACTCCTTGGTGTTTTTTTTGGCAGTGTTCCGACTGTGGACCACCGCACTTATAGGTTGCGGTTGGATGGCGTTCTGGAGACAGCTCTACCACGGCGCCTTGCAATCGAGTCATAACGATCATGTACCAGTGAAAATCTGACGCCTACAGGGTGGGTCGTATCCAGTACAGGGATGGTCGCATCCAGTGTCAGTGACGTCGTTTACAGCTTTTTTCCGCCCCGTTTGGCCATCTGAACCGCATAAAAACGGCGAAAACACGGGAGGAAACCGGCACGGCGTTGGTGGGCATGAGTGCGTCGGTGTCAGACGCCGAGCGACCTGACAAAAGCCTGATGATGCGGGCATTCCGGCGGATCGCAGCTTGAGCGTAGCAGCTCCGCCAGCGGGCGCTTAACGCCCCGGACCGGCATCCTCAGGAGCTCTGCAGCAATGGCTATCAGCGTTTTCGACCTGTTCAAAATCGGCATCGGCCCGTCCAGTTCCCACACCGTCGGCCCGATGCGCGCCGCCGCCCTGTTTGTCGAATCGCTGCGCGACCGGCACCTGCTCGAGCAGGTACGGCGTATAGAAGTGCAACTGTTCGGCTCACTGTCGGCTACCGGTATCGGCCACGGCAGCGACAATGCAGTGATCATGGGCTTGATGGGCGAGTGGCCGGACGCAATCGACCCGTCGCAGATCGGCCCGCGTATTCAGGCGCTGCGCGAAACTCACACGCTGTTATTGGATGGTCGTCTGTCGGTGCCGTTTGTCTGGGCTCGCGACATGCGCCTGATCGACGAAAACCTGCCGTTCCACCCCAACGCCATGACTCTGGTTGCCGAAGGCGATCACGGCGAGATTCATCGCGACACCTACTATTCGGTCGGTGGCGGTTTTGTCGTGGATCAGGCGCAGGCATCCAGCGGTGTGGTCGATCTGGATCGCACCGAATTGCCTTATGACTTTTCCAGCGCGGTGGAACTGCTGCAGCTGTGCCAAAAGAACAACCTGCGCGTCGCCGAACTGATGATGGCCAACGAAAAGGTCTGGCGCAGCGAAGAGGAAATCCGCGCCGGACTGATGAAGCTGTGGCGGGCGATGCAGGATTGCGTCGAGCAGGGCCTCAAGCACGAAGGCATCCTTCCCGGCGGTCTCAATGTGCGCCGGCGCGCGGCCAAGTTGCATCGCAGCCTGCAGGAGTTGAACAAGCCCAACGTGATCGGTTCGACGTTGAGCGCGATGGAATGGGTCAACCTGTTCGCCTTGGCGGTCAACGAAGAAAACGCCGCGGGCGGGCGTATGGTCACGGCGCCGACCAATGGCGCGGCGGGGATCATTCCGGCGGTGTTGCACTACTTTATGAAGTTCAGCGAAGCGGTCACCGACGCCAACGTCGTCGATTACTTCCTGGGCGCGGCGGCGGTGGGGATTCTGTGCAAGAAGAACGCCTCGATCTCCGGTGCCGAAGTTGGCTGCCAGGGCGAGGTCGGTTCGGCCTGCGCGATGGCGGCAGCGGGTCTGGCAGAGATTTTGGGCGCGACGCCGGAGCAACTGTGCAACGCGGCGGAAATCGGTCTGGAACATAACCTCGGCCTGACCTGTGATCCGGTCGGCGGCCTGGTGCAGGTGCCGTGCATCGAGCGCAACGCAATTGCCGCTGTGAAGGCGATCAACGCAGCGCAGATGGCCCTGCGTGGCGATGGTCAGCACTTCATCTCGCTGGACCGGGTGATCCGCACCATGCGTGATACCGGCGCCGATATGCATGACAAATATAAAGAGACCTCGCGGGGTGGTTTGGCGGTTAGCGCCGTAGAATGCTGAGACCGAGATGTCCTGTGGCGAGGGGATTTATCCCCGATGGGCTGCGAAGCGGCCCCAAATCCTGCAATCGAGTGTTGCCTGACACACCGCGCTGAATGGTTTACGGCTGCTGCGCAGCCGATCGGGGATAAATCCCCTCGCCACAGGATTTATGTTTGATTTGGAAGCGTCAGACCAGTCAAAACTGCTCGCTAACGGAACACACATAACCGCAGGCGCCACCTTTTAGCGCGTCGTAATCAGATAAGAGCTTTTCCCACTCGCAGTGCGCCATTCGCACTCCCTGCCGTCCGTCACCCGTGCTTGCGGTGACACTCTGAAACAACTGCGCGCAAGCCCGTTCCCACAAGTGCTACCGATCTGCTCACGGGCAGCGGGGCAGGGCTCTCGGCGCCGCTGATGGCACTTCGAAACACCGTGTGTCCGACGTCTTGAATAGACACGTCGCGACGTCGTTTTCAGGAGTTATTGAACAGCCATTCAATTTTAGGCATGGCAATTGCTCTGTCATAACAAAGCCCGTCTCCCACGCGAGAACGCCGGCAATAACAAGAGCCTCCGCCTGAGGCCATCACCCGCTTTGTGTGAGGAGATACCGCGATGACGTCGTTCAACTCCGGGGCCCAACCCCAGAACCGTGCGCCTCAATCCATCGGCTTTCTGCTGCTGGACAATTTCACGCTGATTTCTCTGGCCTCCGCAGTCGAGCCCCTGCGCATGGCCAACCAATTGTCCGGTCGTGAGCTGTATCGCTGGAGCACCCTGACCGTCGATGGCGGTCAGGTGTGGGCCAGTGACGGTCTGCAAATCACCCCCGATGCCTCCATGCACAAAGCTCCGCCCCTGGACACCGTGATCGTCTGCGGCGGGATCGGCATTCAACGCACCGTGACCCGTGAACACGTCTCGTGGCTGCAAAGCCAGGCCCGTCAGTCCAAGCGTCTGGGCGCGGTGTGCACCGGCAGCTGGGCTTTGGCTTGCGCCGGTCTGCTCGACGGCTTCGATTGCAGCGTGCACTGGGAATGTCTGGCGGCGATGCAGGAAGCATTCCCGCGCGTGGCGATGAGCACGCGCCTGTTCACCCTCGACCGTAACCGTTTCACCAGCTCCGGCGGCACCGCGCCACTGGACATGATGTTGCATCTGATCAGCCGCGATCACGGCCGTGAACTGTCCGCCGCGATCTCGGAAATGTTCGTCTACGAGCGCATCCGCAACGAGCAGGATCACCAGCGCGTGCCGCTCAAGCACATGCTCGGCACCAACCAGCCGAAGCTGCAGGAAATCGTCGCGCTGATGGAAGCCAATCTGGAAGAGCCGATCGACCTCGACGAACTGGCGGTGTACGTCGCCGTGTCGCGTCGACAGCTGGAGCGGCTGTTCCAGAAATACCTTCACTGCTCGCCGTCGCGCTACTACTTGAAGCTGCGCCTGATCCGCGCGCGGCAGTTGCTCAAGCAGACGCCGATGTCGATCATCGAAGTGGCGTCGGTGTGTGGTTTCGTCTCGACGCCGCACTTCTCCAAGTGCTACCGCGAATACTTCGGCATTCCGCCGCGTGACGAACGCGTAGGCTCCAACACCACCCAGCAAGTGGCGATGCTGCCGCTGCCGCAGGCGATCGTGATGTCGCCGCTATCGGGACCGATGTCGGCGTTGAGTCAGGCGCGTAATGAGTCGACGTTTGCCAGCGTAAGGCTGTAGACCGAGTCATCGTTCTTCGCGAGCAGGCTCGCTCCCACCTGGAATGCATTTCAAATGTGGGAGCGAGCCTGCTCGCGAATGGATTTATCAGGCGCTATGGCTTTGCTGGTAATCCGCCAACGCCGGCAACAACTGCTTGTCGATCGCCTGGCGCACCGCAGGCTGGATACTGGCGCCGCTGGTGTACATGTCCTTGACCATCTTGCGCAATTCAAACGCGCGAACATTGTCCAGACCACGCACCGCACACTCACAGGCCTGCTCGGCGGTCGAACCGCTCGGCACCTGAAATCCCAATGCCTTGAGCTGGCCCAACAAGTCTTCCTGATCGATCAAATCGGCATACATCATGGCGCGCTTCCTTCTTCGGCAACGGAGGTCGTGACTCGATTCTGGTGGGCATGTGGAGGCACGGCAAGGGCGATTTGTCGCAGTGGCCGCGACGGCTATGAACAGGTCGTTTTCGGCTAACTCAGTGCCAAGGGGAGTCGGCACACTGACCTCAGCTCGCTACAGACGGTTTGGTCACCCTCGACTGGCAGCTCCTCAACAGTACCCTCTGCCCCGATCCTGTCACGGCTTGTATCGGGGCTTTTTTTGCCTGTGAATCCGGGAGAGGGGTGTGGTTGGCGCTGACGCCTTCGCGAGCAGGCTCGCGAAGAACGATGACGCGGTTTACCGTTGCAACACCAGAATCCGCGACAACAACTCATCCCGATCGATGTAGCAACCCTGGAAATGCCGCGCCCCGGTGGCCGGGTCAAACGCATTGCGCGCATGCAGCGTGCGGCGATTATCGAAGCACCACAGTTCACCCGGATTGAGTCGCTGCATCAGGCGAAAACGTGGCTCACGGGTCATGGCGATCAAGCGCCGATAGGCCCGGTACAGCAGCGGCATTTGCTCCACCGATGTATCGAACGCTCCGCGCAGAAAGTTCGCCATGCGAACCTCCGCGACCCGGCCCAACGCGTCCAGCGCAATGATCGGCGCCAGGCAGCGATAGTCGCTGTGGCGATCCTTGTTGCGGAATTCCACGGGGATCTCGCACAGCGCCTGAAACAGCTCCGGTGCTTCCTGACGCAACGCGTCGGCAATCGCAAAACCGTCGACAAAAATACTCTCGCCACCCTCGGCATCATTCACCAGGCAATGCAGAAATTGCAGACCCGGTTGCAGTTCGCGAGTCGGCAAATCGGTGTGCAATGGCAGATTGAAAGCGGTGTAGGCGTTGCTGTCGGCATCGGCCTTGGACTGCACGTTGAACAGCACGCCGAAGTTGCTCTCGCGGATGAACGAAATGCGCTGCGCGATCAGCTTCAGCGAACCTGGTTCGGTGGGCACGCCGCGCACCTGAGTCAGGCCGATGTCGCGTACCGCGATCAACCATTGCAGCAGCGCGCCGTTGTCGTTCATCAGCGCTGAATATTCGAATACCGGTAGCTGCAAATCGCTGCGCCACAGGTAAGCCTTGGGTTTGGCCGCCAGACGTTCGGAGCGGGACTCGTCGTCATAGGCGTGCGCGCGCAGCCAGCCCGGATCGAAGCGACTGCGATGGCCGTCCTGCCAGTCGATCTGCAGACAGCCGTCGCTGTCGATGTGCGCGTTGGCGGGGACGAGATCCGGCGCAGCATCGACGATCTCGAATACCTGCTCACGGGTGACGTTGTAGACGCACTGCTCGCACGGGCAGTTATCTCGCAACCAGACGTGATGGAACGGGCTGATGCGGCCGTCGGCCCAGGCAATCGACACGCGATCCGCCAGGTTCTGCACGCCGCTCAGCGCGCTGATCAACGGATAAGTACGGAAATCGGCAACAGCAGCAGTGTGCATGGCGGCTCCTTGCGTGGGAGGGATTAACGGGCGGGTGGCAGAGCGATGACACGGCCGATGTAAGCCGGGGCGGGCAGATCGACTTGCTCGGCGGCGATGGCTTGCAGGCGGCTCAAGGTGTCCGGGGTGAACGGCGCCGAGCGCGGGCCGGCGAGATCGACGTGCAGCAGCATCTGTTCGTTGCCGGCCAGTTCCTGGTCGTCGCCGACCAGGTGCAGGCTGTGATAGAGGTGCAGGCGTTTGCTGTCGTGGCCGATGACCTGCGTGCGCACCTCGACCTCGGCGTCGAGCTTCACTTCGTGCAGATAATTCAGGTGCAGTTCCAGGGTGAACAGCGAATGGCCGCGGGCTTCGCGGTTGTTGCTGTCCATGCCGAGGCGGTCCATCAGCGCGTCGGTGGCGTAGCTGAAAATCAGCAGGTAGAAGGCGTCGCGCAGGTGGCCGTTGTAGTCGACCCAGTCGGGGATGATGGTGGTTTGGTAGGTGGTGAGAGTGGGCATGGTGTCAGATCCAACATTAATAGTGACTGGGCTGCCGTCTTCGCGAGCAAGCCCGCTCCCACATTGGAATGCGGTCACCTGTGGGAGCGGGCTTGCTCGCGAAGGGGCCGGAACTGCTGAGCAAGGATTACTCGCTGAAACTCATCCCGTGCTTTTCCTTGGTGGTCTTCACCGCCTCCAGCACCGCCAGCAGGCAGTCATCACGATAGCGCTCCAGTGCTGAAATGCTGTGGCGGCCGAGCTGGTCGCTGGTGCCATCGACCACATCGTCGATCAGCTTATCGGTCAGTTCCGGTGCCGGCAGATAAGTCCACGGCAACTGCAACGCCGGGCCGAACTGCGACATGAAGTGACGCATCCCCGCGTCACCGCCGGCCAGCGTATAGGTCAGGAACGTGCCCATGAACGACCAGCGCAGACCGGCGCCAAAACGGATCGCGTCGTCGATCTCGCCAGTAGTCGCCACGCCGTCGTTGACCAGATGCAACGCCTCACGCCAAAGCGCTTCGAGCAGACGGTCAGCGATGAATCCCGGCACTTCCTTGCGCACATGCAACGGACGCATGCCGAGGGATTCGTAGACTTTCATCGCCGCTTGCACGGCCTCGGGCGCGGTGTTCTTGCCGCCGACCACTTCCACCAGCGGCAGCAGGTAGACCGGGTTGAACGGGTGACCGACTACGCAGCGTTCAGGGTGGGTCGAGCTCTCGTAGAACTCGCTCGGCAACAGGCCGGAAGTGCTCGATCCAATCAACGCATTGGGCTTGGCCGCTGCGCTGATTTTGCTGTGCAGATCGAGTTTCAGCTCGAGGCGTTCCGGGGCGCTTTCCTGAATGAAATCGGCATCGCGCACGCATTCTTCGATGGTCGCGACAAAACGCAGACGATCCTGCGATGCGCCGGGCGCCAGGCCGTTTTTCTCCAGCGCACCCCAGGCATTCGCCACGCGTTTGCGCAGTGCGGCTTCAGCGCCAGGCGCCGGGTCCCACGCCACCACGTCGAGGCCATGGGCGAGGGCACGCGCGACCCAGCCGCTGCCGATGACACCGCTGCCGAGGGCGGCGAAGGTTTTGATGTCGGTGATAAAGCTCATGGTGATTTCCTGAGAGAGTTCGGTGGTCCTGTGGAAACTCTGTCTTGTGGCGAGGGGATTTAGCGAAACGTCGCACCGCCCCGATCAACTGCGAAGCAGTCGTAAAACCAGCACTCTCGGTCTATCTGATGCCCCGGATTGTCAGGTCTTGGGGCGGCTTCGCCACCCATCGGGGATAAATCCCCTCACCACAGAATTCATTTCACAGAGGAAAATGGGTGGTTGGGTCAGCCGCGCTGGGTCAGGCCCATCTTCTTGCGGCCCTCAGCCGGGGTCAGCACGCGAGCGCCGAGGCGGCTGAGGATCTCGCTGGCGCGTTCGACCAGTTGGCCGTTGGTGGCCAGCACGCCCTTGTCCAGCCACAGGTTGTCTTCCAGGCCGACCCGCACGTTGCCGCCGAGCAGCACCGCTTGCGCGGCCATCGGCATCTGCATGCGGCCGATGCCGAACCCGGCCCACACCGCATCGGCGGGCAGGTTGTCGACCATGGCTTTCATGGTGGTGGTGTCGGCCGGCGCACCCCACGGGATGCCCAGGCACAGCTGGAACAGCGGGTTGTCGAGCAAGCCTTCCTTGATCATCTGCTTGGCGAACCACAGGTGGCCGGTGTCGAAAATTTCCAGCTCGGCCTTCACCCCCAGCTCGGTGATGCGCTTGGCGCCGGCGCGCAGTTGCGCCGGGGTCGAGACGTAAATGGTGTCTCCGTCGCCGAAGTTCAGCGTGCCGCAATCGAGGGTGCAGATTTCCGGCAGCAGTTCTTCAACGTGGGCCAGACGGGTCAGCGGGCCGACCAGATCGGTGTTCGGGCCGAACTCCATCGGGTGCTCGCCAGCGCCGATTTCGAGGTCGCCGCCCATGCCGGCGGTGAGGTTGACGATGATGTCGACGTCGGCCTCACGGATGCGCTCCATCACTTCGCGATACAGCGCCACGTCACGGCTGAACTTGCCGGTCTGCGGGTCGCGCACATGGCAATGGACGACGGTGGCGCCGGCCTTGGCCGCTTCCACCGCAGCCGCGGCGATCTGTTTCGGGGTGACCGGCACGTGGGGGCTCTTGGCGGTCGTGTCGCCAGCACCGGTAAGTGCGCAGGTGATGATGACGTCGTGGTTCATGGTGCGGTTTCCTTCAGGCGTGTTGAGTCTGTTCGCAGCCCTTTCTCGGGCTGCGAAGCGTCGGTCAGTCCCCTCTCCCTGGGGAGAGGGTTAGGGTGAGGGGCTTTTCAAACGGGGGTTATTTACTGGTCAGTTGCAGATTTTCAGCGGCCGGTTTGCCGTCGAAGGTGGTCACACCTTCCAGCCAGCGCTGCTTGTCTTCGGGGTGATCCTTGAGCCATTGCTTGGCCGACTCGAAGGCGTCCTTGTGATCGAGCAGTGGCTGCATCATCCGGCTCTCGTCTTCGGCGGTGAACGTCAGGTTGCTCAGCAGCCGACCGATGTTCGGGCACTGTTCAGCGTATTTCGGCGCGGTGACCGTCCATACCGTGGCCATGCCTTCGTTCGGGCCGAGGGCGTCCTCGCTGCCGGTGAGATAAGTCATCTGCACGTTGACGTTCATCGGGTGCGGCGCCCAGCCGAAGAACACCACGGCTTCCTTGCGGCGCACGGCGCGGTCGACGGCGGCGAGCATCCCGGCTTCGCTGGACTCGACCAGCTGGAATTTGCCGAGGCCGAACTGGTTCTTGGCGATCATCGCCTTGATCTGCGTGTTGGCGCCCGAACCCGGCTCGATGCCGTAGATCTTGCCGCCCAGCTCCTTCTCGAATTTGGCGATGTCGGCGAAGGTTTTCAGGCCCTTGTCCGCCAGATAGGTCGGCACCGCGAGGGTGGCGCGGGCGTCCTTCAGGCTTGGTGCCGGCAGGACTTTGACCTGGTTGGCATCGACGAACGGGGTGATGGTCTGGGTCATCAGCGGGTTCCAGTAACCGAGGAACAGGTCCAGCCGCTGATCGCGGATCCCGGCGAAGATGATTTGCTGGGACGCGCTGGTCTGTTTGGTGTTGTAGCCGAGGCCATCGAGCAGCACTTGGGTCATGGCACTGGTGGCGATCACGTCGGTCCAGTTGACGACGCCCATGCGCACGTTCTGGCACGAGGCGGGTTCGGCTGCCATGACGCTGGCGCTCAAGAAAGCGGTACCGCTGAGTGCAAGAACACAGCTGCTGATCAGTCGTTTCATGTCGGGTTCCTCGGCAGGTCGTTATTGTGAGTTCCGGCATCTGGCGTGCCGGTGATGCAAAGTTACGCAGCTGTAGGCCTTTGAAAGCGCACTGCGGCGACTGGCTCTTGCACTGTAGCGACCTGTGCGCTTGAACGCTGACGACAATCGGCGTATCAACGATCCACGCTACCCGCTAACCGAGTGCGCCCATGTCCCAGGATTTCTACTTTCTGCTGATGCCGGGGTTTTCCGCCATCGGCTTTATCTCCGCGATCGAACCGCTGCGGGTAGCCAACCGTTTTCGTGGCGAGCTGTACCGCTGGCACGTGCTCAGCGCCGATGGCGGGGCGGTGCTGGCGAGCAATGGCATGTCGGTCAACGCCGACGCGGCGCTGGAGCCGCTGAAGAAAGGTGCGACGTTGCTGGTGGTGGCCGGATTTGAACCGCTGAAGTTCGCCACGCCGACTCTTGAGCACTGGCTGCGCCGGTTGGACAACGAAGGCGTGACCCTTGGCGCTATCGACACCGGCAGCTTCGTCCTCGCGGAGGCCGGCCTGCTTGACGGCCATCGCCTGACCCTGCACTGGGAAGCCATCGATGCGTTCAAGGAATCTTATCCACAGCTCAGCGTCACCCAGGAACTGTTCGAGATTGACCGGCGGCGCATCACCTCGGCGGGCGGCACGGCGTCTATCGATCTGATGCTTGATCTGATCGCCCAGGCCCACGGCCCGCAACTGGCGATTCAGGTCAGCGAACAATTCGTGCTGGGGCGGATTCGTCCGCGCAAGGACCACCAGCGCATGGAAGTCGCCACGCGCTACGGCATCAACAACAAGAAGTTGGTGCAAGTGATTGGCGAGATGGAACAACACAGCGAACCACCGCTGACCACGCTGCAACTGGCGGAATCGATCAAGGTGACACGGCGGCAACTGGAGCGCCTGTTTCGGCTGCATCTGAACGACACACCGAGCAATTTTTATCTGCGCCTGCGATTGGAGAAAGCCCGGCAGCTGTTGCGTCAGACCGATATGAGCGTGCTCGAAGTCAGCATCGCCTGCGGCTTTGAATCACCGTCGTATTTCACCCGCAGCTATCGAGCGAGGTTCGCTCGCTGCCCCCGCGAAGACCGGCGTACCGCCCAAGCCTGAATGAATGTACACAAAACCAATGTGGGAGCGGGCTTGCTCGCGAATGCGGTGGATCAGTCAACTCATGTGTCGACTGACACTCCGCATTCGCGAGCAAGCCCGCTCCCACATTTTTGATCTTCAGTGTCTGAAGAAAAGGTTACTTCTTCACCAACGCCGAACACGCCGCCTTGTAAGCCTCATGCTGATACTTGTTCAGCGTCCCCGGCAGCTCAAAGTTGTGCTTCTTGGCCTGCGCATTGATCGTCTGCGGCGACAACAGCGTCACCTCGCACCCCTCCAGCAACTGAAACACCCCCTCGATCTTGAACGTGGTCGGCCCACCGGCAAACTCACCCTTCTTGCTGCGCTTCTTGATCGCAATCCGGTCAATCGAATGCTCGCGCACAAACGAAGCGACCTGCGCCGCGAAGCGTTTGACGTTGGCCGCCTCGTCGTCATCGTCGAGGGCGATTTTCTTGGTGTTGAGCGCCACATGGCTCAGCGTTGCCCCGTCAAGGGAGGCCACGGCGATGATCGCTTCGCTGCCTTTGATTTCGATGCCGCAGATGTTCATGGGAATTCCTTTGAATAAAGAGGGCAGCCTACAACTCAAGCTGATTGGCGGTGATGCCGAACGCTGCGGCAATTTTCTCGCGTGTGGCCTTGCGAGGCTTGGCGACTGTTTCCTGCTGAGCAAACGCCGGTTGTGAAATACCCATGCGTTTGGCGACTTCTTCCTGAGTCAAGTTGAGATATTCACGCCAGGCACGGATCGGTGTCGCCCCGTCGACCATCCGACTGACGACTTCATGGGGAATCAGGTCGGGCTGCTTTTTCTGCGCAATGTACTGCGCGTAAGGGATGACGACGAAGGCTGGGTTGCCTTCAGCGTCGTTGATGATTTGGATGTCAGTAGGTGCGTTCATCGCGTTTCTTGACCTCTTGAATACTGATCACTTTGATTGCGCCATCCCAGTCAAACATGACTCGATAATTGCCGACGCGCAGGCGGTAGGCGTAGTCATGGCCAATCAGTGCTTTGACATTGCCCACATCAGGCATGTCGGCGAGCGACGTAACGGCATCTCGAACCTTTACCTGATGCACAGAGTGCAATTTCAAGAGTTGCTTAACGGCCTTTCGTGTCCAGTGGATGCTGTTCATGGAAGAATATAAGTCTTTTATAAGATTCGCGAATCTTTGCTTATGTTTCTTCGGAGGCCAATCAACAATCGTTGACAGCATGTTGCGTGAAAGGCCCGCAGCTTCGGGCGTTCAAGAAATTTGTGTAGGCGAGGTCGGAGTACTTTGTAGGAAGAGGGGATAGTGCGGCTGAAAGCTGGAGGCAGTTCCAGCTTTCAGCGGAACATTCAGGATCATTCCTGCCCAATCGACTCCAAAAACTCCGACCGTTCGTCACTCATCCGCGCCACACAATCATTCTGCGCAATCTTGAATGCCTTGCTGCCTTCAGTGGCGGGGAAGGCTTCCACGGCGCAATCGGCGTCGCGGGTTTTCAGCCATTGTTGTTGGGCGGTTTTCAGTTTGGCGGTGATGTCGGCCAGTTGCGCGGCGTTTTTGCCGTAGGTGGTCTGCATGCGCTCGTTGAGGCTGGCGTAGTTGTCCTTGAGCAGGTCTTCGGCGGTGCTGCGGCTGTAGGTCGAGCATTCCAGGGTCTGGACGTCGTTTTCCACCGCGTCGCACGGGTTGTTGTCGGTCTCTTCGGCGGCGTGTACGCCGGTCGCCATCAGTGCCAAAGCCAGGAAGATCGATTTCATGGTTGTCGCCGCTCTAATCCAGTGGTGTATCCAAGATGCGCCAGATTCTGGCTCAAGCTGGCGGGCTTGAACAGGTAGCTGATCGCAGCGCCTGGCGACCCTTTGTCGCGGATTGACGCTTTCGGCAATTCCCCTGTCGTTTTTGCACCCGGTCGCCCCGGCACCGAGGCATATGCTGGCCCCAAAGCGCCGGCAGACGATTCGGCGCATGAATCGCCAATAAGGGGACGCCTGATGAGCCCAGCCGAATTACACGCCGACAGCATCGTTATCGACGGTCTGATCATTGCCAAATGGAACCGCGAGCTGTTCGAAGACATGCGCAAGGGCGGTCTGACGGCGGCCAACTGCACCGTGTCGGTGTGGGAAGGCTTTCAGGCGACTGTGAACAATATTGCCGCCAGCCAGAAGCTGATCCGCGAAAACAGTGACCTGGTGATGCCGGTGCGCACCACCGCCGACATCCGTCGCGCCAAGGAGCAGGGCAAGACCGGCATCCTTTTCGGCTTCCAGAATGCCCACGCCTTCGAAGACCAGATCGGCTATGTCGAGGTGTTCAAGCAGCTCGGCGTCGGCATCGTGCAGATGTGCTACAACACCCAGAACCTGGTCGGCACCGGCTGCTACGAGCGTGACGGCGGCCTGTCGGGCTTCGGTCGCGAAATCGTCGCCGAGATGAACCGCGTCGGCGTCATGTGCGACCTGTCCCACGTCGGTTCCAAGACGTCCGAAGAAGTCATCCTCGAATCGAAAAAACCGGTCTGCTATTCCCACTGCCTGCCGTCGGGTCTGAAAGAGCACCCACGCAACAAGTCCGATGCTGAACTGAAGTTCATTGCTGACCACGGCGGTTTTGTCGGCGTGACCATGTTCGCGCCATTCCTCGCCAAGGGCATCGATTCGACCATCGACGATTACGCCGAAGCCATCGAATACACCATGAACATCGTCGGCGAAGACGCCATCGGCATCGGCACCGACTTCACCCAGGGGCACGGCCAGGACTTCTTCGAATACCTGACCCACGACAAGGGCTACGCCCGTCGTCTGACCAGCTTCGGCAAGATCATCAACCCGCTGGGCATCCGCACCGTCGGCGAGTTCCCGAACCTGACCGAAACCCTGCTCAAGCGCGGCCACTCCGAGCGTGTGGTGCGCAAGATCATGGGCGAGAACTGGGTCAACGTCTTGAAGGACGTCTGGGGCGAATAAGCCACCGCACTTCTGAATCCTTTCCCCCGGCCGTCCGCGCCGGGGGCAACAAACCGAATTTTCTGGAGTTAAGTTTCCATGGCCAAGATCGCCCCGCAATTGCCAATCGAAGTCGACAGCGAAACCGGTGTCTGGACCTCCGACGCCCTGCCGATGCTCTACGTGCCACGCCACTTTTTCGTCAATAACCACATGGGCATCGAGGAAGTGCTGGGCGCCGACGCCTATGCCGAAATCCTCTACAAGGCCGGCTACAAGTCCGCCTGGCACTGGTGTGAAAAAGAAGCCGAATGTCACGGCCTGGAAGGCGTCGCGGTGTTCGAACACTACATGAAGCGCCTGTCGCAACGCGGCTGGGGCCTGTTCAAGATTCAGGACATCGACCTCGACAAAGGCACCGCCAGCGTCAAGCTCGAACACTCCGCGTTCGTCTACGTCTACGGCAAGGTCGGGCGCAAGGTTGACTACATGTTCACCGGCTGGTTTGCCGGCGCCATGGACCAGATCCTCGCCGCTCGCGGCAGCAAGATTCGTACGGTTGCCGAGCAAGTCTACGGTGGCTCCGAAGAAGGCCACGACGACGGCCTGTTCACCGTCAAGCCGTTGTAAGTCGAGGAACCCGCCATGGCTTTCGAAGCAATGTTCCAGCCGATCCAGATCGGCAAACTGACCATCCGTAACCGCGTGCTCAGCACCGCGCACGCCGAGGTCTACGCGACTGACGGTGGCATGACCACCGAGCGCTACGTCAAATACTACGAAGAGAAAGCCAAGGGTGGCATTGGCCTGGCGATCTGCGGCGGTTCGTCGGTGGTCGCCATCGACAGTCCGCAGCAATGGTGGAGTTCGGTCAACCTGTCCACCGACCGGATCATTCCGCACTTCCAGAACCTGGCCGACGCCATGCACAAGCATGGCGCCAAGATCATGATCCAGATTACCCACATGGGCCGACGCTCGCGTTGGGATGGTTTCCACTGGCCGACCCTGATGTCGCCGTCGGGTATCCGTGAACCGGTGCACCGTGCGACCTGCAAGACCATCGAGCCGGAAGAGATCTGGCGGGTGATCGGCAACTACGCCCAGGCGGCGCGCCGTGCCAAGGCCGGTGGTCTGGACGGCGTCGAGCTGTCCGCCGTGCACCAGCACATGATCGACCAGTTCTGGAGCCCGCGCGTCAACAAGCGTACCGACGAATGGGGTGGCAGCTTCGAAGGCCGGATGAAATTCGGCCTGGAAGTGCTGAAAGCCGTGCGCGCCGAGGTCGGTGACGATTTCTGCGTGGGCATGCGTATCTGCGGTGACGAGTTCCACCCGGACGGTCTGTCCCACGAGGACATGAAGCAGATCGCCAAGTATTACGACGACACCGGCATGCTCGATTTCATCGGCGTCGTCGGCTCGGGTTGCGACACCCACAACACCCTGGCCAACGTGATTCCGAACATGAGCTATCCGCCGGAGCCGTTCCTGCACCTGGCGGCCGGAATCAAGGAAGTGGTCAAGGTGCCGGTGCTGCACGCACAGAACATCAAAGACCCGAACCAGGCCACGCGGATTCTGGAGGGTGGTTACGTCGACATGGTCGGCATGACCCGCGCGCACATCGCCGACCCGCACCTGATCGCCAAGATCAAGATGGGCCAGATCGACCAGATCAAACAGTGCGTCGGCGCCAACTACTGCATCGACCGTCAGTATCAAGGTCTGGACGTGCTGTGCATCCAGAACGCCGCGACCTCCCGTGAATACATGGGCGTGCCGCACATCATCGAAAAGTCCACCGGGCCGAAACGCAAGGTTGTGATCGTCGGTGCCGGGCCGGCCGGGATGGAAGCAGCACGCGTCTCAGCCGAGCGTGGCCACGACGTGACCCTGTTCGAGAAGAAAGAATTCATCGGCGGGCAGATCACTACCGCGTCGAAAGCACCGCAACGTGACCAGATCGCCGGCATCACCCGCTGGTTCCAGCTGGAGCTGGCGCGGCTGAAAGTCGACCTGCGTCTGGGCACTGCGGCCGATGCGGCAACCATTATGGATCTGCGTCCGGACGTGGTGGTGCTGGCGGTCGGTGGGCATCCGTTCCTTGAGCAGAACGAACACTGGGGCGCCGCCGAAGGCTTGGTGGTCAGCAGCTGGGACGTGCTCGACGGCAAGGTCGCGCCGGGCAAGAACGTGCTGGTCTACGACACCATTTGCGAGTTCACCGGGATGTCGGTCGCCGACTTCCTCGCTGACAAGGGCAGCCAGGTCGAGATCGTCACCGACGACATCAAACCGGGCGTGGCCATCGGCGGTACATCGTTCCCGACTTACTACCGCAGCATGTACCCGAAAGAAGTGATCATGACCGGCGACATGATGCTGGAAAAGGTCTACCGCGAAGGCGACAAGCTGGTGGCGGTGCTGGAGAACGAATACACCGGCGCCAAAGAAGAGCGGGTGGTCGATCAGGTGGTGGTGGAAAACGGCGTGCGTCCGGACGAGGAAATCTACTACGCGCTCAAAGAGGGTTCGCGCAACAAGGGCCAGATCGACGTCGAAGCGCTGTTCGCGATCCAGCCGCAGCCATCGTTGAGCAGCACCGGTGGCGGCTACTTGCTGTTCCGCATCGGCGACTGCGTGGCGCAGCGTAATACCCATGCTGCGATCTATGACGCGTTGCGCCTTTGCAAAGACTTCTAAGACTTGCACCAAACCCTGTGGGAGCGAGCCTGCTCGCGAATGCAATCTGTCAGTTGACGATGATGTCGACTGACCCAGCGCTTTCGCGAGCAGGCTCGCTCCCACAGTAAAGCGGACCGTGTTTCTCCAGGCTGTACTGGTGGGAGCTTCACCATGTTGAACACCCTTCTTCCAATCCTGTTGTTCGCAGCCCTGGCCCTTGCGGTGCTGGGTGCGTTGCGGCGGGTGGCCATGTGGCGTCGGGGCCGGGCCTCGAAGGTCGATCTGCTCGGCGGCCTGTTCGCCATGCCCAAGCGTTACATGGTCGATCTGCACCACGTGGTGGCGCGGGACAAATACATCGCCAACACCCACGTCGCCACGGCCGGTGGTGCGGTGGCGTCGATCGTGCTGGCGATTCTGGTGCACGGTTTCGGCCTGCATAACCGCATCCTCGGCTATGCGCTGCTGCTGATGACGGCGGTGATGTTCGTCGGTGCGCTCTTCGTTTATCGGCGCCGGCTCAATCCGCCGGCACGGTTGTCGAAAGGCCCGTGGATGCGCCTGCCGAAAAGCCTGCTGGCTTTCTCCGCCTCGTTCTTCCTGGTGACCCTGCCGGTGGCCGGAATTCTCCCGGAGAACTTCGGCGGCTGGCTGCTGGCGGCGATTCTCGGGCTCGGCGTTTTGTGGGGCGTGTCGGAGCTGTTCTTCGGCATGACTTGGGGCGGGCCGATGAAGCACGCCTTCGCCGGCGCCCTGCACCTGGCTTGGCACCGCCGCGCCGAGCGCTTTGGCGGCGGTCGTTCCACCGGTTTGAAACCGCTGGATCTGAATGATCCAAGCGCGCCGCTCGGCGTGGAAAAACCCAAGGATTTCACCTGGAACCAGTTGCTCGGTTTTGACGCCTGCGTGCAGTGCGGCAAGTGCGAAGCGGCGTGCCCGGCCTTCGCTGCCGGCCAGCCGCTGAACCCGAAAAAGCTGATTCAGGACATGGTCGTCGGCCTCGCTGGCGGCACTGACGCGAAGTTTGCCGGTAGCCCTTATCCGGGCAAGCCAATCGGTGAGCACAGCGGCAATCCGCATCAACCTATCGTCAATGGTCTGGTCGATGCCGAAACCCTGTGGTCGTGCACCACCTGCCGTGCCTGCGTCGAGGAATGCCCGATGATGATCGAGCACGTCGACGCCATCGTCGACATGCGCCGCCATCTGACGCTGGAAAAAGGCGCGACCCCGAACAAGGGTGCCGAGGTCCTGGAAAACCTGATCGCCACTGACAACCCCGGCGGTTTCGCTCCGGGCGGGCGGATGAACTGGGCGGCGGATCTGAACCTCACTCTGCTCAGCGAAAAGAAATCCACCGACGTGCTGTTCTGGGTCGGCGACGGTGCCTTCGACATGCGTAACCAGCGCACCTTGCGTGCGTTCGTCAAAGTGCTGAAAGCCGCGAAGGTCGACTTCGCCGTACTCGGCCTCGAAGAACGTGACAGCGGTGACGTGGCCCGGCGTTTAGGCGACGAAGCGACCTTCCAGCTGCTCGCCAAACGCAATGTCCAGACCCTGGCCAAATACAGCTTCAACCGCATCGTCACCTGCGATCCGCATAGCTTCCATGTGCTGAAAAACGAGTACGGCGCGTTCGACGGCAACTACCTGGTGCAGCACCACAGCACCTACATGGCGGAAATCATCCAGGCCGGTGCGCTGAACCTCGGTCAGCACAAAGGCAACAGCGTGACCTACCACGACCCGTGCTACCTCGGCCGCTACAACGGCGAGTACGAGGCGCCGCGTGAAGTGCTGCGCGCCCTCGGCATCGAGGTCAAAGAGATGCAACGTTCCGGCTTCCGTTCGCGCTGCTGCGGCGGCGGTGGCGGTGCGCCGATCACCGACATTCCGGGCAAGCAGCGGATTCCCGACATGCGCATGGATGACATCCGCGAGACCGGCGCCGAACTGGTGGCCGTGGGTTGTCCACAGTGCACGGCGATGCTCGAAGGCGTGGTCGAACCGCGTCCGCTGATCAAGGACATCGCCGAACTGGTGGCCGACGCGCTGCTCGAAGACGCCGCGCCGAACAAGCCGACTGCACCGGCCAAACGTGAACCTGCGGAGGCCCACTGATGAGCGACATTATCCGCCGCGACCCGCGCGCCGAATGGATTGCGCGTAACCGCCTGCACCCGCTGCACGCGGCGATGCAACCGGCGCAACACAGCTGGATGGGCCCCAATGGCGTCATCCGCAAGAACCTGCACGGCATCGGTTTCATCGGCCCCAACGGCATCAAGCGTATCGATCGCAGCGGCGCGCAACAGGGCGGGGCGGTCAAACGCTCGGCCACGGTTGAAGTGCAGTTGCCGCTGCATCAGGTGCCAGCCCCGGCGTTCTACATCAGCGTGGTGCCGGACATGGTCGGCGGCCGCCTGAGCAGCCACGACCGCGACTTGCTCGGCCTGGCTCATCAACTGGCCGGCAACGACGGCGCGGTGCTGGCGGTGGTGTTTGGCGAACACAAAGAGAGCGCCTTCGCCACGGCCGGCGTCGATCGCTTGCTGGTACTGGAGGGCGAGCAATTCAGCGGTTATGCACCGGAGCAACGGGTGCAGGGCTTGCGGGCTGTGGATAACCAGTTCAACCCGCGTCACTGGCTGCTGCCGGACAGCCGCAGCGGTGGCGGCGAACTCGGTCGGCGTTTTGCCGCGGCACTGGGCGAACGCCCGGCGACGCGGGTCTGGCAAGTCAAGGATCAGGAATGCATCGGCCGCGCTGGCGCGGGCCTGCAAGACCTGGCGCGTCCGGTCGCACGTTTGATTCTGGCCGCAGCCGAATGCGCCGAACCGGTCAGCGAAACCCGTCATGAGGCACTGCCGGTGGAGTTATCCACAACGGTGGCGCGCAGCCTGTCGCGGATCGAGGATCTTGGCGCGGTCGCGGTGGACCCGGCGGCGATTCCGATGGCCGAAGCCGAGTTCATTTTCTCCGGCGGCAACGGGGTCAAGGACTGGGCGCTGTTCCACGAAACCGCTGCCGCCCTCGGTGCCACCGAAGGCGCCTCGCGGGTCGCGGTGGACGATGGCTTCATGGCCCGTGATCGGCAGGTCGGCGCGTCCGGCACCTGGGTCACCGCACGGGTTTATGTGGCTGTGGGTATCTCCGGGGCGATCCAGCACCTGCAAGGCATCGGTGCCTGCGACAAGGTGGTGGCGATCAACCTCGACCCCGGTTGCGACATGATCAAACGCGCCGACCTGTCGGTGATTGGCGAGAGCGCGGAAATTCTTCAGGCGTTGATCGCGGCGGTAGCGGCTTACCGCAACGAAGCCAAGCGCGATGCGGCTTAAGGAACGGGTTATGAGCACAAAGATCATCAGTCTGGTTTCCATCGGTGCCCATCCGACCTCGGGCCGGCCACGCCGCGCCGAACAGGACGCGCGCGCCGTAGAACTGGGCCTGCAACTGGCTGGGGATAACCTGCAAGTGCTGCATGCCGGGGATGTCGCGGAACCGGCACTGCGCGCCTATCTGGGCATGGGCCTGGAACAGCTGCATGTGCTGGAGCAACCCGCTGGCGCCGACGCCTTGCCGGCGCTGACCGCGTATCTGCGTGATGCCGGCGCCCAGGTGGTGCTGACCGGCAGTCAGGCGGAAACCGGCGAAGGCTCGGGCATGTTGCCGTTCCTGTTGGCCGAAGGGCTGGGCTGGCCGCTGGTGGTGGGGCTGGCGCAGGTCGAGTCGATCACCGACGGTTCGGCGCTGGTGCTGCAAGCCTTGCCTCGCGGGCAGCGGCGGCGGTTGAAAGTGAAGCTGCCGTTTCTGGCGACTGTGGATAACGCCGCGCCCAAACCTCGACAGAGTGCCTACGGTCCGGCGCGACGCGGAGTTTTGCAGGCTGAAGACATCGAAGTGGTGGACGATGAGTTGCTCGCGATTGCCACCTTGCAACCGGCCAAGCCACGGCCGAAACGTTTGAAGGTGATCAAGGCCAAGAGCGGTGCGGACCGCATGAAAGCTGCCACCGCCAAAGCCAGTGGCGGCGGTGGACAAGTGCTTAAAGGCGTCACCGCGCAGGCCGGCGCTGAAGCGATCCTCAAACTACTGATCGAAGAAGGCGTCGTTCGCTAGCGACAATCCTCCAGACACTGAACACCCCCTGTGGGAGCGGGCTTGCTCGCGAAAGCGTCGTTTCAGCTGCATCAAAGTTGAATGACCCACCGCTTTCGCGAGCAAGCCCGCTCCCACATTGGATAGGGGGCAGCAAGTTTCAGTGTTGTTTACCCACAATCCCTGTTGGCGGATCTGTGGATAACGTGTTCGCCCATCCCTGTACCCCACGCCAATCAAGCCTTCCAGGCTCCAGCTCAAAAAACAACCAGCCTAAGTCACGGTTTTACCGGGCTTTTTCTCCTGAATAACTTCAAGAGTTGCCCCCAATCTCTGTTGGCGCTTCTGTGGACAAGATGTTCGCTGTCCGCTGCAAGCCATATAAAACGTGGCCTGTATAGGATTGATCAATAATTGATCGATTAAGCTTTTAAAGCTGATAATCCCCGTGTAAACCACGATTTCACACAGCCCTCAGCGCTTTTCCACAGCCGCCGCGAAGTTACCCCCGAAGTCTGTTGGCGCTTCTGTGGATAACGTGTTCGCCATCCTCTACAAGCCATGAAAACCGTGGCTTACAAAGACCTGATCAAAAAATAGCCAATGTGTCTGGCAAAACATCATTCTGGATAAGTCACGATTTTTCTTCACAAATCAGCGAGTTATTTTCGCAGTCATCCACAGTTACCCCCATTTGCTGTGCATGGCTATGTGGATAACTTGTTCGCCAAACCCTGCAGGCCACGTCGGGCATAGTCCAAACGGCAATTGGTCAGATTTCATACAGTTCTAAATCGTTGCCTTGACTTCGATTCCTGCGCTGTCTTCACTGCAATGGCACAAGGACAGCCGTCACTTATCCACATCAGGTTCTGGGAGAACGCATGATGGATAGCCGCCCACATCGCCATCCCCCCTCGCCACGCAAGCGCACGTTACGTCGTGCGGCCAATCAACGCGCTCGTCTGTAGCGACCTCCTGCTTTAACCGCTGTGCTGTCGCCGGGCTCGACCCGGAGGCCAGGTGCCCGTTCGCCCATTGATTGCAGGCAACCGCAGAGTTGCCCCATCTGCCTGAGAGAGGAACACCCTCATGACACGCATCGCAACGCCCATCAGCGAGATCAAGGAACACTACGACGTGATCGTCATCGGCTCCGGCTATGGTGGCGGCATTGCTGCGTCGCGCCTGTCCCGGGCCGGCAAGCAGGTATGCCTGCTCGAACGCGGGCGGGAAATCCAGCCCGGTGAATACCCCAACACCATGATCGCCGCGACCGAAGAGTTGCAGGTGCATGACCCGGACGGCCACATTGGCTCGCGCACCGGGCTGTTCGACCTGCATGTGAATGCCCAGCAGAACGTGGTGGTCGGCTGCGGCCTCGGCGGTACATCGCTGATTAACGCCAACGTTGCCCTGGAGCCGGAACCCGGGGTGTTCGAGGATCCACGCTGGCCGCAGGCGGTACGCGATCATCGCGATACGCTGCTCAAGGACGGTTACGCCCGCGCCCGGGAAATGCTCAAGCCCAATCCGTACCCGAACAACGCGCCGAACCTGCCCAAGCTCGACGCCAACAAAAAATCGGCGGACTACCTCAAGCAGGGCGCGCATTTCTACAAGCCGCCGATCAACGTGACCTTCGACAAACTGCCGAACAACCTCAACCACGTCGGCGTCGAGCAACTGCCGTGCAACCAGTGCGGCGACTGCGTCTCGGGCTGTAACAACAAGGCCAAGAACACCACGCTGATGAACTATCTGCCGGATGCCTGGAACCATGGCGCGGAGATTTTCTGCCAGGCTGAGGTGCGGCATCTGGAGCGCGACGGCGATGGCTGGATCGTGCACTTCCAGTACCTCGACAGCGGGCGCGAGAAATTCGACGCGCCGACGCTGTTCGTGAAGGCCGATATCGTCGTGGTCTCCGCCGGCACCCTCGGCTCTACCGAAATTCTGCTGCGTTCGCGGGACAAGGGCCTGGTGATGTCCGGCCAGCTCGGCGAGAACATGAGCGGCAACGGTGACATCCTCGGCTTCGGCCACAACTGCGAGCAGACCATCAACGGCATCGGTTTCGGTGCGCATTCGGCCAAGGAACTGCACCCGGTCGGCCCGTGCATCACCTCGATCATCGACATGCGCACCGAAGGTGACTGGCGCAGCCGCATGGTCATCGAGGAAGGCTCGATCCCCGGCGCCCTCGGCCGGCCGATGGTGCCGGCGATGGCCGGGTTCGCCGAAATGATCGGCGTGGCCACCGACGACAGTTTCAGCGGCAAGCTCGGCTACAAGGAGCGCGAGGCCGAGAGTTTCCTGCGCGGGCCGTATTACGGCGCGCTGCACAATATGCAGACCTACCTGATTATGAGCCACGACAGCGGCCAGGGCCGGATGATTCTCGACAACAAGGACCAGTTGCGCATCGACTGGCCGGGTGTCGGCGAGCAGGAAAACTTCAAACTCGGCAATGAGCGTCTGTACCAGAGCACCAAGGCGTTGGGCGGGGTCTGGGTCGAGAACCCGATCTGGACCAGGCTGCTCAAGCACAGCATCGTTTCTGTGCATCCGCTGGGCGGTTGCGTGATGGGCGAAGACGCGACGCAAGGCGTGGTCAATCACAAGGGCCAGGTGTTCAGCGGCGCGGCCGGCACCGATGTTTACGCCAGTCTGTACGTGACCGACGGCGCGGTGATCCCGACCTCGCTGGCGGTCAATCCGCTGCTGACCATCTCCGCCGTGAGTGAACGCAACATGGGCCTGCTGGCCGCCGACCGTGGCTGGAAGATCGACTACACGCTGCCGTCGGCACCGCGCAAACAGGTAGCGCCGCCGACCCTCGGCGTGCAGTTCACCGAAACCATGAAAGGCTATTTCTCCCGCGCCTTCACCGCCGCGCAAAGCACTGATCTGAAAGTCTACGAAGCGGCGGCCAAACGCGGCGAGGCGGACAACTCGCCAATCGACTTCACCCTGACCATCACCGCCAACGACCTCAACCGGATGATCAAGGAACCGGAGCACGCCGCGACCATTGTCGGTACGGTCAATGCCCCGGCGCTGTCGCCGCAACCGCTGACCGCCAGCAATGGCGTGTTCAACCTGTTCGAGCAATTCGAGCAGCAGGTCGACACGCGGCACATGAAATACGACATGAAACTGACCGCCGAGGACGGCAACGACTATTTCTTCAGCGCCTTCAAAACCGTGCCGGAAGACAACGGCGTGCTGAACATCTGGCACGACACCAGCACTTTGTACGTGACGCTGTATCGCGGGCCAGACAAGTCGGGCGAGGTGATCGGCTCCGGGGTGATGCACATTCATCCAATCGATTTCGCCAAACAGATGACCACCATGAAAGTGCTCAACGCGCGTAACGAGCGCGAGCGCATCGAAGGCCTGGCGCGCTTCGGCAAGTTCTTCGCCGGGATTCTCTGGGAGAGTTACGGCGGGGTCTTCGCTGGCGATATCTACTTCAACCCCGACGCGCCGCCACGCCTGAAACGGCCGCTGGATGCGCCGACCCCGGCGGTGCATTTCTTCCCCACCGAAGACGGCGTCGAGCTGCGCCTGACCCGATACCAGGCCGGCAGCAAAGGCCCAGTGATGCTGGTGCACGGCCTGGGCGTCGGCTCGAATATCTTTTCCACCGACACCATCCAGACCAACCTGCTGGAGTACCTGTGCAAGCACGACTATGACGTGTGGCTGCTGGATTTCCGGGTGAGCATTCTGCTGCCGGCGAGCAAGAAAGAGTGGAATGGCGACCAGATCGCCCAGTACGACTTCAAGGCTGCCATTGCGCAAATTCAGCAGGAGACGCAGGCCAAAGACGTGCAGTGCGTGGTGCATTGCTACGGCGCGACCACGTTCTTCATGTCGTTGCTGGCGGGGCTGCAGGGTGTGCGTTCGGTGGTCTGCTCGCAGATTGCCGCTGACACTGTGGTCGCCACGGCCACTGGATTGAAGGCCGGTCTGCACCTGCCGGGCATGCTCGACGCCATCGGTATCAAATCGATGACGGCTTACGCCGACAGCAAGGAGAACTGGTTCAACCGCCTCTACGACAAGGCCCTCAACGGCTACGCGCGGATCGAGGCGCAGGGCTATTGCACCAACCCGGTGTGCCACCGCATCACTTTCATGTACGCCTCGCTGTATCGCCACGACACCCTCAACGAAACCCTGCACGACAACCTGCACGAGCTGTTCGGCGAGTCGAACATCGAGACCTTCGAGCACCTGGCGCTGATCGTGCGCAAAGGGCATCTGGTGGATTTCAAAGGCAACGATGTGTACATGCCGCACTTCCAGCGGCTGACGATGCCGATCTGCTTTATCAGCGGCGCGGAGAACCAGTGCTATCTGCCGGAAAGCACGCTCAAGACCTACCAGCGAGTCTGCGAAGTCCACGGGCCGGAGCGCTACAGCCGGCATGTGGTGCCGGGCTACGGCCACATCGACTGCATGTTCGGCAAGAACGCGGTGGTGGATGTGTATCCGATCATCCTTGAACACCTGGAGAAAACGGCCCTCGGTTGACTGCAGACCGAGTCGACCGCTTCGCGAGCAGGCTCGCTTGTATGTTTAGACTTGAAGGGGTGGGCGGGACTACAGACTCGATTCTGACTCTGACCAGTACAGACCGTGGGAGA
>NZ_JACHCY010000012.1:0-158099 GCF_014200835.1 Pseudomonas sp. JAI115
CCACTGCCATACAGCGCGATGGCGGTGAAGCTGTGAGCGGCCACGCTCAAGCCTGTCAGGGTCAGTTCCCACAGGCCGGTCGTCAGGTTAACCGTGGCTTCACCTTTGACGGTGGTGCCATCCTTGATCTGGACTTTCTGACCTTTGGCCCCGGCCCCTGACAACGTGATCTGGGTATCAACGGTGAATCCGCCTTTGGCAATCTCATTCCCTTTGGAGTCGATGGCTTTGGTGATGGTCGGTGGGTTACTGGCCGTCACCGTCAACGTCCACGCCGCGGATACCTGACCACTACCATACAGCGCGATGGCGGTGAAGCTGTGAGCGGCCACGCTCAAGCCTGTCAGGGTCAGTTCCCACAGGCCGGTCGTCAGGTTAACCGTCGCTTCACCTTTGACGGTGGTGCCGTCCTTGATCTGGACTTTCTGACCTTTGGCCCCGGCCCCTGACAACGTGATCTGGGTATCAACGGTGAATCCGCCTTTGGCAATCTCATTCCCTTTGGAGTCTTTCGATTCGGTAATTTCTGGTCGCACATCCTCAAACGCTTTGATCGTGTAAGTACGCACGGGGAAGGGCACCGCCTCGCTCTCATCCGTGCTCTTGCCGAACGCGGCTTTGAACTCCATGGTCAGCGGGCTGCCATCTTTGAGGTTTCTCAAGCCTGCAAAGGCGATGCTCCGCTCGTAATAGCCTTGATCGAGCCACTTGTCGCTGACCATTGAACCCGGTGCCGTATGAATCTGCAGGTTGTAGTCGCTGCCATCAGCGTTCGTCCCTTTCAGACGCAGCCAGACATATTGGCCTGTGGCAATCAACGGCCAGACGCCCATGCGATAGGTGGCATTGCTGGTCAGATTCCCTACGTTGAACTCCTGGCCCTCGCCGTCATCGTCGGCGTCCATGATCACCGGCAGGATCAAGCTTGAGTCCGGCAAGGTGCCGACATTCAACAACAGCGGCAACGAGGTGCGGGGCACACCGTTGCGGATGACGGTGTACTCCACGGTGACGGTTTTGCCCAGGTTGAATGCCAGCACGGTGACCGGCAGTTCGATTGTCAGCGTGGTTTCACTGATGGGTCTTGCCGGGGTGGTGTGCGAGCCGCCGGCGGCAGTGCCGGGTGCGCCGGTCCAGGTCACGCTGAGCAGATCGCTGAGCAGCAAGTCTTGCGAATCGATGTTGACGGTCAGGGCTTCCACGGCCTTGATCGGCTGCAAGGTAGTGCCATCGGCCTCGGCCTGCTGAACCTTCGGCCGGGTCAGCAGCACGGCTTCGCCGACAGTGAAATTCAACGTCCGCGAGTAGCTGACACGTTCCGGCGTGGAGCCTGCCGCCACCCTGAGGATTTCATACATCGCGTCCACAGTGCCGCCGCGATTGGGTTCGATGTGGGTCTGGACGAAGGTCGGGTTCAGGGTGAAATCGATGGCTTTGCCGGCATTGAGCGAATTGATCGGCACCGAGTCGCTGGTCTTGCCGGTTTTCGAACCGCGCCAGGTATAGGTGACCTTGTCACCCGCTTTGGTGGGTTCGGCGGCAGCCGGGGCGGTCAGTTTGCTCGAACCGCCGGGCAGGTCGTCGGGTTCGAGTGTTCCGCCGGCCTCACCGAGGACGATGGGCGCGACCAGTTCCAGCAGCGGTTCACCCACCCGCAACAGAGCATGGTGCAGTGACTCGCGCTGAATGATGCCTCCATCGCTGCCCTCGGCCATCAGCACGTAGAACAAATCCAGCGTACCGCCCTCGATGGCTTTGAGGTGTTTGCCTTCGACGATGATCGGGATCGGTTCTTTGTCGTCGATATCGCCCTTGCTAAGGGTGTGCCAGTTCAGCTCCGGGTCGTAGACGCCGAAATCCTGGCGGGTGCCGACCCAGCGCAGAATGATGACCATGCCCACCTGCATCATCGGGTCAAAGGGGATGACGGCGGTGGTGTACACCCGATCAGGGTCGAGTGCCCCTTGTTGCGCATCCACGGCAATCGGCGCGAGCAGGCGTCGGGTTGCTCCGATGATACTGACGAAGCGCCCCTTGGAGGAGCGATCATCAGACCCGCTGCGTTCCACGCGATAACTGAACACGGCCTGGGTTTTGGCCAGCAAACGTATGTCGGCGCTTGGCAGGGCCAATTCGTAGATGTTGCCCACGCTGATGAGCGGCTCGCCGCGGACTTCAACGCTGATCGGTTCGCCGTCCAGCGTGGTGCCCTTGCCCAGGCCGATGATCACATCACCGATCCGGAAGTCGGGTGCGTCGACCAATACCTGCAAGGTCAGCGGCGCATCCCCCAGTTTGTCCATGTCCACAACGCTATTGAAGGCCTCTTTGACCATGGGAGGCGACAGGCGCGTGTTGCCGGTATCGACGGCAATCCCTACTGCGGCGCACCAGTCTTCGGAGCGGTTGTCGACAATGTCGTGTACTTCAAAGGCTACGGCCAGGCTATCGGTATCGCCGGCGGCGAGGATGGTGGCCTTGTCGACATGGATGATCAGTGGATGGCCTTGCGGGTCATCGATGTGATCCTGGGTCACCCGTGGCGAATACACAAACCAGCCACCCCAGGTCAATTTGCAGCGGTCACCCACGGCCATGTTGGGGTAGGGCAACAGGCTGCTGCTGCCGGGTTTGGCCTGGATGATGATGTCGAGGCCGGTTTCGGCGGTTTCCTTGTCCACGCCATCGTTGATGATCCGCGGATCGATGTACATGTACAGCTCGGAATGCCCCGGGGCACTGCCGTTTTCATCCTTGCCGCCGGGCCGGTCGAGTTTGACGAAGATATTCACCGGAGGCAGCGAAGCTTCCGGAGTCTGTTCGAATACCTTGACCCGATATTGCAGCGTATAGGCCCCGGTCACGAACTTCTGGGGCGGGACATACAGGGTGACACGCTCGCCGACATCCCCTGGCTTGACGAGGGTGGTCTGGTCGACCTGAATACCGTCGAGCAGCAGCTCGATGTGGTCACCTAAACCCATACGGTCCCAGGGTGGACAATAGACTTTCAGCCCCTTGTCGGGCGCCAGCAACTGCGCGGCGGCAATATTGATCCCCCACACCCCCCCATCCAGGGCCGGCTGCGTACGGTCGGGTATTTCCAGTTGCCGCAGAGACTTTGGGGCCGGGAGGCGAGGGCGCTGAATAAGCATGCTGAAGACTCCAGAGTCGTGGGGGGCAAAGGCTCTGGGTTATTTAGGGGCAGGTGGCGAGCGTTGGCTACTGTCAGAAATTACAGGTAGGGAGGTATTTGCGATGAACGGTCGTGGGCCATAGCCACTTGCTCGCCGCCTATCAATGTGGGAGCGGGCTTGCTCGCGAACAGGCCGGCACATTCAACATCACAGGTGACTGAACCGACGCTTTCGCGAGCAAGCCCGCTCCCACAGGGGATGGGTGTTTCAGATGAAGACAATTTCGTAGGGCAGGCGCATCCGTTCCAGGATCACCGGCGGCAGCATCGGCGCGATGCCGATCGCCGGTTCGCCCTTGAGCTGGCTGGCATAGGCGTGGGTGGCGTGGCTTTTGCGCGCCACGGTCCAGGTGTCGAGGCGCAGTTTGCGTGCACGATCCCAGGGGATCAGGCTCTGCTCGCGCTCCGGCCAGTGCCAGGCCCAGACCGCCACATCGTGATAGGTGGCTCCGGCTTGCGCCGCCGCGTTGGCACTGGCACGTCCGACCGCTTCGTGGTCGTCGTTGCCGTCGTTGCGCCAGGTGCTGAACACCACGTCGCCGGGGCGCAGATAACGCGAAATGAAACTGCTGATTTCCGTCTCGCGTTCGAGCAGCGCGTTGTCGGTGAACCCGCCGCGCACCCATTTCAGACTGTGCATCGGCAGGCCGAGCCGACGCAGGGCTTCGACGCTCTCTTGCGGACGGAACACGCTCAGGCGTTTTTCCGACCACTGTCGCGAGCCGGGATGGCTGGCGCTGCCATCAGTGATCGACAGCAGTTGCAGCGGATGACCGAGGCTGGAGAGCAATTGCAGGAGCCCGCCACAGGTCACCACTTCATCACCCGGATGCGGGGCGACGACGACGGCGCGAGCACCGGGGGGAACGAGGCTATGGGTGTTGATGACGGGGATGTTGTCCAACTGCGGGGAACTGTTCCAGATCTGTACCGGCGGCGGGTTTTCGTTGAGGAATAACGGTTTCATGGGTGCTACGTCCTTGTCGAGTCAGGCCCTCAATCGAATCTGCACCGTAGAAAGGCAGGTGCGCTCGACCCGTGAAGGCGAATGGATTGCTGTGCGACGCTCCGAACCCTGGATTGCCGCGCAGCAGAGTATTGCTCATGAAAACCGGTTCGTCGCGTCACAGATCAATCTGATCCGCTTTTTTTATGTCTAACTGTACCAATTTTCGCAGGTAGTCCCCGAATCCGCCCCGGACACGGCTGTCCAGACGGGCGCTGGTATGCACTTGCGGGCGATGGCTCCAGGCGATGTCGGCACCGAGCAATTCCAGTTGCCGCACCAGTTGCACGTCCTCATCGCAGGTCAAGGGGGCGAATCCCCCGGCCCAACGATAAGCATCGGCACTGACCCCAAGATTGGCGCCGTGGATATGGCGATGCCCGTCCCGCGCCTGATAGTGGCTGTGATAGCGGATTTGCGCGCTTTCGTCGAATGTCGGATCCCAATGTTCGACGGTCACCGTGCCGCACACCGCGTCCGCACCCAGCCCCAACTGTGCCACCAGCCAGTCCTCGGCCACACGGCTGTCGGCGTCGGTGCAGGAAATCCAGCGCGCGCCACGCTCCAGCAACACCTGCGCGCCAGCGGCCCGGGCCTGGCCGACGTTGCGGGCGTCGATGTGCAGACTCAGTACCGGAAAGCCGCTGACGATCTGCGCCGAGCGATCGGTGCAGCTGTCTAGCACCACCAGCACTTCGACCGGCTCGCCGGCCAGCAGCCCGTGTTTACTGGCGCGCAAGGCGGCCGTCAGGCACTGTTCCAGCAGATCTTCCTCGTTATGCGCGGGAATCAGAATGCCGATCATCGCAGGCCCTCCAATGCGGCCACCGAGCGCGGCTCACGGCTCCAGACTTCAAGGATAAAGTCGGACTCCTGATGCAGCGCCAGACGCGGTAGCGGTAATTGCTCGTGAATCAGGTCATGTACCTGCCGCGCGTTGAGCGGGCAGCCATCGATGGGCGGGCGCCAGTGGCAAGCGAGCAATTGCCCGTCAGCCGTCAGGGATTCACTGATGCGGCGGATCACTTCTGTCAGATCCTGGGCATCGAGGTAGTAGCCGATTTCGCTAAATACAATCAGGTCGAATTTTTCCTCCGGCCAGTCACCGGGCAGGCGACTTTGGCGCACCTCGGCATGGTCAAACAGGCTCAACCGGGTACGCGCCAGATTCACCGCGGCACTGGCGGTGTCGCAACACAGCAAGCGGTCGCAGCGCTCGGCGAGTTCCGCACTGAGTTCGCCATTGGCGCAACCGGGTTCGAAGATCGCCCGATAATGCGCGCGGGGCAGGGCGGCGAGGGTGATCGCGCGTTTGCGCTGTTCATACCAGCGCTCGCGAAACGCCCAGGGATCATCGTTAGCGCTGAACAATCCGTCGAAGTAGCGATCATCGACACTCATAGGAACACCACTTCGAACGGTTGCAGCAGACGATCCAGCACGTACGGCGCCAATACCGGTTGCAGCCCGGCTTGCGGGTCGCCTTCCAGTTGGCTGGCGAACGCATGCACCGCGTGGCGTTTGCGCGCCACTTGCTCGGCGGACAACAGAATCTTTCGTGCGCGCTGCCACGGCACCGAAGCGTCTTCGGGTGAGGCCCAGTGCCAGGTCCATACCGGCAATTCGTGGCAGGTGGCGCCAACCCGGCGTGCAGCTTCGATACTGGCGCGGCCGGCGGCTTCGTGATCGCAGTGGCCGTCCTCGCACCAGGTGCTGAACACCACGTCGCCCGGGCGCAGGTGGCGTTCGATGAACGCGACCAGCGACGGCTCATCTGCGGCGACCTGGCTATCGCTGAAACCGCCGCGCAGCCATTTCATCCGGTGCAATGGCACGCCGAGGCGGCGCAGGGCTTCAGCCGATTCCTGCGGCCGCACCACGCTCAGGCGTTCGACTGGCCAGCGCTCGGAACCGGGATGACTGGCGCTGCCATCGGTGACCGAAATCAGTTGCAACTGACGCCCGGCGGCGGCCAGCAACTGCAACATTCCGCCGCAGCCGAGCACTTCGTCGTCCGGGTGCGGGGCGACGATCACCGCCCGCGCGCCCGGTGGCACCAGACTGAGGACATCGACGCTGTCCAGCGCCGCCAGGTGCCGGGAATGTTGCCATTGCAGCAACGAAGTCCCTTGGTGGCCGATGATCGGATCGGGCTTATTAGCGGCGTTCATAGCGTCCAGGCCTCCTCGGGGTGTTCAGCCAGCGTTTGGCCAAGGGCCGCCAGATCACGCTCGGCATGACTCTGGCGCAGGAACACCGGCAGATCGGCGCTCAACCGGGCGAAGTGCCGATCCTTGCAGAACGGAGCGGCACCCAGCGCCCGACCGGTCTCGCGCATCACTTGCTCAGCCGATTGCTCGACCACGGCGCGGGCACGTCGGGCTAACAGTTCGGCATTGGCTTCGGGATGCGTATCGATGTGCAACGCACTGAAACGCAGCACATTGGCGGCTGCGTACAGCGCCGCATCGACCGTGCCGAGGTGGGCGAGGGCGTGCGGCTCCTGACGTTGCGCGCAGTGTTTACGCAGCGCCTCGGCGATTTCCCTTGCCGCGCCGTACCAGCACGCGGCAATGCCGATCCCGCCTTGCCAGAAACCCGGACGATTCAGGTAGTCGCCGGGTTCGCCGATGGCCTGGGCTTCAGCGCCGTCGAACAACACTTCGACGCTGCCGGTGGCGCCCATGCCGACCGCTTGCCAGCCCTGATCGGTGATGGTCACGCCCGGTTGATCAAGCGCCACTGCGACCAGATGCTGACGGTCTTCGGCGTCCCACGCGGTGAGCAGCGCATGGCTGAGCACCGCCGCCCCGGAACACCAGGCCTTGCGCCCGTCGAGGCGCACCATGTGCCCGGCCGGTCGCACCTGCACCCGAGCCTGCGGTGGTTCAGCCGCCCACATGCCCCAAGTGCTGCCCGGTGTAGGCGAACCACCGAGCTGTTCGATGATCGCCAATGCGTCGGTGTGGCCTTCGTAGAGTTTGCACAAGCCCAGATCATGCCCGCCGACTTCCGCCAGACGTTGAAAGCGCTCCAGCGTGCAGCCGCTGCCCGGTAACGGCAACTGATCCAGACCGGCCTCGACCAGCGCCCGCAGGCAATGGCCGAGTGCGGCGGTGTCGCGATAGTCGGGCGGGCGGCGCGCCAGATAACTGTGCAGGTCCATATCAGTCTTCTTCTTCGCGTTGCAGTTCGAACAGCAGCAGCGAACGCCCGGTGACCGAATACTCATGGCCGAACTCGAAGCGTTCCTGACCGCGAATCGATGGCTGATTGGTGTCGATCATGCAGGTCCAGAAACTGCCTTCCGGCACTTCCGGCAGGCTGAAGTTGACGATGTCATGGTGGGCGTTGACCACCAGCAGCAGCGTCGCATCGGCACCTTTGCGGCGGATCCCGGTTTCCTGCGCGCGACCGTCGAGCAGCATGCCCAGGCAACGGTTGTGCGCGTCATGCCAGTGCTCGGTGGTCATCTCGGTGCCGTCCGGCGCCAGCCAGGTGACGTCCTTGACGCCGATGTCCTCGTTGTACTCGCCGACCAGGAAGCGCCCGCGACGCAGGATCGGATAAGCCATACGCAACTTGATCAGGCGTTTGACGAATTTGAGCAGCGCCTTGCCGTCCTCGCTCAGGTCCCAGTTGACCCAGCCGATCTCGCTGTCCTGGCAATAGGCGTTGTTGTTGCCGTCCTGCGTGCGGGCGAATTCGTCACCGGCAACGATCATCGGTGTGCCCTGCGACAGCAGCAGCGTGGCGAAGAAGTTGCGCATCTGTCGGTGGCGCAGCGCATTGACCTCCGGGTCGTCGGTCGGGCCTTCGACGCCGTGGTTCCACGACAGGTTGTTGTTGCTGCCGTCCTGGTTGTTCTCGTCGTTGGCTTCGTTGTGCTTGTCGTTGTACGACACCAGATCGTTGAGGGTGAAACCGTCGTGGGCGGTGATGAAGTTCACCGACGAGTACGGCCGCCGTCCGCGCTGGTTGAACATCTCGCCGGACGCGGTCATGCGGCTGGCGAAGTCGGCAACCTGGCCGTCGTCGCCTTTCCAGAACGCGCGCACGGTGTCGCGGAATTTGTCGTTCCACTCGACCCAGCCCGGCGGAAAGTGGCCGACCTGATAGCCACCGGGGCCGCAGTCCCAAGGCTCGGCGATCATTTTCACCTGGCGCAGCACCGGGTCCTGACGGCAGGCGACGAGGAAGCTGTGACGCTCGTCGAAACCGTCGTGATAGCGCCCGAGAATCGTCGCCAGATCGAAGCGGAAACCGTCGACGTGCATCTCGCTGGCCCAATAACGCAGCGAGTCGGTGACCATCTGCAGCACGCACGGGTGACTGAGGTCGAGGGTGTTGCCGGTGCCGGAATCGTTGATGTAATAGCGCTTGTCGTCGGGCATCAGGCGGTAGTAGGAGGCGTTGTCGATGCCGCGCATCGACAGGGTCGGACCTTGTTCGTTGCCCTCGGCGGTGTGGTTGTAGACCACGTCGAGAATCACTTCCAGATTGGCCTCGTGCAGGTGCGCGACCATCTCCTTGAACTCGGCGATCTTGCCGCTGGCCAGGTAACGCGGGTCCGGGGCGAAGAAGGCGATGCTGTTGTAGCCCCAGTAGTTGGTCATGCCCTTGTGCAGCAAATGCTGGTCGTTGACGAAGGCATGGATCGGCAGCAGTTCCACACTCGACACGCCGAGTTTGCGGATGTGTTCGAGCACGTCGTCGACCATCAACCCGGCAAAGGTACCGCGCACGTTCTCCGGCACCGAAGGGTGACGCATGCTGATGCCGCGTACGTGGGTTTCATAAATGATGGTTTTGTCCCACGGCACGCTGACCCGATGGTCGTTGCCCCAGGTGTGCGCCGGGTCGATGACCTTGCACTTGGGCACAAACGGCGCGCTGTCGCGTTCATCGAAACTGAGGTCGGCGTCGGGGTGGCCGATGGTGTAGCCGAACAGCGCCTCGGACCATTTCAACTCGCCGACCAGTTGTTTGGCGTACGGGTCGATCAACAGTTTGTTGTGGTTGAAGCGATGGCCGTTCGCCGGGTCATACGGGCCATACACGCGGTAGCCGTAGATCAGCCCGGGATGGGCATCGGGCAGATAGCCGTGGTAGATCTCGTCGGTGTATTCCGGCAGTTCGATGCGCTCGAGTTCGACTTCGCCGGCATCGTCGAAAATGCACAGTTCAACCTTGGTGGCATTGGCGGAAAACAGTGCAAAGTTAACCCCCAGACCATCCCAGGTCGCACCGAGCGGGAAGGGCAGGCCTTCACGGATTCTCGAAGGTTCAGCGTGCGCTGCGGGCTCGGCATTCTTTGGACGGGTCATGATTGCTCCTGCAAAACGGGTTGGTTCGAATAACGGATCAACTGTGGGAACAGAATCTGTGGTGAGGGGATTTATCCCCGATGGGTCGCGCAGCGGCCCTGCGACTGCTTCGCAGCCGATCGGGGATAAATCCCCTCACCACAGACATCTGTCCCTGACAGGGGGTGTTTGAGGTTTCTTGAGGACGAGTTGTCCCTAATGTGGCGAGCGAACCCGCCACACGGTCATTCAGTTCAATAATCCGGGTGTGTCAGTTGGCCGGGGGCTTGCGTGGGGCGCGCGGCTTTTTCTCGGCGGCTTTTTCGCCCGGTGGAATCACTTTGGCGGCGCTGGAAGGCTTGGCTTTGGCGTCGGCAGGCGCCTTGGGCTTGGCCGCCGGGGTTTTGCTTTCGCTGGCTTTGCCGGTCGCAGTCTTGCCGGCGGTTTTACTGCCCGCAGCCTTTGGCGACTTCTTCGGCGCGAGGGCCTCGGCTTCGGCCAGTTTGCGCGCCATTTCCCAATGACGCGCTTCATGACCTTCAGGTTTGCCCTCCGATTCCCAGATCTGATAGGCGAACTCGCGGATGCGTTTATCGTCGGTACTCATCGCAATGCTCCTGAACTGAACTCGTCGTTACGTAAAGAGTTGGGTAAACAGATTGACCGGGAAATCCCCCAGCGCGGCGCTGACGTTCAGCTCCCTGTTTTTTGTGACTGCGCTGCTGTGAAAAAGTCCCTTCAGGTTTGTGTCAGAGGCGGCGAACGGTAAAACCACCCGTGTATCGCCCCAGCGCAGCGCATCCACCTGTGGCACGGCACTGTTTTCCAGCAACGTCGCGCAGCGGATCGGCACGATCACGATGGCGTAGCGGCCCTCGTGCTCACGGGCGAATGCGAGCACGTTGTGCGCCTGCTCGCCCAGCACCTCCAAGGCCTGATACGTGCCCCGGCGAAACAGCTCGGCGTGTTCGGCGCGCAGGTTCAACACCTCGGCGATCAACGCTTGCTTGATACGCCCGTCACGCCAGTTCGCCAGCAGTTCCTGGAGCGGCGCTTGTCCGTCCAGAGCCTGCGCGCGCGCGGCGTAATCCACCGGCCGACGGTTGTCCGGATCGACCAGGCTGAAGTCCCAGAACTCGTTGCCCTGATACAGATCCGGTACCCCCGGCACGGTCATGCGCAGCAAGGTTTGCGCCAGACTGTTAAGGGCGCCGGCTGCCGCGATGCTGTTGACGGTCTTGCTCAGCGCGGCGCGCAGCAGCTCGCCTTCTGCACCGGTGAGCAGGCGTTGGGTGAACGTCTGCGCAGCGTTTTCGTATGCCTCGTTCGGCGCGCTCCAGCTGCTTTGCAACTTGGCTTCGCGCAGGGCTTTCTGTTGCCACTGCCAGATGCGCTCGGCGTAGTCGCTGAAACCTGACTGATCGTCATCGCTCAGTTGCAGCGGCCAACTGCCGAGCAACGCCTGATACAGGATCAGTTCATCACCGGACGACGGCACTTGGTCATCGTCGCGCAACGGCCGGGCGAGGGCGCGCCACAACTCGACCTGTTCGGCATACCAGTGGCTGCGTTCGCTGAGCACCGCCAGTCGTGCACGGGTGTCTTCGCCACGTTTGTGGTCGTGGGTCGCAGTCGCCAGCAAATTGTCGGGAAACGCATCCAGGCGTTGCTGATTGACCGCATGGAAGTCGCTGACCGGTGCGCTGAACTGCTCGGTGTTGTAGCCGACGTCGTTGCGCGACAGCAGCACCGCCGAGCGATACAACGCGGTGTCTTCCACGGCTTTGGCCGCTGCCGGCGACGTCAGTTGCTGGAAGCGTACGCAAGCGTGCTTGAGGATCTTGCGCGAGCGCCCGCGCGGCTTTTGCCGCCAGGGCGTGCCACCGAGCCAGGCCGCCACACAGTCAAGCACCGGCCAGTCGCCTTCGCCCAGCGTCTGCCGCGCGCCGTCCATGGCCTGCTCGAAGAACTGTTCATCCTGCGCCGCGCGACCCAGCGCATTGATGTAAGTGCGATACACCGGGAAATGCACGATCAGCGCCTGCAACACCCGGCGAATTGCGCCGAGAGTCAGGTCGCGGGTCATCAGGTCATCCCGGGCCACTTGCAGCAGCGCCTGGGCGACGCTTTCAAAATCGCTGGCCAGCGAGCCGTTGAGGATCTGTTGCCTCGCCAGTTGCGCTTCTTCAATGAACGCCGCCGGACGCTCGGTGCGCCGCTGCCAGAGGTCGCCGAGTACATGTTCGCCATCGGGGTCGTGTTGCAGCAACGACAGCTGATTCATGAACTCGTAACCGGTGCTGCCATCCACCGCCCAATCGGTGCGCAGGGTTTCGCCGGCACCGAGAATCTTCTCGACGTAGATCGGCAAGTGCCGATCCGGCGCAAGCAAGTCGAGGCGCCGCCGCAGCTTGCGGCAATAGCCACGGGGGTCGGCGAGACCGTCGATGTGGTCGATGCGCAAACCGTCGACCAGGCCTTCTGCGATCAACTGAAAGATCTTGCCGTGAGTGGCTTCGAACACGGCCGGACGCTCGACGCGCAGACCGCCGAGTTCGTTGATGTCGAAAAAGCGCCGCCAGTTGATGTCGTCCGCGGCGGTGCGCCAACTGGCGAGACGGTAGCTCTGGCGTTCGAGCAATTGATGCAGCTTGTCGAAGCCTTCTGCAGTCGTGGAGTCGTAATGCGCGAGACTTTCCTCGATCGCGGCGAGAATTTGCGGATCGCTTGCCAGCTCCTTCAATTCAGCCTTGAGCGGCATCGCCAGCGCATGGGCGTCAGTCTGGTAGCTGAGGGTGCTGAAACGATCGGCCAGGGATTTCAGCGCTTCGACCGGTTTAAGCAACTCGCCGTAGTCATTCGGGCAGATCGGAAAGTGATGCTCGTAATGCTCGACGTGGAAGCGACCTTGCTGCGCATCGAAATGCAGTTTCAGCGTGCCTTCTTGCAGCGCGACGCCATAATCGCTGCCGAGAAACGGCAGCAACAACTGGCCTTCCATCAACGGGTCCGGTGAGTGCCACTGGATGTCGAAGAACTCGCCGTACGGACTCAGGCGGCCCCATTCCAGCAGATCGAGCCACCACGGGTTGTCACCGCCGCCGACCGCCATGTGATTGGAGACGATGTCGAGGATCAGGCCCATGCCGTGTTCGCGCAGGGTGCCGACCAGACGCCGCAGCGCCGGTTCGCCGCCGAGTTCCGGATTGACCTGGGTCGGGTCGACCACGTCGTAGCCGTGCATCGAACCGGCGCGGGCCGCGAGCAGCGGTGAGGCATAAATGTGGCTGATGCCGAGGCGGGCAAAGTACGGCACCAGCGGCACCGCCTGTTCCAGAGTGAAACCCTTGTGAAATTGCAGGCGCAGGGTGGCGCGCAGGGGTTGGATGAGGGTCTGGTTCATTGGTCACGCTCGGCAGCTTGCAGGCGGGCACAGGCCAGCAGTTCCAGACGGCGCGCGGCATCGGCGCCATCAAGCAAGGCTTCGCTGTTGCCGGGCAGGCGTCGCGACCAGTTCGGGTGGCTGTCGATGGTGCCCGGCAGGTTGGCCTGCTCGTCGATGCCCAGCGCATCTTCCAGCGGCAGCAACACCAGCGGTGCGCGGGTATGACCGAGGAAACGCACGCTGGCATCGACCACTTGATCGGCTTCGTGGGACTCTTCGCGGAAGTTTTGCGGGTCTTGGCTCAAGGCCCCGCGCAGGCCTTCGCGCTCGCGCTGGCGATGGCGACGCCATTCGATTTCACCGTTGGCGTCGACAAATTCCAGACGCGCGTTCCAGTCGATATCGCGGCCATGCCACCAACCGTTGAGCGTCGGCAGGTCGTGGGTGCTGGTGGTCGCCAGCGCGTTGTCCGGCCAGTCGAGGATCGGTTTGAAATACGTGTTGTCCTGTTCGAACAGCAGCACGCGCATGCCGAGGATCGCCCGCGCACTGAGTTTTTCGCGCAGACCGTCGGGCACGGTGCCGAGGTCTTCGCCGAGGACGATCGCCTGATGCCGATGGGACTCAAGGGTCAACAGGCGCAGCAGATCGTCAAACGGGTAATACAGATAAGCGCCATCGGCCGGGGCCGCGCCGTTTGGGATCACCCACAGGCGTTGCAGGCCCATCACATGGTCGATGCGCAGCCCGCCAGCGTGGGCGAAGTTGGCGCGCAGCATGTCGATGAACGCGCGAAAGCCTTTGCGTATCAGGCCTTCCGGGGAAAACGCGGAAATCCCCCAGCCCTGACCGGAGCGATTGAGAATGTCTGGCGGCGCACCCACGGTGAGCGAGGCGAGCAGTTCGTCCTGAAAGCTCCAGGCCTGGCTGCCGGCGCCGTCGGCACCGACCGCAAGGTCAGCGATCAGGCCGATGCCCATGCCGGCGCTGCGCGCAGCCGTTTGCGCGCGCTCCAGGCAGCGGTGGATCAACCACTGGCAAAAGGCGAAGTAACTGATGCGTTCGGCGTATTCCTCGGCAAAGGCTTCGAGGGCGGCGCCGCGCGGCTCATGCCAGTGTGCCGGCCATTCGCGCCAGTCGAGGCTTTCGCCACGGGCGGCGCGCATTTCCTGAATAGCTTCGAAGCGGCAGTGGTTTTCCAGGGCTTCGCCACCGGCATGGCGGAAACTGGCGAAGTCCGGATGCAACGGGTGCTCGCCCGCGACGAAACCATCGTACAAGGCTTGCAGCAATTTCTGTTTGGCGTCGGCGGCCGCGGGCCAGTCGATCAGCTTCAAGTCTTCCAGTTGCCGGAATTGCTCGGCCAGACCGCTGGCGTCGATCGCATCACGCAGGGCGCGTTCGCCAAGGATGGCGCCCGGTGCGGCATACAAGGCGTTGAGAAACAGGCGGCTGGACGGCGAGTAGGGGCTGTACCGTCCGGTGTCGGCGCTGAACATCGCATGCAACGGACTGATTGCCAGCGCATCGGCACCGCGCTCGCCGGCCACCCGCGCCAGTTCTTCCAGCGCCTGAGTGTCACCAAAGCCGCAATCGCCGGGGCGGCGCAGACTGTACAACTGCGCGCTCAACCCCCAGACGCGAGGGATCGGGTTGTCTACCGCATCGCCGACGCTGAAGCAGCGCTCGGGGGCCACGGCCAGGGTGAAATATTGGTCGGCGATGTGCACCTGCTGATAACCGACCGGGATCAAACCGGGCAGTTTCGCTTCGGCGTCGAGTTTGAGGTTAAGCCGTGAACCGTCTTCAAGGTGGATTTCGCAAGGCGTTTCAGGCTCGAAATAGCGGGCCAGATCAACGCTGACCCCGACATCTGCGGTCAACAGCGGCGGCAGGTGGCGATCCTGCTGCACTTGCTGCAGTTGCAGCAGACTGGCGTCGATTTCCTGTGCGGTATTGGCCGGATGACCCAGGCCGGTGAGAACATTGCGCAGCACCGCCGGGGCGACTTTCTGCGGGCGGCCGTTGGCGTCGATCCAGTCGACGGCGAGGCCGGCGCGGCTTGCGAGTATTTCCAGTTGCGCATCGCTCATAGGCGCTCTCCATCCAGAGGTTGCAAGGGGGTTGCGGCCGTGAGGCTGACAAGCGCGCAATACGCGGGCAGTACGCCCGGTTCCGACAGGGCAACGGCGGGCGGCTGTTGAAACAGCCACACGGCGTCGGTCTGTGCAGGGTTGACCACTGGCGTATCGCTGAGGTTCAGGTCAATTCGCAGCTCACTGCCATCGCCCAGGCGCCAGCGTGCACTGACCGCACCGAAGCCGAGCATGTGCGCCCCAAGCGCCTGGGTGCCGGACAGATTGGGAATGATGTAGCGGTGGCGCAATTGCAGCAGTTGCCGGTACAGCGCGAGGGTTTCCTGCTGTTTTGCGCTGCCGTTGCCGACCAGGCGAGGCTGCGAGGCGTGGAAGGTCTGCTCGGCATTCGGATCGGGAATTTTTTCGCGTTTGTGCGGATCGGCGAAGGCGCTGAACCCGGCGAATTCGTTGCGCCGACCTTCGCGCACCAGATCCGCCAGTTCACCGTGGTGGCTGGTGAAGAACAGGAACGGTTGCTCGGCCGCGTACTCATCGCCCATGAACATCAGCGGAATCATCGGTGACAGCAGCAACAGCACGGTGGCGGCCTGCACCGCGCGTGGATCGGCCAGGTGATGCAGACGTTCGCCGAAAGCCCGGTTGCCGATCTGGTCGTGGTTCTGCAGGAACAGGATGAAAGCGGTGGAGGGCAGGTGTTCGCTCGGCTCGCCGCGCGGTTCGCCGTGGCGGGTGATGTGGCCCTGAAACACGAAGCCCTGGCTTAGGCAGCGCACCAGTTGTTCGGTGGGTTGCAGCGCATAGTCAGCGTAGTAGGCGTCGGTTTCGCCGGTCAGCAGCACGTGCAGGGCGTTGTGGCCGTCGTCGTTCCACTGCGCGTCGTAATCCTCTTCAAGCAAGCTCGACTGGTTGAGCTCGTTTTCGACGGTCAGCCAGACGTGACGGCTTGGATCGATCTGCTGACGAATACGCTGCGCCAGTTCGGGCAGGAAGTCCGGGCTTTCGATGGCGTGCACCGCGTCTAGGCGCAGTCCGTCGAAGCGGTATTCGAGCACCCACATCAGCGCGTTTTCAATGAAGAAGTCCCGCACTTCACGGCGGCGGAAGTCGATCGCCGCGCCCCAGGGCGTGTGCTTGTCTTCGCGGAAAAAGCCTTTGGCGTAGCGCCCGAGGTAATTGCCGTCGGGGCCGAAGTGGTTGTAGACCACGTCGAGAATCACCGCCAGCCCATGGCCGTGGGCGCTGTCGATCAGGTGTTTGAGTTGTTCCGGGGTGCCATAGGAGGCTTGCGGTGCGAAAGGCAGCACGCCGTCATAACCCCAGTTGCGTGTGCCGGGAAACTGCGCCAGGGGCATCAGTTCGATGGCAGTGATGCCCAGCTCGACCAGACGCGCCAGGTGCTGCTCGACTTCGGCAAAGCCGCCGAGCGCGCCGACATGCAGCTCGTAGATCACCGCTTCGCTCCACGGCCGGCCATGCCAGGTGGTGTGGCGCCAGTCATAGGCCAGCGGATCGACCACCACACTGTGCCGGTCAAGGTCGCCGTCCTGGGCGCGGGAGGCCGGGTCGGGCACCTCCAGTTCACCATCGATGTTGAAGCGGTAGCGGGTGCCCGCCGGGCACCGGGTCTTGATCACGAACCAGCCATCGGCCTGCGGTAACATCGGCAAGGATTGACCGTCTTCAAGTTCGACACTGACGTAAAACGCATCCGGTGCCCACAGCGCAAACTGAGTGTGTTCGGCGTCCTGCATGATCGCGCCGTGGGGCCAGTTTTCTTGGGTCCGTAACGGCATTGTGAAAAGCTCCCTGAGTTATTTGTGGCCGGCTTTACCCAGCGCCTTGGCGACCAGTTGTTCGTAGAGTTCGGCGTAGGGTTCGACCGCTTTGCACCAGTTGAACGGCGCGGCCATCGCTCGGCAACGCATGGCATTGAGCAGTTCGGGAAAGGCAAAGACCCTGAACGCGCGGCTCAGGGCTTCGCGGTAGCTCTCGACAGTGGATTCGTCGAAGAGGAAACCGGTGACGCCGTTCTCGATGGTGTCGGCCAGGCCGCCGGTATTGCGCGCCACCGGCAACGAGCCGAAGCGCTGGGCGTACATCTGGCTCAGGCCGCAGGGTTCATAGCGCGACGGCATCAACAGGAAATCGCTGCCGGCGAACATGCGCCGGGCGTCGGTTTCATTGAAGCCGATGCGCACGCCGATCTGCCCAGGAAAGCGCAGCGCCAGTTCACGCATGGCCTGTTCTTCTTCCGGCTCGCCACGGCCGATGATTGCGATCTGGCCACCGTTCTGCACGATGTATTCGGAGACGGCTTCAGTCAGGTCCAGACCTTTCTGATAAACCAAACGCGAAACCACGGCGAACAGCGGGCCGCTGGAATGGTTCAAGCCAAACAGTTCACGCACATGGGCGGCATTGATCGCTTTGCCTTCCCAGTCGCCGATGGCGAACGGCGCAAACAGGTGCGGATCAGTGGCCGCGTCCCAGCTCTCATCGATGCCGTTGGGGATGCCGCTGAGCAAGCCTTGCTGGGTCTTGGCGGCGAGAAAACCGTCGAGACCGCAGCCGAAATCCGGGGTGGTGATTTCCTGCGCGTAGGTGGCGCTGACGGTGGTGATGTGGCTCGAATAGGCCATGCCGGCCTTGAGGAACGACATCTTGCCGTAGAATTCCATGCCTTCCTGTTGCAGGGCGTGTGTCGGAATACCCAGCTCCGGGCACGAGCCGAGGCTGGTCACGCCTTGGTAGGCGAGATTGTGAATGGTGAACAGGGTCGGCGTGCGCTGCCCGCGCCAGTGCATATACGCAGGGGCCAGACCGGCGGGCCAGTCGTGGGCGTGCACCAGATCCGGGCACCAGTGAATTTGTGCGAGGTTGGCGGCGATGTCGGCAGCGGCCAGGCCCAGGCGGGCGAAACGAATGTGGTTGTCAGGCCAGTCGCGACCGTTGTTGGCACCGTACGGCGAGCCTTCACGCTCATACAGCTCGGGGCAGATCAGCACGTAGATCACCAGCCCGTCCGGCATGTCCATACGCCCGATCTTGCACGGAGGCAATGCGGCATGGCCGCCGAGTTCGCCGATGATGTGGATCGGGTTTTCGCTGTGCATCACCTGCGGGTAACCGGGGATCAACACGCGCACATCGTGCAGGTGCGCCATGGCGCGGGGCAGGGCGGCGGAGACGTCGCCCAGACCGCCGGTCTTCACCAGGTCGGCGATTTCCGAGGTGACGAACAACACTTTCTTTTTGTTGGGATTCTGGCTGGCGACCGGCGTCAGCGTTTTGGTGCCCGGGACGTTGATCGACCGGCTGCCGGGAAGACTCACCGTGCTCGATTCACCAACCGCCTGCTGAGCACGCTCTCCCTGAATATCCAATGCCGCACTGATCATATGAATCTCCCGTGTCGTTGATCTGATTCTTGTATCGAACAAGCTGTGGCCAAATCCTGTGGCCGGGCGCAAACGCGCCACGCATCGGTGAGCAAACGCTACCCAACACGTGCAAGCAGAATGGGTGAAGGGGCCGTTGCAAGGATTGCACCAGTCGCGTTGACCCTGCCTTTCAGATGACCCGCCGCCATCTGCAAAAGTTTCGACAATTTTTCGGGTTTGTGACTGGCCGGTTTTAATCCGCGAAAGTCAGTCTAGGCCAGATCCTAGAGCGGGCGAGAGCAAACGGATAAATTGTTCGACAATCGGTTGGCAGGCAGCGAAATCCGTGGTGTGCAAGCAGGAACGCACCGACGAAGGGCAGGTTTTTTTGAGGGAGAGGGCTAAAACGGTGACTGAGCGGTCACGATTTTGTGCTAGCGGAAAGGCAGGGCGCACTGTTGTGGTGCGGGCAGTTTGTTGATGTGTTGTCTATTAAGGCCCCTTCGCGAGCAAGCCCGCTCCCACAGTTGATTTGTGTACGACACTTTTCCAATGTGGGAGCGGGCTTGCTCGCGAAGGCGTCAGTTGATTCAGCGCAATCGAAACGTTGCGATCAATTCAATAGGCGCCGCGGGCTCCCGGCGGCCCACCCCTGAATATCCTCGATCATCTGCGCAAAGAACTGCGCATAGTTCTGCCGGCTGACATACCCCACATGTGGTGTGGCCAGCACATTGTCCAATGTGCGAAACGGGTGCAGTTCAGGCAGCGGCTCCTGATCGAACACATCCAGCGCCGCGCCGGCGATCTTCTGTTTCTGCAACGCCTTGATCAGCGCCGCTTCATCGACGATCGGCCCACGGGCGGTGTTGACCAGCAGCGCGGTGGGTTTCATCCAGCCCAGTGCCTGTGCGTCGACCAGCCCGCGACTGCGTTCGCTGAGTACCAGATGCACCGAAAGCACATCGGCCTGTTCGAACAGTTGCTGCTTGCTGACCCAGGTTACGCCGGCTGCTTCAGCGCGTTCGGCGGTGAGATTTTCGCTCCAGGCAATCACGCGCATGCCAAACACCCGACCGAATTGCGCGACCTTCTGGCCGATGCTGCCCAGACCGAGGATGCCCAACGTCTTGCCGTGCAAATCACCGCCCAGCCCTTGCTGCCAGCCACCGGCGCGCAGGGAGTTGGCTTCGTTCAGCAGATTGCGCGTGGCGGCCATGATCAGCGCCCAGGTCAGTTCCGGCGCCGCGTGTTTGTAGCTGTCGGTGCCGCAGACCTTGATCCCGAGGCCAGCGGCCGCCTGCATGTCCAGCGCCGCGTTACGCATGCCGCCGGTGACCAGCAGCTTGAGATTGGGCAGGCGCTGCAGCAGGTCCTGGTCGAAACGCGTGCGCTCGCGCATCACGCAGATCACCTGGTACTGGCCCAGTCGCTCGGCCAGTGTGGCGTTGTCTGCCGGGTAGTCATGCACAAACGTCACGTCGCCGATGCTGTCGAGCACCGACCAGTCGACCACGTCCCGTGCCACGTCCTGCCAGTCATCGATCACTGCAATCTGCACCGCCATCAGCCTTACCTCATCAACGAACGGGATTGGTGTTGTTCAGCCAGCCGAGCAGGGCCTGGTGAAATTTCGCCGGTTCTTCCATCTGCGGCGCGTGGCCCATGCCGGGGAATTCCACCAGCGTCGACTGTGGAATCAGCTTGGCGACCTGCTTGCCGAGCACCTCATAGTGGCCGATTTTCGCCTTGACCTCGGGTGACGCGAGGTCCTTGCCGATGGCCGTGGTGTCGGACGTGCCGATCAACAGCAGGGTCGGCATCTTCAGGTCCTTGAACTCGTAGTACACCGGTTGGGTGAAGATCATGTCGTAGATCAGTGCCGAGTTCCACGCCACCTGGGTTTTGCCCGGGCCGTTGCTCAGGCCGGCGAGCATGTCGACCCAGCGGTCGAATTCGGGTTTCCAGCGGCCGTCATAATAGGTGTTGCGCTCGTAGTCGCGAATGCCTTGGGCGGTGACTTTGAGTTCGCGCTGATACCACTGATCCACGGTGCGGTACGGCACGCCGAGGGCTTTCCAGTCTTCCAGGCCGATCGGATTGACCAGCGCCAGTTGTTCGACCTGATCCGGGAACAGCAGCGCGAAGCGAGTGGCGAGCATGCCGCCGGTGGAATGGCCGAGCAGGGTGGCTTTCTGAATGCCGAGGGCCTTGAGCAGCTGTTGGGTGTTGGTCGCCAGTTGCTGGAAGCTGTACTGGTAGTGATCGGGTTTGCTGGAGGTGCAGAAGCCGATCTGATCAGGCGCGACGACCCGATAACCGGCCTCGCTCAAGGCCTTGATCGAACTGTCCCAGGTGGCGGCGCAAAAATTCTTGCCGTGCATCAGCACCACGGTGCGCCCGTTGGCCTTGCCGTGGGCGGCGACGTCCATGTAACCCATTTGCAGGGATTTACCCTGGGACTGAAAGGCAAAGTGTTTGAGCGTGTAGGGGTATTGGAAACCTTGCAGCTCCGGGCCATAGGTCTGGCCATCGGCGGGTGCAGTTTCAGTGGGCGCTGCAGCGTGGGCAAACAGCGGCAGCGCAGCGCTGAGGAACAGGCCGGGCAGCCAGCGGGATAGCGTGACGGACATAAGGGCAAACTCCATGGAAATCGGCCGATGCTGGAACGCCCGGATTAGGGCGACGTTAACCACAGGCAACGCCATGGCCGGAATGTTCAACCGAGCCAGCCCAGGGTCAGCATCGCCACCACGGCGTAACGCGCCGCTTTGGCCAGCGTGACGATCAGCAGAAAGCGCCCGAGCGGCTCGCGCATGACGCCGGCGATCAGGGTCAGGGGATCGCCGATCACCGGCAGCCAACTCAGTAGCAGCGACCAGTGACCATAGCGCTCGTAGTGTTTGCGCGCGGTGGCCATGTGGTTCGGGCTGACGGGGAACCAGCGTCGATCCTGAAAGCGTTCGAGGCCGCGCCCCAGCCACCAGTTGACCAGCGAACCGAGGACATTGCCCAGCGTCGCCACGCCCAGCAGGCCCCAGAGCCAGTAACGGTCGCTGGCGATCAGCCCGACCAGCAGCGCTTCGGATTGCAGCGGCAACAGCGTCGCAGCGCCGAACGCCGCCGCGAACAGCCCGACGTAACCGGCAGCCATCAATGCGCCGGGTAGTCCGCCACCACCACATCCGTGCCGTCCTTTTTCAGGCCGATCACTTGATAGGCATCGCTCATGCCGTCCATTTCCATGCCCGGTGACCCCATGGGCATGCCCGGCGCGGCGATACCCAGCAGATCGTCACGCTTGCTCAGGGCCAGCACTTGTTCCGCCGGCACGTGGCCTTCAACGAACTTGCCGTTGATCAGCGCGGTATGGCACGAGCCCAGGCGCGGTGGCACGCCGTGTTGCTGCTTGAAGCTGCTCATGTCGCTTTCGACATGGTCTTCGACTTTGAAGCCGTTGGCTTCGAGGTGGCTGATCCATTTCTTGCAGCAGCCGCAATTGGCGTCGCGGTGCACTTCGATCGGGATCAGCTCGGCGGCCTGGGCCAGGGAGGACAGGAGCAGGGCGCTGAGGGCGGCCAGTCGCAGGGAGGTTCGCATGGTGGGCTCTCGACAAGGATGACGGTCAAAAAGGAAAGTATTTTGACCGGATTATCCTGCCGGGCATCAACGGAGTGTTTCAAGTTGATACAAGGCAGGCTGGCAGGATGATCCTGGATCAAGCCTGACAGCCTGCTGAGCGGGAGATTACAAATCTGTCAGGCTCAACGAACCTTGAACCGCCCCATGATCGCGCTCACCCGGTTGTTGGCTTCCAGCAACTGGCGGGTGTTGAGTTCGCTGGCCTGGCCGCTGTGCACCAGTTCTTCGACCATGTGCCGGATCTGCACCATGCTGCGGTTGATCTCTTCGGTGACCGCACTCTGCTGTTCGGCAGCGGTAGCGATCTGGGTGCTGAGGCTGTTGATGTGGCTGACCGAGCCGGCCATTTCATCCAGACCCGAGTTGACCCGCGCCGTGGCGTCAGCGGCGGACTGGCAGCTGGCCTGAGTGTTTTCCATAGCGCTGACCGACGAGCTCACGCCTTGGGTCAGGCGGGTCAACATCTCGTTGATTTCCGAGGTGCTGGCCTGGGTGCGAGCGGCGAGGGCGCGGACTTCGTCGGCGACCACGGCAAAGCCGCGACCCTGTTCACCGGCCCGGGCGGCTTCAATGGCGGCGTTGAGCGCCAGCAGGTTGGTCTGCCCGGCGATTGCGCCGATCACCCCGAGAATCTCGGTGATGCGCTGCGCGTCCTGCTGCATGTTCTCGACTTTCTGGGTGGCGCTGGCCACTTCGTCGATCAAGGCCACCACGCTGTTGGTGGCTTCACCGACCACGACCCGCGAGCGGTCGGCATTTTCGTTGGCGCGCTGGGTGAACGCTGCGGTTTCAGCGGCGTTCTGCGCAACGCTTTCGGCCGTCGAACTCATTTCGGTGATGGCGGTAACGGTCTGATCGGTTTCCGAAGCATGGCGCAGCAGAATCTGGCTGGTGTTGGCCGACGTACGCTGCAGGTCGTCCAGGCTCGAAGCCATGGCGCCGGTGGCCTGGGTGACTTCACCGATCATGTTCTGCAGGTAGGCAATAAAGGTGTTGACCGAGTGGCCGATGGCGCCCAGTTCGTCTTCGGCACGGATGGTGATGCGCCGGGTCAGGTCGGCATCGCCGCTGGACAGCAAGTCGATGTTGGCCTTCAGCGCTTTCATCCGCGACACCAGTTGGCGGATCGCATACACCTGCAACAACACCAGCAGGATCACCAGCGGAATCTGCAACAGGCTCAGGCTGCTGAGCACGTCGTCACGCTGGGCGGTGAGCATTTTCGTTGGCAGGGCGGTGGCGAGGAACCACGGCGTGCCTTCGATCGGGCGCATGAAGAAGGTGCTGGCTTCGCCGTTGTTGTCGAACTCGACGCGTTGCGCCTGATCGCGGTTTTGCAGGCCGGCCTTGACCTGATTGGCGAAGGTCGAGCCGGCGGCCAGTTCGCTGATGTTCTTCAGCACGATCGGGCCGCTGATGCGCGAGCTGTTGCTGATGATCTTGCCGTCGGCCTCGACGATCAGCATTTCGGCGTTGAGGTCTTTTTCCTTGCGCGCCACCAGATCGTTGAAAAAGCCCAGCGTCACGTCGATGGTCGACACGCCCCACGCCGCACCGTTTTTCTGGATCGCCATGGCGCAGTTGGTGCGCGGCTCGGCACTCGCGTCATCTTTATAGGCCGCAGCCCAGGCGCACTGGCCGCGCGGGGTCTGCATGCCGCCCTTGTACCAGCTCTGGTCGTAATAGTTGGGCGCCGCGTCGCTGTTCCAGAAGGTATTCACCGCCAGTTTGCCCGAGGCGTCGCGGTGCCAGAACGTGCTGAACTTGTTGCGCCCGGCCTCACGCTGACCCGGCAGTGGCCAGATCCCGCCACCGAAGACTTTCAGCTCGCCGTATTGATCCACCAGGCCCGGCAACACTGTGTCGATGGCCGCGCTGTCGAGCAGGGGAATGGTCTGGGTGATGCTGCGCTGCTGCGCCTGGACTTTGTTCAGTTCGCCCTGAATCTGTTCGGCGACTTCGGCAATCCGGTTGAGCACCACCTGTTCTTCGGTATGCCGCAGCTTGGGGGCAACCAATTGGCTGATACCGACCACGGTCAGCACCGACAGCAGCAGGATGAACAGAACCAGAAATAACGTGTAGCGAGCCTGAATGGTGCGGAATGCGGGCATGGATACCGGTCCTTGAGCTGCGATTCTTATTGTGGGGTCGAGGGAAAAACGGCGGGGTCACACCAGCGTATCGTCGGCGAACGGGGAAGCTTTAAGTACTTTGGTGCAAGAAAGTGTCGGGCTGACGGAAGGTGCGTGTCGACTCCGATACAAATGGCTTGACCCTCTTGTCAGCCAGCGCAAAAAAAAGCTTCGCGAGCAATCGTCAAACTGCCATGAAACCGCGACACCGTGAGCTTCTGGCAATATGTATCGAGAATGTACAAAAATTGTAAGCGGCTGCACTAAAAGGGTTGGTGCCACCAGTTCGCCGGTAGATACTTCCCGGCATTCAAGTAGTCCAGCAAGGACATTTCATGGTTATTTCACAGGGAGTCTTCTCATGACGATCGGCATTGTCGGCGGCTGGGAGAGCAAGGCAGGGGTGCTGGTTCGCAATACAGGCGCGAAGAAGGAGGTCAAGCAAAGCCTCAAGGTGCAGCAGATGCTCGCCAAGGTCGGCACCAATCCGACCGCGCTGAACACTGCCGAAATGGACAAGCAGGGCCTGCGCAAAAATATCAAGGGGTTCGATCCGGCGAATGTCTCGGTCAAGCAACTGAGCAATCTGAGTGTTTTTCTGCGTGAACGCGGGCTGATTTCCGACATCACCTCCTTTACATTGCTCAATGCCGGCGACAAGTTCGACCGTTTCGGCGTGACCAAAGACCCTGATGCAAAATTCAATGCGCTGGAGTATTTCGCCACCCAGCTCGACGCCATTCAGAACAATGGCCTCAATGGCAATGCCTACGGCAAGAACCTGATCCCTGAATACAAAAAGGCGATCTATGTGCTGCAGAACCTGAAAACCTACGGTGAAGGCAACGCGGCGAAACCGGTGGATCAAGGCGTCAAGTCCAAGGCCTGAGCCGGTCACCCACGGCCCACCCATTGATTGGGTGGGCCGTTTTCGTTTTTAGTCCTGATACCTTTCGCCGGCCTGCTGCGCCTGATCCTGCAGATTCTGCATATGTGGACAGTGCAGGCTCAGCGTGGAGGCCTGGTAGCCACGATGAAACAGTGCCAGCCAGCCGTCGCTGTGGTCATCGGGGACAATCCCGGTGAAAGCGAAACCGGCATCGGCCAGTTTGCGCAGCGCGCTGGAAAACCCTTGGGCGAGTCTGAGTCTGATCGAAATCAGCCAGTGCGCCGGCAGTTGTCCCAATTGCTCGAGCAGGTTGTCATCGAGGGCCTTGAGCAGCAGGTCGTAGCGCCCGGATACGTGATCGAAGCGGATCTTCGGGCCTTTCCATGGCACGGTATGGTCGGTGGTACCAAACACCGCCTCCAGACGCGACATCAGCTCGCGGCAATCCTGCGGCCAGGCGAGTGCCGGCAGCGGGCGCCGATAACCGTCGATGCTGCAGTGACCCACAACAATCGTCTCCCGCCCTGTTCCACCGAACGGCGAAGGCGCGTAATCGGGCAACAGACCACAGCTGTGAAACCCCAGGCCGGCGGCCATGCGCTGCGTATACGGGTGGTGCGTGACCTGCTTGATCGTCACGCCTCGGCAATCCAGCGCCTGGGCATGAATCAGCAGCTGCTGGCCCAACTGGGTGGCGATGTTTTGCCCGCGAGTGTCCGGGTGCACCACGGTCAGTGCCAGCTCCGCCAGTGCGGTTCGGCCAGATTGGCGAAACAACGTGGCGTGCCCGCAGATATGCTCGTTTACCACCGCCACCAGCGAGTGCCAGCGACCGACGCTGTGGTTCTGGCTGATCATCCAGGGCAGATACACGTGGGGTTGAGGATAATGAACGCCGTAGATTTCTTCGAACAGGCGGCTGACTGCCGGCGCATCGGCGACGCGATAGCGGCGGATGATTGTCGTGTCCATCACGCTTGCCCCTGCTGCGGATGGTCGTAAACCCGTCGATCCACGACCCGCTGATGTTTGCCGGAGCGTGGATGACAGGTCAGTTCATCGTTCGCACAGGCGATCACGTTCAGCTCCAGCAATTGATCGGACTGCAGTTTCTCGATCAGCGGGTATTGGTTGATCAGCGCACGGCGCAGGGTTGAGCTTGCCTGGCTGATGTCAGCCGTTCGCGTGCAGGGTACCCACTTGAGGCTCAGCAGATCTTTGCTTGCTCGCTGTTCGATGAGCAGTTGCCAGTCATCGCTGGCGGCGATCTTGCGCACCAGCTCGCCGATGTCAACGGTATCCAGACTCAACACGCTCACCCGCACGCGCTGGCTGTTCATGCTGCGGCCCATCAGGGCGAACTTGCGCATCGGCGTCCCCGCCGGTTCACGCCAGCAGGCGAGGTCGCCGACCGGATAGCGGATCACCGGCATCAGGCGCCGGGTGAGGTTGGTCAGGACTAGCCTGCCGTTACGGTTGCACTCTTCGATGACGGCACCGCTCACCTCATCGATGATCTCCAGCACGCTGTGCCGCTCCAGCATCCGGTGTTCGCCCAGGGCGCAATCGCGGGTGCTGACGCCGATCAATCCGGCATCGACGCTGGCGTAGCCGATGGAGGCAATGCGTGCGTTCGGGAACACCCGCTGGAGCGTTTGCAGCTGGGCGGCGAACAGGCTCTCGCCGCCGTAGAGCAGGGTTTCGACGCCCTCCAGGATCCGTGACTGGCGCTCAAGCCAGACGGCGAATTTGAGCATTTGCGCCGGCAGACCGGCCAGCACATTGATCCGGTACGCAACGATCGACTCGGCCAGTACGGCGCTGTCGACGGCCCCGGTGAAGGGAAATTCGCTGACGGGAGTCTGGACATGTGCCAGCGCGTCGTGAAGAAAAATGAAGCTGGCATACAGGTCGCCGACGAAGAACAGATTGGCGACCCGGTCGCCGGGGTTCAGTTGCGCCGTGAGGTGGCTGCCGAAATCGCGCACCAGGGTTTGCCATTCTGCGCGGGTGAACAGCGAGAGTTTTCCCGAGCCGGTGGTGCCCCCGGTCTTGAAGACCATCGCGTCTTCCAGCGGGCCTGACAACACTGGCCAACGGTGCGGATGCTGACTGTCACGCCAGTATTGTTCAGGGTCGATCAGGGGCAGTTCAGTCAAAGCGCTGATGGGTGCCGCGACATCTTTGAAGTGTTCGCGGCAATAGGCCGAATGTTGGCGGGTGTAACCGAGCAAATTGTTCAATTCAATGATCGTGTTCATGATTTTTTCTTGTATGAAGTGGCGATGGGCCGCGTGCAGATAGCTGCTGTCAGCGGCGCGTATCAATCAGTAGGGGAGTTTTGCCGCTGTGCCGGTTTCGGGCGAACTGCTCGACGGCACATTGCTCGACGTCTAGCGTGAGCAAACCGGTCTGCACCAGCGTGATCAGCGTCGAATAATTCTGCAGTCGGCGGTGGGCCTCGGCCGGCTCCAGAGGGCAGTGCAGGCGCATGCGTTCCAGGCCGTCAGGGCCGTGGTCGAGGACCAGTTGAAACGGCATCTGAAGGTGCTGCTCCAGAATCGCCAGCGAAATGAAATCGGTGCCGATGCGCAGCAGGTTGCCGTGGCGTTGCAGCAGTTCGAAGCGCGGTGAAGTCAGACCGCAGGCACACGGGCCGGGTAACCAGCGTCCGCTGTCGCCAATGTCATAGCGCTGCACGGACTGACCCTGACGCCCACGAGAGGTCACCAGCAGACGACCGGATTCGCCGTCACTGACCGGCGCGTCGTGTTCAAAATCGACAATTTCCAGGTGCTGGATGTCGCTCATCAGATGGAAAACGCCATCTGCCGTGGCCCGGCAGGCATGGCCCAGGGGACCGGCATCGACGCTGCCGTAAATCGCCGAGCGGATCAGGCTGACGCCGCAACTTTGCAAGAGCTCGCGGGTTTGCTCACTCAGGTGTTCGCCACCGAGAAAGACCTTGGCGACGCCACCATAGCGCCGCAGTATTTGTTGTTCGTTGATAAACAACCGGTGCAGGGTGCCGGGCATGCCGATCAGCACGGTGATCCGTTGAGCCTCGATCATCTGCGCGATCTCGTGGTAATCGTCGTCCGCCGGGGCGCCCATCGGCCAGTGTCGGGCCTGCAGTTGTTCCAGCACTTTGGCAAAACTGGAAAAGCCGCCGTACAGTCCGCCGCTGAAAAACAGGTTCATGACCCTATCCTGGGCCGGGTCCAGACCGGCCGCCAGCAAACCATCGGCGGCCGCCTGCATCTGGCGCTGGAATTCGTGGTAACTGAAGCCGGAAAGCACAGGTGCGCCACTGCTGCCGCCGGAGCGAAAGAACAGCTGCGCCGCTGAATCCGGCGGCTGGCCGACGAATTGTCCTTTGTCCATGATCGCCAGACCGGTCAGTGGTGGTGGGGCAGGCAGCTGATCAAGCGTGGAGTGGCCGGTCAGCGAGTTCGTCGGCAGACTGACCGATACGCGTCGACTCAGGCGCTGCAGCGCATAAACACCGTCGTGGGGTTCGCCGTCGTAGCCATCGTGAATAGTCTCGATCGGGGTAATGCGCGTCACACCGGCGGCAATCAGCGTTTGTGCCAGTTCGGTGATCTGTGCCTCGGGACACATCAAGGCGCAGCTCTGCAGCACGTTGCGCCAAGGCAGCAACGTAGCGCTGAGCCGCTCGCGGGGCAGGGGTTTGAGCAACAGGCTGCGAAACAGCGCAGAAGGTTCGAGCTGGCGATCATGACTCCAGATCACCCGCCAGCCCGACGCACTCCAGACCCGACCGGTCTGCCCGGCAAAACTTTGGGCCAGCCGGGCCATCGCCGTGCAGGTGGTGATTTGCGAAGCCTCTTCAAGCGTCGGCGTAAGGGCCGGCCATTGACCGGCACGGCGCTCGAACGCGGCGGCCAGTTGTGCCCCGATATCGTTCAGTACGCGCGCGTCGTCGCTGTCCACCAACAACCATTGCGGGCTGGAGCAGGCTTGCTGATCGAGGCGGCAGACTTCATCGACAATCGCATCGAGGACGGCGGGCGATGCGGCGTCTGGGGTCAGGTAGGCGAAGCTGATGCGGTGCCCCCAGTCGATCCAGCGACAGCCTGGCGGGATCTGCTGGCGGATGGCTTGCAGCGCAGTTTCGCCACCCCACGCCGCGACACCGTTGGCGTGCCTGCACAACTGGCCGATTTGTTCGGTGCGGGTCGGCAGCACCGCCACGTAACCATTGAGTTGTCCGCTCGGGTCGCATGCAACCAACGCCTGAAGCAGGCGCGCGGTGAAGCCCGCGTCACTGCTGCTGGGGCGCAACCAGTTGACGTTGCCGCTCAGCAGACCTTCGACCACCGCACAGAACGCCAGCAGCGGCGCGTTGGCCGGAGTGATATGCACCACCAGGCCCAGCGGACTCCAGCGCTCGAAGCGTGACTGTCGATAGTCGATGCGACGCAGCGAATCGGGGCGCAAGCCCAACTCACGATCCAGCTTGGCTTGCAGGGCGGCAGGCTGGCAGAAATCGATGAGTGCCTCGCGCTGACCGGGAGCCAGTGGCAGTTCCGTTTCTTCTTGTTGCAGACGTTCGGCGAAGGCCTTGGCAGTGGCAAGCAGTGTGCTGGTTTGCAGTGGAATCTGCAGCCTTCGTGGCAACTCCCGCTGAAGTTGGTGCAAGGCGCTGTCGAGGCTGCACTCGGTGTGCAACTGACCGTTGATCAAGTACATATCAGTGCCTCCCCAGCAGTTCGGACGCGGCCATGGCACAGCTCCTCGCGGCCGTGGTGCCGGCGCGGCCATGCAACTGGAACCAGTCGCTGGCCAGACCACAGGCACAGCTGTTGCCGGGATGCAGCGTGGCCAGATCGCTCATGACCACGGCATGGGCCGGGCTTGAGGAAATGTAGGGCGAGACCAGACTCAGCAGGCCGCGCTGGCCATAGGGCAAGACTGAAAAATCCACCGTGCTGCGTACGTATACTTTTGCGTAGACCGGTACGTGAAAGTGATGGTGGGCACATTCGACGTAAGGCACCGCGTGTTCGACGGCGCCGTAACCGTCGCGACAGTCTTGGGTCGCGATGCCCAGTTGTTGCTGGATCCGCGCATACAAGGCTTGTCTGGGGACTTCTTCGGCGGCGCGGGTTTTCCAGCCGCCGCCGAAAAATGCCAATGATCCGGCCGGCAGTTGCAGGTCTGCCACGCCGGTCGCGCGCATGCGTTGCAGGGTTTCCCAGAGAAAGGCGGGAAAGCCGAAGATGCGCACCGGCAGACCTTCTTCGGCAAAGGCCTGCAAGGCGCTGATCACGCCGAACAGATCAAACTGGTGGCCTTCACCATTGCGACGCAGGGCGTAAACCACCCGATTGGCGGGAGCAAAACCGCACAGGAATTGATCGGTGAAGGATGTGCCCAAGGTGTTTTTCTGCTCGGGCTCATAGCCGAGCAACAGGTAGTTGCACGGGGCATGCGGGGTAATCCAGCCATATTGGGCGAAAATCCGTTCGACCATGTACTGCGCGGCGCCGAGGCTGCGCGCGTCGTAGCGCATGCGGCTCTTCTGCCCGCTGGTGCCGGAGGAAGTCAGTTCCAGGGCGTCTTCGCCCGTCGGACTGAGCAGCATCTGTTGCTTGAAGAAACTGGCGAAAATCGGTGGCAATTGCGACCAGTCGTCGAGCTCGTCCAGGTCATCGACAGCGATTGCATGGGCGTTCAACCAGTGGCCATAACCGGGCGTATGGTGAGCGTGAAACCGGGTGATTTCGCTCATGGCCAGATTGAACAGCTCTTTGGGGACGGCCTCCTGGCAATAGGGCTGCGGCAATGCGCAAAGCGCATCGCTGTGGGGAAACAGAGTCATCGAATATCCTTATTGATGTGTGGTGGGTGCGGCGAGTGCCGCAGAAGGCGGTAGAGCAGGGGCAAGCACAGCAGGCCACCGAGGCCTGCCAGCAGGGAGAAGGATTGCAGGTTCGAACCACCGCCGATGACGGCGATGAGCGAGCCGCCGCAGCCCATCACGGCAATCGACAGCATGCCGATCATGGCCGAGACCAGCCCCTTGCCCGCATCGCTGGAGAACAGCGCGAGGCGGTACAGCGCGGCGTTACTCATGCCAAGCCCCAGTGCATACACGGCCAGTGCGCAAACGGCCAATGGCAGCGCAGCCAAACTCAGGGCAGCAGCGATCAGCCCCAGCAGTCCGAGGCAAAACGGCCACAGGGCCAGACCGATCACCTGGGCGAGCGTGTGCCCGACGAGCAATCGATCCAGTAGTAAATTACCTAGGATCACCGCCGCAAACACCGGGATTTGCCACAGGCCATATTCCAGCGCAGACAGCTCAAGGCGTTGCATGAGCAGCACCGGCGCCAGTCCGATCCAGGCAATCAGCGGCAGGCTCATCAGGCCCAGTGTCAGACTGGCGCCGATGAATCGGCGGTTGCGCAGCAGCGCGAGGTAACCCAGGCCGATCTGCCTGAGCGAAAACGCCGCTGGAGCCTGTCGCTGGCCGTCACGGCGCACGACGTCGATCGTTTCCGGCATCCAGGCAAACAGAGCGAGCCAGACAACCACACTCGTTGCCGCCAGCCCCAGAAACATCTGTCGCCAGCTCAGCCATTCCAGCAGCAGGCTGCCGAGCAAGGGGCCGAGCAGCGGCGACAGCAGCGCCACGTTGCCCAGTAATGCCATGAGGCGCACGGCATCGGCCTCGCAGAACACTTCCTGCAGGGTCGGGTAGCTGACAGCGACCACAAAGCCCAGGCCCATGCCCTGGATCAGGCGCAACGCATTAAAGGCTTCAATGCGCTGCGTTATGACTGCGGCGCTGCACGCCAGGCCGAATAGCGCACAACCGAGCAACAGCAAGCGACGCCGGCCGTAACGGTCGGAAAGGGGGCCGATCAGCCATTGCAGGCACACGCCGCCAATCAGATACAGGTTGAAGGCGTTGGCTACATGCCGGGTATCGGCGTTGAACTCGCCGGTCACCGTCAACATGGCCGGCATGATCATGTCGCTGGCCATATAGGTGAGCAGTTCAAAAGCGGTAATGGCCAGGCAGAATCCGATAATCTGCACGGGCGTCATTACGATCAAGGTTCTCTGCATAAACATCCCTGTTTCAGTAAGCGAGAAAAGTTCGCAGAGACTAGAGGCAGAGTTGTCGCGGCAGCCAATCCTTTGCTGCGACATGAAATTTCAAATACTTACAGCGTATTTACTGACCCCCGCAGGCTGATCGAAAAGGCATTTGCGAGGCACAGGCGCGCCAACAAAAATGCCCGCTAGCGGGCGGGCATGGTTGGCATTGAAAAGGCTGGTGAGGTATCCCGACCGGTATTTCAGGCGCACCGGCGGGCGAACGATCCTGTTCTATCGATGGTAATAACCGGGGCCTTCCTGATAACGATGGTGGCCATCATGCCAACCGCCGTGGGGGAAAATGATGCAGCCGCTCAAGGTCAGTACGGCAAGGAGGGGAATCAGCCAGGTGATTCGACGGAACATTTCAAAGATCCTCATGGTTACGCCGGCATGAAGCCAAAACTCTTCATCGGCTGTAACATGAGACCGCGTTCGGCCAGGCCCATCCCCGCAACACGGTATGTGCATGGCATGCAACCGGATACAAACCGGATACATTTGAAAGTTTCAGGAACCCGCAATGACCCAGAAGCAACGTTTGAAATACTCGATCCTGATCGCCCTGTCGGTGCTGGCGATCATGCTCGGCCTGTCCTGGCTGCAAAATGCAGGGATGATCAGTCAGAAGATGTTCCAGTACATCGCCATGGGTGTGGCGGTGGTCGTGGTGGTGATCAACGGGGTGATGCGCCGCAAGGTCAAGCCCTGACGGCGATCGCGGGACGCTTCAATCGTGATTGAGCACGGCAGCAGCCTGTGGATGCAGGCTGTAACTCTTGTCCGGGTTGAAGGTGACCACCCCTTCGGCGCATAGACGCTTCAACACTTCGCGCACGCTGAGAAAGGACAACGGAATATCCAGATCCAGCAGTTGACTGTGCACGCCGCGCACGCCCAGGCGTCGATCGCTTTGTGCGGCGACCAGCAGGGCGTCGATGACTTTCAGACGAATCAGACTGGTGCGCAGGCCGAAGCTTTTCAGCAACAGACGAATACGCTCATTGCCCTGACGCTCGGGGCTGGGGGCGAAGCTGCTCGCGCGGGAACTCATGGAAGCTCCTTGTGACGCCTGGCTACCGTCCATTGGTAGTTGCGAGTTGTACATGGGGTTACTCCTTTTCAGAGCCCGATCAGGAAACGTTTTGACTGCTCTCAGTAAACAAGACGTTTCAGCACGACAAATCATGAAAGGAAATATGTAGAAATTTTGTCGGTTATTCGTTGTTTTCCCGTAATCAGTGAATTTCACCTTCCTCAATCGGGCTAAATTTTTTTTCTCGCATTCGTTTCCTGAACAGCCGTCTTGCGCCCAGGCGCATGAATCAATTTCAGAGTGGATCCGGCGCAAGCGCCGATCCTTGTCTTGTCGTTCAGGAGCGAGTGTGATTATTTCCCGACAGTTAACCGGACTGGCCCTCGCCGGTGCGTTTCTCGGACTCAGTCTGTCCGCCCATGCGTTCAGTCCCGCTGCACAAGCCAGTGCCGATATCCGCCGCACCTCCTTTGGTGTGCCGCACATCCGCGCGGAAAATGAACGGGGACTGGGTTTCGGCATTGGTTACGCCTACGCGCAGGACAACCTGTGCCTGCTGGCCAACGAGATCGTCACGGTCAATGGCCAGCGCTCGCGCTATTTCGGGCCGGAGCAGTTCACCGTCGAACAACGCGAGAATCGCGTCAGCGACCTGTTCTTCACCTGGCTCAACACTCCCGCAGCGGTGAAAGCCTTCTGGGACGCGCAACCGGCGCAGGTGCACGACCTGGTGGAAGGCTATGCCGCGGGCTATAACCGTTATCTCGCCGAACGCCGCCAGCAGGGTCTGCCGCAACAGTGCCAGGGTGAGTGGGTGCGTGATATCAGCGCCGAAGATCTGGTCAAACTCACTCGGCGCCTGTTGGTCGAGGGCGGTGTCGGGCAGTTCGCCGAAGCCTTGGCTGGCGCGACGCCGCCGCAGGCCACGGCGCAGCTCGGCAGCGATGCCCGGGCCTATCAGTTGGCGGACGCGCGCCTGCAGCGCTTCGCTCTGGATCGCGGCAGCAATGCCGTGGCGGTCGGCAGCGAACGCTCGTTCAACGGACGCGGCATGCTGCTGGCCAACCCGCATTTTCCATGGGTTGGCGGCATGCGCTTTTACCAGATGCACCTGACCATTCCGGGCAAACTCGACGTCATGGGCGCAGCCTTGCCGGGGTTGCCGATGATCAACATCGGTTTCAATCAGCATCTGGCCTGGACCCACACGGTGGATTCATCCAAACATTTCACCCTGTATCGTCTGCAACTCGACCCGAAAGACCCGACCCGCTACCTGCTCGACGGCAAGTCGCTGCCGTTGAACAAGCAGACGGTCACTGTGCAGGTCAAACAGGCGGACGGTCAGGTGGTGCCGGTCTCGCGCGATGTCTACAGCTCGCAGTTCGGCCCGATCGTGCAATGGCCGGGCAAACTCGACTGGGATCATCAGTACGCCTACAGCCTGCGCGACGCCAACCTGGACAATGATCGCGTGCTGACGCAGTGGTACGCGATGAACCAGGCGTCGAGCCTCAAGGCTCTGCAGGATTCGGTGCACAAGATTCAGGGCATCCCCTGGGTCAACACCCTGGCCGTGGATGACAACGGGCAGACGCTGTACATGAACCTGTCGGTGGTGCCGAACGTCAGCGCCGACAAACTGGCCAAGTGCAGCGACCCGCGCATCGGCTTGCAGATGATCGTGCTCGACGGTTCCAACAGCGCTTGCGCCTGGGATATCGATCCGCAAGCTGCGCAGAAGGGCATCTATGCCGCCAGCCAGCTGCCGCAACTGTTGCGCAAGGACTTCGTCCAGCATTCCAACGATTCCGCGTGGCTGGCGAACCCGGCACAACCGCTGACCGGGTTCTCGCCGCTGATCAGTCAGGACGGCCAGCCGCTGGGCCTGCGATCAAGATTTGCGCTGGAGCGCCTGAACACACTCGGCAAAAAGGGCCCGCTGGCGGTGAAGGATCTGCAACAGATGGTGATGGACGACAACGTCTATCTGGCGACTCAGGTGCTGCCCGATCTGCTGAAGTTCTGCGCTGCGGATCTGGGTGCGGACGCGGCCGCGTTGAAGCTGGTTTGCGCCAGTCTCAAGGGTTGGGATGGCCGGGCGAATCTGGATTCGGGCATTGGTCTGGTGCATTTCCAGAACATCATGCAGGCGCTGCAAGCGTCGCCGGATGTCTGGCGTGTGCCGTTCGATCCAAAAGACCCGCAACACACGCCACGCGGGTTGGCGATCGAGCAACCGGCCGTGAGCAAGGCACTGCGTGAAGCGCTGCTGGCGTCGGCTGCCACTGCGCAGAAAATGGGTCTCAAACCTGAAACCCGCTGGGGCGATATTCAGGTGGCGAGCAGCGGCGCTCAACAAACCGCAATTCACGGCGGGCCGGGAACGCTGGGGATCTACAACGCGATCCAGAGCGTGCCGCGTGAAGACGGCAAACTCGAAGTGGTCAGCGGCACCAGCTACCTGCAAGTGGTGACCTTCGACGACAAAGGCCCGCACGCTCAAGGGCTGCTGGCGTTCTCGCTGTCCAGTGACCCGGAGTCGAAATACTCTCGCGATCAGACCGAGGCATTTTCGAAAAAGCAGTGGAGTGTGTTGCCGTTCACTGAGCAGCAGATCGCTGCCGATCCGCAGTATCAGGTGCAAACGGTTCGCGAAGTGGCGGGCAAGGGCACCGAGGTGGTTGCGCAGTAAGTCAGGCTGAACGAAAAAGCCGCTGCTCCTTGACAGGAACAGCGGCTTTTTTGTTGCCCTGAGTTAACCGTGGCAGGTGGTGCCCGGTTTCAGGTTTTTGGTGGCTGCCGCGGCATCGAGTTGATCACCGGATCACCCTCGGTATTGCGCGTAAGGTAGACCGGCAACACCTTGGGCAGGGTGTTGACGAGGCCGCCGAGCTCTTTGATGTTGTAGACGCCGCCGACACGGATTGCGCCGGTACTGGCGTCGGCCAGTTTCAGCGGTTTGCTCAGGTAGCGATTGATCAGCGGCAAGGCTTCGTTGAGTGCCAGGTTGTCGAGTACCAGTTTGCCGCTGCGCCAGGCCAGGGCGTTATCGTTGGCGTAGGTCTGGCTGATCTGTGGCGTGTAGTCGCCATGCCGGTACTGCGCCTGCATGGCCGGCCCCAGGCGCAAACCGTCGCCCGGCAGGGCGGCGTTGCTGGTTACCAACACCGAGCCTTCGATCAGATTGACCCGTACCTGATCTTCGTAGAGCCAGACATTGAAGCGGGTGCCGGTCACGCGGATCTTGCCTTCGCCGGCCCTGACCACGAACGGGTGGGAGAGGTCATGGCTGACTTCGAAAAACGCTTCACCCTTTTTCAGGGTGACCCGCCGCTCGTCCTTGTAATTGCTGAAGGTCAACTCAGTATTGAGGTTGAGCTCGACCTGACTGCCATCCTTCAAGGTGACCTGACGGACATTGTCGGTGGCTGCGAAATGCTGATAGCTGTTGGGCAACCAGCCCAGATTCCAGCCACCGTACGCCGCCAGTGGCAAGGCCAGGGCGCAGACGCTCGCGGCAATTGCGTAGCGCCGCCAGGCGGGCACCGCAGTGGTCAGCGGCACATTGAGCGTTGGGGGCAGCGACGGACGCGGCAGATGTTCGGCAACGTCCCAGATTTCCAGCATCGCTTCGTATTCGAATGCATGCAGCGGATGCGCATCGCGCCATTGCTCGAAAGCCAGACGATCCTCGGCGGAGCAGTCTTCGGCGTGCAGACGCATGCACCAGTGCGCGGCGGCATCGGTGATCGCATCGTATTCGGCTTCCGAGAGGGATTCTTGGGTCATTGACTCGTCCTGATTTGCTGCATTCTAACCTTGCGAGCCGGGTGCCGAGAACATCAGTCATGGCAATTGCCCATCAAAGTGGAACTTATTTTTCCGGCAGACGCCCAAAAACAGGACATCAGAGGAACATCATCCACAAATGGAGTGAAAAAATGATCAAAAAAACCTTAGCCGCTGCAATCGCCACCGCCGCTTTGTTCAGCGCCGGTGCCGCCATGGCTGATCGTCCCGGTGCGGGCTGGGTCACCATTGAAAAGGCTATCGAGATCGTGAAAACCAAGGCCGGTTACGTCGAAGTCTATGAAATCGAGGCCGACAATGACGGCTACTGGAAAGGCGAGGGGCGCAAGGCCGACGGTTCGGTATATGAGTTCCGCATCGATGGCGCCTCGGGCAATGTATTGCGTGACCAGAAAGACTGAGTTCACCCAGCGATAAACCATGCGCAGGCCAACCGCCTGCGCATTTTTTTACCTCAGTTGAGCCCTCCGTGAGGTTGGGTTACCGGATCCAGCTGGCGGCCCATTTCGCAAATCAGGAAGGCGATCGAATCGGCATTGCGCAATATCGTGTCGATGCGTGGATGCGGGTTGGTCGGGCTGAGAAACGCCGTTCGCGCGTCCTCGAGATTCCTCGTCCCCGTGGTCTTGAGAACTTCCCTGCGCACATGTTCCATGCCCTCAAACTCGTCGATATCGAGCCACTCCTGAAGGTTGTCGCTCCAGCGCGAAAACAGCTCTTCACGGCGCGTGGACAGTGACAGTGCTTCGCGCTGAAATCGTGTCTGTACCTGTTTGCGGGCAGCTCCATAACCGGTCACCGTAGCAATCAGATCAGCAAACGGGCGCCGCGCTTCCAGGGAGGCAATGTCGACGGTCTTGCTGAACTGATGGGAAAACTCGTGGATGAGCGTCGCTGCCCGTGCATGCCCGTCAACATTGAACGGTTCGGTCAGGCCTGTGTTGTACCAATCCAGCCCTTGATTGAAGAACTTTTCGGTGAAGTGGACTTTCTTGAGTAAATCGCCACCCAGTACAAAGGCGATTACACCCGAGCTGCTGTGTCTGTTCGAGCCGACCACAAAGCGACTGGTATTCAACAGGTCTTCTGTTGGATCGACCAAGGCATCACAGATCGGCACGATGGCCTGCTTCAGCTTGTCGAGAATGTCGGCATCAATCCGTTGCGCACCAAAAAAAGACTTGAGAAAAATATCGAGGCGGGTGCCCGGCACATAGTTTCTCAGTTGGGCAAGATTGTGCAGGCTGTTGAAGGCGTAATGCCGGGCCAGATCAATTGCCTCAATCAACATGCGGGCTTTTTCCGGATGGCGGGCGCGGATTTCTTCCATGCCTTGCGCTTCGATATTCAGCATGTACCGCGCCTGGCGATGGGTGGCGTAATGGTTGAACATCGTCGACATGGCCTTGCCGAAATGCACGGTATGGCGATCCGGGTCCAGCACCAGTTGCCGGGAAGCGGTGTGTTGCAACACCGGGCCTGGCTGCCCGGCGCCTTTGATCTGCCAGACGGCTCCCGGCCGCTCCACGGGATAGACTTTGCCGGCGATAGGGGCGTAAGTCGCTTTGGTTGTCAGATCCTGATACGTACCCTCGGCAGCATCGTGAGTCAGATCCTTCAGGGCGATAGTCGGAGCTTCGAATGTCTGCAGCGAGGTGCGCAGCGGATCGGTCGGCTTTGTCTGCGCAAGGACGGGAGCGCTCAGTGTGGTTGGCTGCGGTGGTTGCGGCGCTGCCACGGCTTGAGACTCCAGACGTGACTCCAGCGCCAGTCGCCCGAGACTGATCATCTGCGCTGCGCCGGCGACAAAGGTTTCCAGCGCACGTTTCCAGTGGTGATCCTGCAACGCTTCGGCCGAACCCATGAAGTCCTTGTAGCTTTGCCAGAGAAACTGCACATAGGCGAGTTTGCCCGGCAGCAGGCCCCGGATCTGCTGGATGCCGGAACTGAACAGGTGCTTCGCGGCGTCCCAATCCGCCTGCGCCGATGGCAGCGAATGGCTGCTCAGCAAGTGTGGCAACAAGGCCAGATTGTTGTCGAACAACTGCAGCAGCAAGTTGCCGTTGATCGGGGTGGTGGCCAGGGTCATCTCGCTCGTCTGGCCGCTGCTCGCCTTGAACAACGCGCTGAAGATCGAACGTTGATTTTCCGGCAAGCGGCGCAGCAGCAAGTCCTGCAGTGAGCCCGGCGTATTCAGCGCGGCGATCACTGCTGCCTCGTCCTCGAACTCACTGAATGCGTGCTCTCCATGGTAGGGCGCATAAAGCACCTGAGGGCCGGATTTTTCCGCAGGGCCGATCAAGTACAGCCCCAGCGCCTTGATCGCGGATGCCCCGGCGGTCTTGATCAGCGCCAACGGCCGGACAATCGCATCGGCCCCTTGCACGGTCGCACGAGCGACGGCATCGGGCATGTCGAGCACCTGTGTAATCAAGTCGAAGGCTTTTGTCGACAAGCGTTGTTGCAGTTGTAACTGATGGGCATGTTGCAGCAGTTGCCAGGGTAGTTGCTGGATGAAACGCAGCTTGCGTTGTTCGGCGTCGACGTCATTCGCGGACAACACCGTGGTGATTTTATTGGCAAATGTTGTCGCAACGTTCAAGGACAACAGCAGGCTCCTGACCGCTTGCTGGTCGAGTCCCGTCGGCAGCGCCCGGTCGGTGCTCGAGCTGAGGGTGAATGCAGTGTCCTGGGCAGTATGCGCATGGTTCAAGGCGAAGTCGGTCAAGCTCATTGCAGACCCGATCAGGCTCAGCGCGGGAGTGACGGTGATCTGTTCGGGGTCGAGATCCTGCCTGTGCAAGCGGGTGCTCAGCAGCGTCTTTAGGGTCTGCCGGATGTAATCACGCAAGGTTGGCAGCGCGTGGAGATAATCCTCATCGTCGATGACGCTGTGCCGCCACTGTTCCAGCAGTTCCAGGTGCAACTGCTGATCGTCAAGCCTGGCCATTCCCAGCCAGGCAGGCAGTGAATGCTGCTTGCCGAGTGCCATCGCCAGAGCGGTGGCGCGTTGCAGGTTGGTCTCAACGACTTGCTCACTCAACGTCTTGAGGATCTGATGTTCCCGTGGCTTTGGCCAATGGCGGCCCCGCACCTGTTCACAGCGCTGGAGAAAATGTTCGATCGTTGATTCGGTGCGATCCTGCAATACATTGCCGCTGATCAGCTGTAACCGTCCCAGCGTGTAGCGTTGATGGAACCTCTGGTGCTGTGGTGAAAGGTTTTCCAGCAGCACCAGGCGTTTTTGCGGATCCAGCAGCCGCTGGTTCAAAACCTGTCTGGCATGCTCGATCGAGCGGAAGACTTCCAGGCCCAGAGCCGGTGTCCACAAGATCGCGCGTCCGGAGTGCTGCGTATCGAGGCCACCGCGTTCCGTGAGCAGGACGCAGTTGGCCAGCGGCAGCAATTCGCTCTCACCGGCGACCTGTAACGTCAATGACCAGGCATCCGGCCGAATCCCGTTGAGTGCCTTGCGGCGGCTGCGATCCGGGTGATCCGGATTGAACACGGTGTCGACCAGGGTTTGCGCATGACGGCTTAGCGTTCCGTCCAGGACTCTCAACCGTGCTTCGCCATTGATGCCGACAGACAGGGCGTGCGCCAGCTTCGCTGCGATACCTTGCAGGTAGGTACGCTGCAGCGCTGTGACGGTCAACGGCTGGGCGGCGAAGTCTGCGGCGATGGTTGGCATGATGCTGGCGAACTTGCGCACTTCGGCTGTGGCGGTGTCCGCCAGCACCCTTGAAGGCAATGGGTTGCCGGTGAGCATCGGCCGGGTGCTCCAGCGCCCGCGAGCATCCAGGGTGACAAGGCGCTCGTGGAGCATCGAGCGGATGTCCAGGGCCTTATCGAACAGTGCGCGGATATCCACGACGCCGTCGCTGTGCCGGTACAACTGCAAGGCATAGTCGATGTTCTGTCGTTGCTTGGTGATGATCAATTCGAGCAGTACGCTGAACACGTCTCCGGCGATCGATTTGCCGGAAACCTGCGGCCGGTCGAAACCGAGGAAGCGCTGGCGCTCGTCGAGACTCAGCAGACCATAGAGTTCGTCTTCGTGCCCGGGGCTGGCGAACTTGCCGAGCAGCATGGATTTTAGATCTGCGTAGTCCTTGAGCACCTGCAAGCCGTGCGTCGGGGTATACAGGCAGCTTTCGGAATGGCCGATCATCAGCGCGCCGGCCAGCTCCACGAAGTTTGCCTGGTGCTCCCATAAACGCACGGTTTCCACGGCCGCGCGAGGTGCCAGACTTTCACTGAAACCCAGCGACGTCAGCAGGCTGTCGAATTGGCGCTGATCGATGATGCCCGCCTCGCGTTTGAGCAAAAAGTCCGCCAGCGCCTGCTGTCGAATGATCTGCGCCAATACGTCGCGCCGCGAGGCCCCGTCAGCACTGGGCCCATTCCAGTAGCGCTCCATTTGCTGGTACAGCAACACCAGCAGTTTGCCTGATGCCGTGGTGACGGCTGTCTCCCAGTGTTGCTGATCACTGGCCTGGAAAGTCCGGTCGGGGTGCGAAAACTCATGGGTCTGGCCAACCGGCCATCCGGTGTGGCGATAGTGCAACAGCAGCGCATCGCCAAGCGACAGCGCTTCAAGCCCATGCCGCGAAGCGAGGTCGGTCGATGCCGGGCCGGTGGCAGTCGTGGTCGCGTACAGGTTCACGCGCGTGCGTGTCTGATCGACGCCGCACATCGTTGGCGTCAGCAGTGCGTCGACTATGGTCTGGAGCAGACTGCCAAGTTCGGGCAGTTGCATCAATTCATCAAGCATCGCTTGCGTGTTGAGCTGCTGGCAATGCTCGATGACGGCGCGTTGATCTTCGAAGATATCGCCTTCGACGAGCTGGTAGGTCACGCTGATGCCGTGCTGTTCTGCCAGTCGTTTGCGTTGGGAAAAGGCGAGGAACGCCAGCAGTCGGTCGTCCTCGCTGGCGCTGTTCAGCTGCTGTTCCAGGTGCGCGGTCAGGGCGGTGAGGCTGGCATGTTTTTTTAGCCCGGCGAAAGGTGTGTACAACAGGATCCCGTGATCATCCGGGGTGGCACTGAGTATGAAACTGCCGGCCAGAGGCACCGCTGGCGCACCATTGGTATTGAGCAGGATGCGCTGGGCAAGCATGGGCGGGGTCTGCTGATTGCGTAGTGCGTGGGTCGCCAGTTGCACGTGACTCAACCATTGGAAGTCCGCGCTGGACAAGTGATGGAGATTGCCGAGTTCGCGCCACGATCCGGGGGAGTTGAGGATGGGCTGGAACAGCAGGGGAGGAATGGGAGCAGGCATCATCGGGTCTCGTTCAGGGCACCGTCCGGTGCACCGGTAAATTGAGACACGAGACTAAAGACCGGATCGATAACAGAGGCGGTACATAGTTACCGCACCAGCGGCAGCGCAATGTGCTAGCCGCGACAAGCCGGCACCACAACGGTTGACAGCACCCGTACCGGGCGTGGTTAATCGCTGGGCAAGCTGTTCGTACGCTGTTGTTCCCTCCAATAATTAGTCTGGAGCTTCAGATGTCTGCGCCACACGATTCCGTGTCTTCCCCCGTTGCGTCCACACTCTCGCTCGAAGCGCTGACGCAATTGCTTGAAAAGGTTTTCCTGCGCCACGGTACGTCGGCGTCCGTCGCCCGCACTCTGGCTGCCAATTGCGCCGGTGCCGAACGTGACGGTGCGCACAGTCATGGCGTGTTCCGTATCCCCGGATATGTTTCGACCCTCAATAGCGGTTGGGTCAATGGACAGGCTGTGCCGCAAGTCGAGGACGTAGCCTCGGGTTTCGTGCGAGTCGATGCCGGCAACGGTTTCGCCCAGCCCGCGCTGGCCGCTGCTCGTTCGTTGCTGGTGGAGAAGGCGCGTAACGCAGGAATTGCGGTGTTGGCAATTCGCAACTCGCATCATTTTGCGGCGCTGTGGCCGGACGTCGAGCCGTTTGCCGAAGAAGGGCTGGTGGCGCTCAGCGTGGTCAACAGCATGACCTGCGTGGTGCCGCATGGCGCCGATCGGCCGCTGTTCGGCACCAACCCGATTGCCTTTGCCGCGCCGCGGGCCGGTGGTGCGCCGATTGTCTTCGATCTGGCGACCAGCGCCATCGCTCACGGTGATGTGCAGATCGCGGCGCGCAAGGGCGAACGTCTGCCCGCCGGAATGGGCGTGGATGGTCTTGGGCAGGCGACGCAGGATCCGAAAGCCATTCTTGAGGGCGGCGCACTGTTGCCATTCGGCGGCCATAAAGGTTCGGCGCTATCGATGATGGTCGAGCTGCTGGCGGCGGCGTTGACCGGGGGCAATTTTTCCTTCGAGTTCGACTGGGCGAACCATCCCGGGGCCAAGACCCCGTGGACCGGGCAGTTGCTGATCGTCATCGACCCAAGCAAATCCGCCGGGCAAAGTTTTGCCGAGCGCAGCGAAGAACTGGTGCGGCAGATGCATGGGGTGGGATTGAAGCGCTTGCCGGGTGATCGTCGGCATTTGCAGCGGGCCAGGTCGCTGGCCGAGGGGATTGTGCTGGAGGAGCAGACGCTGGCGCAGTTGCGCGAATTGGCCGGGGAATAACTGTTAGATAACCCATGTGGCGAGGGAGCAAGCTCTCTCGCCACAGTTTTTTTGTCAGACGTCGATCAACGACGACCGAGCAACAAGCCCACCACCAGACCGAAACCGGCGGAAATCGCTACGGTCTGCCATGGATGGCCGCCAATGTAGCTCTCGGTAGCCTCGACCGCCGGCTTGGTGCGGTCGCGCACGCTCGAAACAGAATCCAGCGCCTGTTGCAGTTTCAGGGCGATTTGTCCGCGCAGGGTCTCGGCTTCTTCGCCCACCAGTGAGGCGCTGCTCTTGAGCAGTTTGTCGGACTCTTCGATCAAAGCCTGAAGTTCGCTGAATGCCTGATCCTTGATTTGGTCTTCGACGGCTTGCACGCGGGATTTGCGGGCCATTGGGTGACTCCTTGCAGATGGATGGACAGTGATCAATGGAGTGTGGCGCTGACTGAAAAGTTGCACTGATTTTAGGTGCGAAAGAAAAACCTGCGCGGGAGATTTCCCTCGAGCGTGTAAGATGTCGCCATTTTACGCAGCAGGTATTTCCCCATGAGTTTCAATCTGGCCGACAAATCCCTCGCCGAGCGCGCAGCGCTGGAAGACGAGAAATCCCGTCTGTTCGAACTCTGGCAGAACAATCTGGGCAAAGCCAAAGGCGAAGCCGCGCGGTTGTTCGGCGAACGCTCCAAGCGCAAGGGCAAATGGGCCGAGTGGGTGCGCGCCGAGCTGGATGGCATGTCCCCGCCGGAGTTCGCCAACATGGTGCGCAGTGAAGTCAATCGACTGATGGCGGCCAACAAGTAACACGCGCCTCAGTCCGCATTGAAACATCCGACAATCGCCTCACGCACCTTGATCACCACCGGATCGATCTGCGTGCTGGTGCGCCAGCCCAGTTCGATCGGGTAGCGCGGCAGCGCCAGCGGGCAGGGCAGCAATATCAGTCCGCTGAGCTCGGCAATGGCCTGAGCGGCATGGCGGGGGATGGTTGCCACCGCGCCGCTGCCCTTGAGCAGATGCGGCAGCGCGGCAAAGTGCGTGGTCGAGGCGCAGACCCGCCGGCTCAGACCCAGCGCCGCCAGCCCCTCATCGGTGATGCCGATAAAACCGCCCGAGGACACCAGAATGTGCTCGCGCGCGACGAACTCCGGCAAATCGATGCGCTGTTGGCCGGGCGCCAGACTGCCCGGATCGACCAGGCACGCATAATCCCCTTCACCCAACACCTGACGACTGAGCAGACGCTCGGCGAACCCACCGGCGGTGATCGCCAGGTCGATGCTGCGCTCCATCAGGGCGCGGGCAACGATCTGGCTGTGGGTCTGGCGGAAGATCAGCCGCAGCTTGGGCGCGCTGCGAGCGATGGCTTCGATCAGGCGCCGGCCATAAGCGATTTCGAAATCATCCGACAGGCCCACGGTGACTGATCGGCCGTCATAGTGGTGGGCCGCCGGATCGACCATCGCCAGGCTCTGCCGACATTTGTTCAGCGCCTCGCTGACCACCGGTTTCAGTTGATTGGCCTTGAGCGTCGGCGCCAATCCGCGACCAGTGCGCACGAACAATTGATCGCCATACACCTCGCGTAACCGGCGCAACGCCGCGCTGACCGCCGATTGCGTCACGCCCAGACGCAGCGCCGCACGGCTGGCGCTGGACTCCTCATGCAGGGCTTCGAAGACTTTCAGCAGGTTGAGGTCGACGGTTGCGATATTCATTTGGCTCATATCATTCTGCAGTGAATCGGTGTTTATTCATGATCCCGCGCCGCCGCAGAATCGGCAACACTTGAACCCGATGGAGTGACCGCAATGCCCAAATCAATCGTCGCCGCCCTGCAGATCGGCGCCTTGCCCGGTGGCAAGGGTGAAACCCTGGAACAGATCCTCAGTTGGGAAGACGCGATCAGCGAGTCCGGCGCGGCACTGGTGGTGATGCCTGAAGCGTTGCTCGGTGGCTATCCGAAAGGTGAGGGCTTCGGCACGCAGTTGGGCTATCGCTTGCCCGAGGGGCGTGAGGCCTACGCCCGCTACTTCGCCAACGCCATTGATGTGCCGGGGGCAGAAACCGAGGCACTGGCCGGTTTGTCGGCGCGCACCGGGGCCAATCTGGTGATCGGCGTAATCGAGCGTGCCGGCAGCACGTTGTATTGCACGGCGCTGTATTTCGATCCGCAGGCGGGGCTGGTGGCCAAGCATCGCAAGCTGATGCCGACCGGCACCGAACGGCTGATCTGGGGCAAGGGTGATGGCTCGACGCTGCCGGTGCTCGACACACAGGTCGGCAAACTTGGTGCGGTGGTGTGCTGGGAAAACATGATGCCGCTACTGCGCACGGCGATGTACGCCAAAGGCATTGAAGTCTGGTGCGCGCCGACCGTGGACGAGCGCGAGATGTGGCAGGTCAGCATGCGTCACATCGCCCACGAGGGCCGTTGCTTTGTGGTCAGCGCCTGTCAGGTGCAGGCTTCGCCGAACGAGCTGGGCGTGGAGATTGCCAACTGGCCGGCGGATCGGCCGCTGATTGCCGGCGGCAGTGTGATTGTCGGGCCGATGGGCGATGTGTTGGCGGGGCCGTTGCGTGGCGAGGCCGGGTTGCTGACGGCTGAGATCGATACTGATGAGCTGGTGCGGGCGCGGTACGACTATGACGTGGTCGGCCACTATGCGCGGCCGGATGTGTTTGAGCTGTCGGTTGATGAACGCGCCAAACCCGGCGTGCGGTTCACCGCATAACGTCGGGCTGATTGAAAAAACTGTGGGAGCTGGCTTGCCAGCGATGGCGGACTGTCAGCAACGACGATGTTGGCTGATGCGGCCCTATCGCTGGCAAACCAGCTCCCACAGGTATTTATGAGTGGTCTCAAAATTGTGTATTTACCACGTCGCAGCAGTGGCCTTTGGCAAACTCAGCTTGCCGCTGTCGACAAAACGCATGGTGCCGAACACGCCGCCCGCGAGTTTGCCGCGCAGCACGTAAGGCAGGTTGTCGAGGGTTTGTGTCTGGCTCAAACCCAGAGTCTGGCGCAGTACCGAGAACGCGGAAACGCTGACCGGCACGCTGACCACGGTTTCCGAGAAGCGCGGGATCGAGCCGGTCTGATCGCTGACGCCCGAGGCCAGTGGACGGCCATTGACCTCCAGATCCAGGGCGATGCCGTTGTAATCGATGGCCGTCTCATTGGGGTTCTGCACCCGCAACTTGATCGCGAAACGCACTTCCAGATCCTGGCTCGGCAACGGTTCGAGGCCGACCACGTTGATGTTCACTGGATCGCGGTTGGGAAACAGCGCGCAGGCGCTCAGGGACAACAGCAGCAGGGACAGGATGACGGCGTGGACGCGGCGCATAAACAGTCTCTCAACGAAAAAGGGCTGAACCGTTGCCGGCTCAGCCCTTTTTTCATGGCGCAGCGTCAGCGGTTCAACTGTGCGACCGCCGCGGCCGTTGCAGGTTCAGCTTTGGCCGGCAGATCGGGGTTTTCCATGACCTGCAGAATCGACGCTTCCGGATCGAAATCGTCTTCTTCCAGCTCAATGAATTCTTCCGGCAGGAAGATATTCAGCACGATAGCGCACAACGCCCCGACGGTGATCGGCGATTCGAAGATGTTACGCAGGGCTTGCGGCAACTCGCGCAGCACTTCCGGCACGGCGGCAATGCCCAGGCCCATGCCCACCGAGATCGCCACGATCAACATGTTGCGCCGATGCAGGCCGGCCTCGGCGAGGATTTTGATCCCGGCCACGGCCACGGTGCCGAACATCACCAGTTCAGCGCCGCCTAGCACCGGTTTAGGCATCAGTTGCAGCACCGCGCCGATCATCGGGAACAGCCCCAGCAGTACCAGCAGGCCGGCGATGAAGAACGCGACGTAGCGGCTGGCCACGCCGGTCAACTGGATCACGCCGTTGTTCTGCGCGAACGTGACCATCGGCATGCTGTTGAACACCGCCGCCATCGCCGAGTTGAGGCCATCGGCGAGCAGACCGGATTTGATTCGGCGGATGTACAGCGGGCCCTTGACCGGTTGCCGCGAGATCATCGAGTTGGCGGTCAGGTCACCGGCGGCTTCCAGCGGCGAAACCAGGAAGATCACCGCCACCGGTACGAACGCCACCCAGTCGAAATTGAAGCCGTACTTGAACGGCACCGGCACGCTGACCAGCGGCACTTCGGGCATCGAGGCGAAATCCACGGTGCCCATCAGCCAGGCGACCACGTAGCCGAGGGTCAGGCCGATGACGATCGCGCCCAGGCGCAGGAACGGCACGTCGACGCGGTTCAGCACAACGATAGTGCCGATCACCAGCGCGGCCAGAAACACATGGCTGGCGGCGCCCAGATCGGGCGCGCCGAAGCCGCCGGCAATGTCGGTCATCGCCACTTTGATCAGCGACAGGCCCATCAGGGTGATGATGGTGCCCGTGACCACCGGGGTGATCAGCATCCGCAGTTTGCCGATGAACTGGCTCAGCACCACTTCGATGAACGCGGCGAAAAAGCACACGCCGAAAATCGTCGAGAGGATTTCATCGGTGCCGCCGCCCCGGGCCTTGACCATGAACCCGGCGCTGAGAATCACGCTGATAAAGGAAAAACTGGTGCCTTGCAGGCACAGCAGACCGGAACCGACCGGGCCGAAACGCTTGGCTTGAACGAACGTGCCGAGGCCTGAAACGAACAGCGCCATGCTGATCAGGTACGGAATTTCACTTTGCAGACCGAGGGCGCCGCCCATGATCAGGGTCGGGGTGATGATGCCGACGAAGCTCGCCAGCACGTGTTGCAGCGCGGCGAAGACGGTTGCAGTCAGGTGCGGACGGTCGTTGAGGCCGTAGAGCAGATCGTTGTTGCGCGGGACTTTTTCAGAGGCGGTCATGGTGTTTTGCGCGCCGTAAGGCGGGGCCGGGTCAGAAAATGGAGGCGCAGGATGCCGGAAGAGGACGGCGAGGGCAACGAGCAAAAATTGCCTGAAAGGTCAAGAAACACGGGGTTTGAACTGGTTGCTGTTTCTGTGGTGAGGGGATTTATCCCCGATGGACGCGAAGCGTCCCGGCTTTTTGGGCTGGGACTGCTACGCAGTCCATCGGGGATAAATCCCCTCGCCACAAAGTTATTTGCTGGCATTCAGGTGAAGGCTGCGAGCAAATCCTCCTCAAACGCCTTCTGCGCATCCCCCGGCACCTGAGCGCGATGCCGGGCCAGATGAAACGCCACCTCGAAACTCAACTCACCGGGTCGCAAAGCACGCAACAAGCCTTTGTCCTCCCAGACCCGCGCATAGTGATCCGGCAGATAGTCGACATGCTTGCCGGAGAGAATGAAGGCGAGGGTGCCTTCGACCTGCTCCGAACGCGCGGAAAAGCGCTTGTCCGGGAATGCCTCGCCCGTGCGCATGAACCGATACGGATGATCCACCCGGTCGCAGGCCCGCAACGCCGCGTCATCCGGCGCATCGACGCTGAACAGCGGATGCCCCTGCGCGCAATACAAATGCTGGGTTTCCCGGAACAGTTCGCGGTAATCGAACGCGCTCTGCACTTGAGAGAAATAACCGATGGCCAGATCCAGTCGCTGTTGCAGCAGCAAGCGCTCCATCTCCCCAGGCATCGCGCTGATCAACTCGATGCGCACCGACTCATCGCGCTCGCGAAAGCGCCGGATCGCGTCCGCCACCCGCAGCAGCACCGACTGATCAACCGCCTCGGACAGGCCCAGCCGCACCTCACCGATCAGCCGTCCAGCGACGCCGTTGGATTGATGACGGAACGTCTCGATGGATTGGAACAGTGCGCGAATCGCGATAAGCAGTTGCTCACCCTTGGGCGTGACGCTGAAACCGCCCTTGCCCCGGCTGCACAGGCGATAGCCGAGGCGGGTTTCCAATTTGGCCATTTGCTGACTGATGCTGGACTGGCTCAGGCCCAGCTCACCTTGCGCCGCGCTGAAGCCGCCACATTCCACGACCCGCACAAACAGGCGCAGCAACTGCAAATCGAGGTCGTGAAGCTGACCGAGCATTACATTACTCCGGGATAAAGTCAGGTTAACAAACTTGATATTTCTGCAATGTATCCGACGGCGCATCCTGCCACCACTTCCTCCGGTCAGGTGTTCATCATGGCTCCCGTGTTCAAGCTGTGTTTTCCCGCGTTGTTGTTGTCCGTGGTCATCCAGGCACAGGCCGAGGATAAAACCCTCAATCTCTACAGCTGGGCCGATTACGTGCCGGCGCAGACGCTACAGCGTTTCGAGCAGGAGACCGGCATTCATGTGCGCTACGACACCTTCGATACTTCCGAGGTGCTGGAAACCAAACTGCTGACCGGTGGCAGCGGTTATGACGTGGTGGTGCCGTCGTCCAGCGTGCTGGCCCGAGGATTGGCAGCGGGCGCGCTGAAGGAAATCCCGCATCAAGGCCTCAAGGGTTACGCCAACCTTGATCCCGATCTGCTGGAAAAACTCGCCGCCGTCGATCCCGGTAATCGCTACGCCGTGCCTTATACCTGGGGCACACTCGGGTTGGGGCTGAACGTCGAGGCGGTGAAAAAGCGCTTGCCGGACGTGCCGCTGAACAGTCTCGATCTGCTGTTCAAACCCGAGTACGCCAGCAAGCTCAAGGACTGCGGGATTGCCGTGCTCGATTCGCCGCAGGAAGTCATCGGTCTGACGCTGCACTACCTCGGTAAAGATCCCTACAGCACCGACAAGAATGATCTGGCCGCCGCCGAAGCCTTGTTGCAGAAGCTCCAGCCGTCGGTGCTGTATGTCGCCACCGGCCGGCAGATCAACGATCTGGCCAATGGCAGTGTCTGTCTGGCGCTGACCTACAACGGCGACGTGAGCATGGCCGCCGATCAGGCGCACAAGGCCAACAAAGCCTACGAAGTCGCCTACCGGATTCCGCGCGAAGGCACGTTGATCTGGCAGGACAATCTGGCCATTCCCAAGGACGCGCCAAACCCGCAAGCGGCGCGGGCGTTCATCGAATTCATGCTGCGCCCCGAGTCGGTGTCCGAGCTGACCAATACGCTGTTTTTCGCCACCGCCAACCAGGCCGCGACGCCGCTGGTGGATGAGGCGGTGCGCAACGATCCGGACATCTATCCGCCCGCCGAAATGCGCGAACGCCTGTACGCCGACCGCAGCATGAGCCTCAAGGACATGCGTCAGCGCTCGCGTCTGTGGACCACTTTCCGTAGCCATCAATAACAAAAGGAGCACACCGATGGACGTGCCGATGCTCAATGACCAAGCCATGACCCGCGACAGCCTGTACGGCACGAGTGCCGAAAGCACCTACGCCGGGATCACCAGTTTCATGCGTCGCCGGTACAGCCGTGATTTGCGCGGCGTCGACGTGGCGGTCAGCGGGGTTCCGTTCGACACCGCCACCAGCAACCGCCCGGGCGCACGCTTCGGGCCACGGGGGATTCGCGCGGCATCCACCGGGATCGCCTGGGAACGCCACTGGCCGTGGGCGTTCGACCCGTTCGATCATCTGGCGGTGATTGACTACGGCGATTGCGACTTCGATTACGGCTCGCCGCAGACCATCCCGGAAAGCATCGAGGCCCACGCCGAGCGCATTCTTGATGCCGGCAGCGCCATGCTGACGTTTGGTGGCGACCACTTCATTACCTATCCGCTGCTCAAGGCCCATGCGCGCAAACACGGCGCGCTGTCGCTGATCCACTTCGATGCGCACAGCGACACCTGGCCGGACGAGGGCGGCAAACGCGTCGATCACGGCACCATGTTCTGGCACGCGGCCAGGGAAGGGCTGGTAGATCCGGCGCGCTCGGTGCAGATCGGTTTGCGCACCACCAATGACGATCATCAAGGCTTTGCCGTGCTCGACGCCCGGCAGGTGCATCGGCGTGGCTGCGAGGCGATTGTCGAGGCGATTCGCGCGCGGGTCGGCGATCACCCGGTGTACCTGACGTTTGATATCGATTGCCTGGATCCGGCCTTTGCCCCGGGCACCGGCACTCCCGTGTGTGGCGGGCTGAGCACGTTGCAGGCGCTGGAAATCCTCGGCGGTTTGCGCGGGATCAATCTGGTGGGCATGGACGTGGTGGAAGTGGCGCCGGCCTATGATCATGCGGACGTGACGTCGCTGGCGGCGGCAACCCTGGCGATGGAAATGCTCTGCCTGTACGCCGCCCGACACAAAGTCGACCTTTAAAACACCGCAAAGCCAATGTGGGAGTGGGCTTGCTCACGAAAGCGGTGTGTCATTCAACGATGCTGCTGGCTGGCCTGACGCCTTCGCGAGCAAGCCCGCTCCCACAAAAGGGCACCTGTTTTTCAGGGACATCGTGGCATACTGCCGCGCATGACTTTCGACTCTCCTTTAAGCGCCTGGCAACACGCGATCGAGCACAAGGGGTTCATCCAGGATGAAGCCCAGGAGCATGCGGTCTGGGCGCTGCAAAAATGCCATGAAGCCTTGCACACCGGTGCCCGTTTGGTCACCGGCGTGTACTTGTGGGGCCCGGTCGGGCGCGGCAAGACCTGGTTGATGGATCAGTTTTATCAGAGCCTGCGGGTGCCGGCCCGACGTCAACATTTTCATCATTTCATGGGCTGGGTGCACCAGCGCTCGTTCCAGTTGACCGGGATCGCCGATCCGCTGCGGGCGCTGGCCAAGGAGCTTGCGGCGGAAGTACGGGTGCTGTGTTTCGATGAGTTGTTCGTCAATGACATCGGCGACGCGATCATCCTCGGTCGGCTGTTTCAGGTGATGTTCGACGAAGGCGTGGTGGTGGTCTGCACTTCCAACCTGCCGCCGGATGGGCTGTACGCCGACGGCTTCAATCGCGACCGGTTTGTCCCGGCGATTGCCGCGATCAAGGCGCACATGCAAGTGGTGGCGGTGAACGGCGCCGAGGATCATCGCTTGCACCCGGGTGCGGGTCTGCAGCGTTATTTTGTCGCGGCGCCGGGGCAGGATTGTGAGCTGCAGCAGGTGTTCCAGTCGCTCAGCGCCGGCCAGTCCGCCAGCGCGGAGCCAGTGCCTGTCGGTCATCGCCTATTGAACGTGGTGCAAGCCAGCGAATCGGTGCTCTGGTGCCGCTATGCCGATCTCTGCGAGCAACCATTTGCCGCGATGGATTTCATCGCGCTGTGCGATCGCTATCGGTCTATTCTGTTGAGCGAAGTGCCGAACCTCAGCGCGCGGAAACGCGAAGGGCGCATCGCTCGCGGCACGGAGGACGGCTCGGCGCAGGTGGTGGCCGGCGACCGTGAGTTGCCGCAACTGTCGGTGCACGACGACGGCGTGCGGCGCTTCATTGCGTTGGTCGACGAGTGTTACGACCGCAAAGTGCCGCTGTACATTGAGGCCCAAGTACCGATGGAGGCGCTGTACACCGAGGGTTATCTGGAGTTCCCATTCCGGCGTACCCTCAGCCGTTTACAGGAGATGCAGCTGCAGCGTTTTGCCGAATCCTGAGCGAAGAGGGCGCGAGTATGAGCCAACCGCTGTCGCATCATTTACTGACCATGGCCTACCAGCACGCGTGGGCCAATCATCGCCTCGGCAAAGCCTGGAATCAGCTCGACGCCACTGAGCTGGCGGCGCCGCGAACGAGCTTTTTTCCGAGTATCCGCCTCACTCTCAATCACATCCTGACGTGCGACTGGTTCTACGTCGACGCACTGGAACGCGAGTTGCGCGGTGACGAGCCGCATCCCGACTGCTATGTGTTTTTCAACCTTGACGAGCCGTTTACCGAAGCCGCTGCGCTGCGTGAAGAGCAGGCGCACGTTGACCGCCGGTTGATCGCTTATTGCGAACAACTGCGCGATGCCGATCTGGGGCGGATCGTCACCATCGCCCGTGAAACGCCGCAGCATGACAGTCGCTTGCGTATGCTTTCGCACCTGTTCGAGCATCAGATCCATCATCGTGGGCAGGTGCATGCGATGCTCAGCGCGACCTCGGTAAAACCGCCGCAACTGGATGAGTTCTTCTGCGCCGGCGAGAGTGGGTTGCGTGCTCAGGATTTTGCCGAGCTGGGTTGGACGGAAGAGTTGATCTGGGGGCGTTGATGTCTGGAAATCAAAAGATCCGGTTGTGGCTCGCAACATCCTCGCGGTAAGGTCGAGCAGCCTTTCAGGCGCGCACCTTGCACGCCGGGGCCATGATCGGGGATGGAAATGGATTCCGCAGAAATTCTTGTGCTACAAGCCAGTTACACCAATCCAGTGCACGCCGAAGCCATCGGCATCGTGCTCAATCACTACGCAGAAGATCCCATGGGCGGCGGCCATTCGCTTGACCCCGAGCTGCTGCGCCGCCTGCCTGAAGAACTTGCCCGCAGGCCTCACGCGTTCAGCGTGCTGGCGTTCGTCGGTGGTGAGCCGGCCGGGCTGGTGAACTGCTTTGAAGGCTTCTCGACGTTTGCCTGCAAGCCGCTGGTCAACGTCCATGACGTGGCGGTGATTTCGAAATTTCGCGGCCTCGGCCTGAGCCAGAAAATGCTGCGCAAGGTCGAGGAGATTTCCCGCCAGCGCGGATGCTGCAAGATCACCCTGGAAGTGCTCGAAGGCAACGAGGTGGCACAGAACTCCTACCGCAAGTTCGGCTTCGCCCCCGGCATGTTCGACCCGGAACATGGCCGCATGCTGTTCTGGATCAAGGATCTGCAGGCATAAAAAAAGGCGCCCCAAACAGGGCGCCCAACTGTCGTCTCCGAGGCCAGAGCGGAGCCATCGGAGGTCCATCGGTTGCTCGGTGAATCAGTCGCGATAAGACTCGGTGACTTGCGCGGTCTGATCGTTCGGAACCTTCAGTTCCGCTGCTTTGCTATCGGTCGGCTGTTCGCTTGGCGCGTGGTGGACCGGGAAGTTGTCGTAGTAATGCCGCATGCGTTCGGCGCCGCCCTCGGCAAAGGCGCTGGCGGAACCGAGGGCGAGTAGCCCGGCAAGAATGGCGGTGGTGGTTTTCATGGTGCCTCCTACTGAAAAACGTGGGAGCCGTTCGTCCATGAAGCAGATCTCGGGCACAGTGTCCCGGCGGGGAATTAACTCGGGGTTAACAGCTGTGGTGAGGGGCTCTGACGGTATGCCCTTGGAAGAGTGGGGCCGCTTTGCGACCCGTCGGGGATGAATCCCCTCACCACAGGGGGGTGTTTGAACCGGTGCGCTCAGAGCTTCCAGTCCAGGCTCAGGGTCACCGTGCGCGGGTCGCCCCAGTACACGCCGTTGTAGAAGCCGACGTTGTCGTAATACTTCTTGTCGAACAGGTTATCGACGTTCAGCGACGCCGACAGATGCTTGTCGAATTCATAGCGCGACATCAGCTTGACCACGGTGTAGGCCTCCTGGTTGATCCGCGCCGGTTCGGTGATGATCCGGCCGTTGGCGCCGCGCCCGACCGGGCGGTTAGCCGCGCCATAGACGTCGCTCTGCCAGTTCACCGCGCCACCCACGGTCAATGCGTGCCAGTTGCCCGGCAGGCGATAGGCCGTGGACAGCCGCAGCATGTTCAGTGGTTGAGCGGTGTTGCTGCGCTGTTTTTCGCCGTCGACGGAGTGGGTGTAGGTGTAGCCGGCGGTCATGTTCCAGCCGCTGAGAATTTCCCCGGACACTTCGGCCTCGAAGCCATTGACCTTGTTACCCTTGCCGCCGGACTTGAAAAACTCCTCGCCGCTCACCGGGTCCGGGGGTACCGAGTTGTCACGCTCGGCGACGTTGTCCTGTTTGCTCCAGAACACTGCCGTCGCCAGGTTCAGGCGTTCGTCGAGCAGGCTGCCTTTGAGCCCGACTTCGTAGTTGCTGCCGATCACCGGGTCGAGGTAATTGCGGTTGCTGTCGCGCTTACTCTGCGGTTTGAAAATGTCGGTGTAGCTGGCGTAAACCGTGTACTCCGGCGTCAGGTCGTAAAGCAGGCCGGCGTAGGTGTCCAGATATCATTCTGGCGTTGATGGGTGGCATCGGTGCTGGTCAGTTTTTGCTGCGCATCATAGTAGTAATCGGTGCTGGATTCGTCCCAGCTGCCATAGCGGCTGCCGATGACGGCATGCAGCTCATCGGTCAGGCTCAGGCGGGTCGCGAGGTAACCGGCCTTTTGCCGAGTGATGCCTCGCGCGCCCGGCAGGCCGGTAACGGTGTCGGCGAATTTGCCGATGTCACCCATGTATTTCCAGTCGCGGATCTTGCCGTAGTCGGCGGCTTGGGGGCTGTTGAAGGCGTAGGGCGAAGTCGAGCGGTTTTCCGCCTCGCCGTAGCCGAACATCATCTCGTGTTCGCGGCCGAACAGCTGGTACGGCCCTGACAGGTTGAAGTCGTACACGCTCATTTTCTGCGTGCCGAGCATGTGCCCCATGTAGGCCGTCATGCCGCTGCGGTCGGCCTCGGGAAAACCGGAGCCGCCGTAATAGACCTTGCCGTCGGTATCACTTTCGCGGTGGGTGTAGGCAGCCTTCAGCTTCCAGCCATTACCCAATTGCTGGTCCAGGGTGACGAACGCGGTCTTGTCCTTCAGCGGCCAGGAACTCCAGGACGTCGCCATGTTCGTTGAACGGCCGAGGCCGGCCTTGCTGCCGTCGGCGTTCCAGTACGGCACCGTCCCCCAGGACGTGCCTTGCACCTGCTTGTCCTGATAGTCGTAACCGACGGCAAGCACCGTGGAGTCGGTCAAATCAGCTTCGAGAATGCCGTAGCCGACCTCGCGCTGCAGCGCATATTTGTCGCGGAACGACTGGCTGTCGCGATAGGCCAGCACCGTACGCCCGCGCAGCCGACCATCGAAGGCCAGCGGCCCGCCGACATCGACATAGCTGTAGTAGTTGTCGTAGCTGCCGCCACTGACCCCGGCCAGTGCCTGCCACTGGGCAGTCGGGCGCTTGCGCACCATGTTGATCGTCGCTGAAGGATCACCCGCGCCGGTGGTCAGGCCGGTGGCGCCGCGTACCACTTCGATGCGGTCGTAGATGATGGTGTCCGAGTCTGACTTCATGCGCCCGAAGGTGTTGAGCATTCCGTCGATCTGGAAATTGTTGATCGGGTAACCCCGCGCCGAATAGCTGACCCGATCCGAGTCGTTGTGTTGCAAGACGATGCCGGTGGTCTGGCGCATGGCTTCGGACAAGGTACCGAGCTTGAAATCATCCATCTGCTGGCGAGTGACCACGGACACCGATTGCGGGGTTTCCTTGATCGACAGGTTCAGCCGCGTCGCGGTGCTCATCGCGCCAGTGGTGTAGGAATCAGTGTTTTCAGTGTTAACGCCGAGGCCTTCGGCGCTGACGCTGGTGGCGTCCAGTTCCAGCGCCTGGGCGGCGGATTGTGGCGCTGTTTCAGGATCGGTTTCAGCCAGCAGATCGGGACTCAACGCCATGCTGAACAAGCCGACAGTCAGGGTCATGGAACGGGTAATGGGCGCGAACATCGCAGCCGACTCCTTGTCTTCGAGGGAAAAAATCCATTGGTTCAAAGACGAGACGCAGCACGACGATTTAGTAACAAACAAGAAATATTATTATTTGGAGATATTTCCCGACTTCGCCGAGACGGGCGAAAAGCTGCTCACGGCGCTTGCCCAATAGACGGCGGCGGGTATGCTGTTGGCCTGCCGAGGAGATAGCAATGGCCTACGATTTTGACCTTTATGTGATTGGTGCCGGTTCCGGCGGTGTACGTGCAGCGCGCTTCGCCGCCGGTTTCGGTGCGAAAGTGGCGGTGGCCGAGAGCCGTTACTTGGGCGGCACCTGCGTCAACGTCGGCTGCGTGCCGAAGAAACTGCTGGTGTACGGCGCGCATTTCGCCGAAGACTTCGAACAGTCGTCCGGTTTCGGCTGGAGCCTGGGCGAAGCGAATTTCGACTGGGCGACCCTGATCGCCAACAAGGACCGCGAGATCAATCGCCTCAACGGCATTTATCGCAACCTGCTGGTCAACAGCGGCGTGACCCTGCACGAAGCCCACGCGAAGATCGTCGGCCCGCACGAGGTCGAGGTCAACGGTGAGCGCTTCACCGCGAAAAACATTCTGATTGCCACGGGTGGCTGGCCGCAGATTCCGGAAATCCCGGGGCACGAACACGCGATCAGTTCCAATCAGGCGTTTTTCCTCAAAGAGCTGCCGAAGCGGGTACTGGTGGTCGGTGGTGGTTACATCGCGGTCGAGTTCGCCGGGATTTTCCACGGTCTGGGCGCGAACACTACGCTGCTGTATCGCGGTGATCTGTTCCTGCGTGGTTTCGATGGCTCGGTGCGCAGGCATCTGCAGGAAGAGCTGACCAAACGCGGCATGGATCTGCAATTCAACGCCGACATCGCGCGCATCGACAAACAGCCTGACGGCAGCCTGAAAGCGACCCTCAAGGATGGCCGCGTGCTCGAAGCCGATTGCGTGTTCTACGCCACGGGCCGGCGTCCGATGCTGGACAACCTTGGGCTGGAAAACACCGATGTGCAGCTCACCGACAAAGGTTTCATCAAGGTTGACGAGCAATACCAGACCAGCGAGCCGTCGATTCTGGCGCTGGGTGATGTGATCGGTCGGGTGCAACTGACGCCAGTGGCACTGGCCGAAGGCATGGCGGTGGCGCGGCGCTTGTTCAAGCCTGAGCAATACCGTCCCGTGGATTACAAGATGATCCCGACCGCCGTGTTCAGTCTGCCGAACATCGGCACTGTCGGCCTGACCGAAGAAGAGGCGCGGGAAGCGGGGCATGAAGTGGTGATTTACGAGAGCCGCTTCCGCCCGATGAAGCTGACGCTGACCGAGTGTCAGGAGAAAACCCTGATGAAACTGGTGGTCGACGGCAAGACCGACAAGGTGCTCGGTTGCCACATGGTCGGCCCGGACGCGGGGGAGATCGTCCAGGGTCTGGCGATCGCGCTGAAGGCTGGCGCGACCAAGCGTGACTTCGACGACACGATCGGGGTGCACCCGACGGCCGCCGAAGAGTTCGTCACCATGCGTACGCCGGTCGGCGCTTAAGCGTCCTTCGCTTTGGCTGTGTCTGGCGCTGCCGCAACGGTAGCCGCCAGACGCAGGCTGTCTTCGAGGCTGGCCTGAGTTTTGGTCAGTTCCTTTTCCAGTGACTGATTGAGCTGCCGCTGTTCGTCGGCATCCTGTTTCAGCGTCTGACTTTCCAGCAGGGCCACGCGCAGGCGTTCCTGGAGGAGGGTGCGTTCGTTGTCGACGCGAGTGGCTTGCTCCAGCAACTGATCCTGACGCTGGTTGCTGTGCTTGAGCTGATCCTGCATCAGGCTCAGTTCGCGCTGGGTGCCACGGTTTTCCGTGAGCAGGCGTTCGTTATCGCGATGCAACTGAGTGATCTCGTCCTGACGCACCAGTGCACTTTGTTGCGCCTGGCGCAATTCCATCTGCAACTGCTGCAGCTGTCCTTCGTGACGGGCCTGCTCCTGCTCGCGCTGCTCTTTAGTGGCGTTGCGGTAATGCTCGAGAGCATCGCGGGCGTGCAGGTGTTTCTCTTCCAGCGAGCGGATCTGCTCGTCCTTGTCCTGCAGGCGCAATTCGAAATCAGCCAGCGCCTGATTGAGTCCGGCGTTGCGGGTTTGCTCGGTCTGCAGCATCGAGCGGGTTTCTTTTAGCGCTTCGGATTCCTTGGCCAGCGCCGCGCCTTGAATGTCGTGCTGTTGTTCCAGTTGCTCAAGTGCCTGGCGCACCTGCTTGAGTTCCGCTTCCAGGGTTTCGCGCTGCTCTTCGAACTGCTCGCGCGCTTGTTCGATCGGCTCTTGCGCCTGTTCTTTCAGGCGCTGGGCGAGACGCGAGACCAGTGCGGTCAGTTCGTCATTGATCGGTTCCGCGGACGCTTCGACCGGTTGGCTGCCGTCATCCAGCTCTTTCAGATAGCGATGGATCGTGGTTTTCGAACCGGTGTTGCCCAGTTCGATGCGTACTGCATCGATGCTGGGGTGTTCGCCTCGGGCCAGAATCGCTGAGCGCGCGATCTGCACCACTGCTTTGTTAACGCCGCCACGGGCCATTTTAACTCCTACCATTACGTACTGTGGTACATGCCACCAAAGTACGCAGTGTACCACGCTGAAAATAAAGTTAAATGCTTGATTATTCACAGGCGGGATATACTGGTATTACCCAATGTCAGACCCCTGAATCGGGTTTTTCATCCAGCAATCAGTACGCCTGCGAGAACACTGCCCATGAGCGAGATCGATCGCTACCTGCAAGCCGCCACCCGTGACAACACCCGCCGCAGTTATCGTTCTGCGATCGAGCATTTCGAAGTGAAGTGGGGCGGCTTCCTGCCAGCGACCGCCGACAGCGTGGCGCGGTATCTGGTCGAGCATGCCGGGGTGCTGTCGATCAACACACTGAAACTGCGGCTGTCAGCGCTGGCGCAGTGGCACAACAGTCAGGGTTTTGCCGATCCGACCAAGGCCCCAGTGGTGCGCAAAGTGTTCAAAGGCATTCGCGCACTGCATCCGGCGCAGGAAAAACAGGCCGAACCGTTGCAATTGCACGATCTGCAGCAAGTGGTCGACTGGCTGGAGCAGGAAGCCAGTAGCGCCAGGCAGAATCAGGATCGTCCGCAGTTGCTCAAGGCCTATCGCGATCGGGCGCTGATTCTGCTGGGCTTCTGGCGGGGCTTTCGCAGCGATGAGCTTTGTCGTCTGCAGATCGAGCACGTGCAGGCGCACGCCGGCAGCGGCATCACCCTCTACCTGCCGCGCAGCAAGGGCGACCGCGACAACCTCGGGCAGACGTATCAGGCGCCGGCGCTGCTCAAGCTGTGCCCGGTGCAGGCTTATATCGACTGGATCACCGAGGCAGCGCTGGTACGCGGCCCGGTGTTTCGCGGCGTTGACCGCTGGGGCCATCTGAGCGAGGAGGGCTTGCACGCCAACAGCATCATTCCGCTGTTGCGTCAGGCGCTCGAGCGCGCCGGCATCCCGGCCGAGCGTTACACCAGCCATTCCCTGCGCCGCGGCTTTGCCACGTGGGCGCATCAAAGCGGCTGGGATCTGAAATCGCTGATGAGTTACGTCGGCTGGAAGGATATGAAGTCAGCCATGCGCTATGTTGAAGCCAGCCCCTTTCACGGGATGGCCCGGATTACGGATAAACCGGCTTCGTCGTAGATATGGTTTTCTTCTATTAATACAGTCTGCTAATAGCGAAAACAAATCAGCAGCATCAGGTTTGCCAATGAGCCATCCGTCGAGTGAGTGGGTAGGATTCACCCATCGAATTCACAACCCTGACGGAGAGTCATCAATGCCTATCATCAACAGCCAAGTAAAACCGTTCAAAGCTACCGCATTCAAAAACGGCGACTTCGTACAAGTCTCGGACGCTGACCTGAAAGGCAAATGGTCCGTAGTGTTCTTCTACCCAGCCGACTTCACCTTCGTGTGCCCAACCGAGCTGGAAGACCTGGCCGACAACTACGCTGCGTTCCAGAAACTGGGCGTGGAAATCTACAGCGTTTCGACCGACACCCACTTTGCTCACGCTGCCTGGCACAACACTTCGCCAGCGATCGGCAAAATCGAATACACCATGATCGGCGACCCGACCCACGTCATCTCCCGCAACTTCGACGTGCTGATCGAAGAAGCTGGCCTGGCTGACCGTGGCACCTTCGTGATCAACCCTGAAGGCCAAATCAAAATCGTTGAACTGAACGATGGCGGCGTTGGCCGTGACGCTTCCGAGCTGCTGCGCAAGATCAAGGCTGCTCAGTACGTTGCTGCTCACCCAGGCGAAGTTTGCCCGGCCAAATGGAAAGAAGGCGAGGCCACTCTGGCTCCGTCCCTGGACCTGGTCGGCAAGATCTGAGTCTGTGAGACACGCAACACAGGGCGGGACTCCGCACCTACTTCAGTAAGCTGCACCGCCCATTGAAAAAGCCCGGGCGAGATTCGCTCGGGCTTTTTTTCGCCTCGAATAAAGACACAGGAGATCGCCCGTATGTTGGACGCCAATCTTAAAGCCCAGTTGAAATCGTACCTGGAACGGGTTACCCAGCCGATCGAGATCGTTGCTTCCCTCGACGACGGTGCGAAATCCCGGGAAATGCTTGACCTGCTGAAAGACGTTGCCAGTCTTTCGAGCCAAATTACTCTGATCGACAGCGGCACCGATGCCCGCAAGCCGTCGTTCTCGATCAACCGTCCGGGTGCCGAGATCAGCCTGCGTTTCGCCGGCATCCCGATGGGCCATGAATTCACCTCGCTGGTGCTGGCCCTGTTGCAAGTCGGCGGCCACCCATCGAAAGCCAGTGCCGAAGTGATCGAACAGATCCGCTCGCTCAAGGGTGAGTTCAGTTTCGAAACCTACTTCTCGCTGTCGTGCCAGAACTGCCCGGACGTGGTCCAGGCGCTGAACCTGATGGCCGTGCTGAATCCGAACATCCGTCACGTCGCCATCGACGGCGCGCTGTTCCAGGACGAAGTCAACGATCGCAAGATCATGGCCGTGCCGAGCATCTACCTCAATGGTGAAAACTTCGGTCAGGGTCGCATGGGCCTGGAAGAAATCCTCGCCAAACTCGATACCGGCGCCATCGAGCGTCAGGCCGAGAAAATCAGCGCCAAACAAGCCTTTGATGTGCTCGTAGTTGGCGGTGGCCCGGCCGGTGCGTCGGCCGCGATCTATGCTGCCCGTAAAGGCATTCGCACCGGTGTTGCGGCTGAGCGCTTCGGCGGTCAGGTGCTGGACACCATGGCCATCGAGAACTTCATTTCCGTGCAGGAAACCGAAGGCCCGAAACTGGCCACGGCGCTGGAAGAACACGTCAAGCAGTACGACGTCGACATCATGAACCTGCAACGAGCCGACAAGCTGATTCCCGGCAAGAACGGCGAGCTGCACGAAGTCCACTTCGCCAGTGGCGCGACCCTGAAAGCCAAGAGCGTGATCCTGGCGACTGGCGCACGCTGGCGTGAAATGAACGTGCCGGGTGAGCAGGAATACCGCAACAAGGGCGTGGCGTACTGCCCGCACTGCGACGGCCCGCTGTTCAAAGGCAAGCGCGTGGCGGTGATCGGCGGCGGTAACTCCGGCGTTGAAGCGGCCATCGACCTGGCCGGTATCGTTGCCCACGTCACGCTGCTGGAGTTCGACGTGCAACTGCGTGCCGACGCGGTGTTGCAACGCAAACTGCACAGCCTGCCAAACGTCACCGTGATCACCAGTGCGCAAACCACTGAAGTCACTGGCAACGGCGAGAAGGTCAACGGCCTGCGTTACAAGGATCGCAATACTGACGAACTGCGCAGCGTCGAGCTGGAAGGGATTTTCGTACAGATCGGTCTGCTGCCGAACACCGACTGGCTCAAAGGCACCCTCGAGCTGTCGCCGCGTGGTGAAATCATCGTCGACAACCGTGGCGAGACGTCGATCCCGGGGATCTTCGCGGCCGGCGACGTGACCACTGTGCCGTACAAGCAGATCGTGATTGCGGTGGGCGAGGGTGCCAAGGCTTCCCTCAGCGCGTTCGATCACTTGATCCGTACTTCGGCGCCGGCGTAAAACGGCAGTCGCTGAAACGAAAAAACCCATGAGCGATCATGGGTTTTTTTATGCCTGACACAAATTAATGTGGGAGCGGGCTTGCTCGTGAAAGCGTCCTGTCAGCCAACATTTTCGCTGAATGACTCACCGCTTTCGCGAGCAAGCCCGCTCCCACAAAGGCTTTTATGTGATCAGTTACAGCGGCGCAGGCTGGATGATTTCAACCCAGTAGCCATCCGGGTCCTTGATGAACGCCAGGCTTTTCATACGGCCATCAGTCAGGCGCTTCTGGAAATCACAGCCCAGCTCTTCAAAACGTGCGCACGCGGCAACGATGTCTGGCACCGAGATGCAGATGTGGCCGAAACCGCGTGGGTCGGTGTTGCCATTGTGATAGGCGAAGTCGGCGTCGTTTTCGGTGCCGTGGTTGTGGGTCAGTTCCAGAATGCCGGGGATCGACTTCATCCATTCGGTGCGGGCGGCGGCGTCGGCCGGGATCTGCGCCTTGTCGACCAGCGCGAGGAAGTACAGGCTGAATTCGGCTTCCGGGAAATCACGCTTTTCAACCAGCGAGAAGCCCAGTACGCGGGTGTAGAAATCCAGCGACTTGGTGATGTCCTTTACACGCAGCATGGTGTGGTTGAAGACGAAGTTGCGGGTTGCGCTGTCTGGAGTGGCGGTGACGCCGGGGAAAGTGTTCAGTTCGTGCAGGCTCATAGGCCCTCCGTAACAATGGGGCGAGTGAATGGGCGCAATGATACGCATGCGGGGCGGCATCGCCAAACCGAATGCGCGGCTTGCTCTGTGGGCGGCCGGGCCTCAGACTTTGCTGCTCAATCTGCGAGTGCCTCTGGTAATGATCCGACCGTTCAAAGCGCTGTTCGTTTGCCTTTTCTCATCGCTGCTTGCCGTTCCGGCGCTGGCGGATCAGCCCAGTATCACCTGGCCTGCAGGCTGGGAAGTAGAGGCGCTGCCTGATCAAGCCCCTCAGGTTTCGCGCCAGCGCGCGGTGAAAAACGATGCTGACGGCAATCAGGTGATGGTGATGGAGTTGACCATGAGCCAGGTTGAGGCAGGCCATCAGGTCAATGTGCAGGGTGTCCTGCTGGAAATGCGCAAATCTATTCAGAAAGACTTCTTCCAGGGTGGCTATCAAAGCGTTTGCAACAAGATACATCCGGCAAAACTCGCCGCTCTGGATGCACTGGAGACCACCTGCACGATCACCGAAAACGGCCGTCATGTGTTGTCGCAAACATTGGTTGCTGCGGTCGCGACGGATAAGGCTTATGTACTTTCTTACGCGGGTCAGGCTGAGGTTTATAAGGCGAGCGCCGAGGAAATAGTCGCAGTGAGAAACAGCTTGAAACTTTAAGCGTCTGTTTGCACCGCTACGGGTTTAGATACCCGAAGGAATTAAGCACAAAGTTTAGCGGTCGTTGCGGTTGCAACATCCCGGCGCAAAATGTTTAGCCTCACGGCTTGTGGGTGTTAAAGCAGATTGATAACTAGCGTGGCGGAAATCGTTGCTTTTGTTAGATATTGTCGAAAAAAAGCCCTGCATAGAGCAGGGCTTGTTTGTTGACGCAAGATTAACCGCGTAACCAGGAATCAACGGTGGCAGCACCGTACTGTTCTTTCCAGGCTTTCAGGCCGCGGTGATTGCCGCCCTTGGTTTCGATCAGTTCACCGGTGTGCGGGTTCTGATAGACCTTGACCACGCGAGCGCGGCGGGTTTTCGGTGCGGCAGACACTTGCAGGCCGGACTTGGACGGGTTCGGATCGAGGATGGCGATGAGGTCTTTCAGGCCTTTGCCGTAGGTTTTCATCAGCCCCTGGAGCTTTTCTTCGAATTCGATTTCTTTCTTGAGCCCGGCATCGTTCTTCAGCGATTCCAACTGCTTGAGCTGTTCCTGAAGGGCCTTTTCAGCTGCACGAAATTCAGCGAGTCTGGACAATATCTTTACTCCAATAGTGTGTTTGGCTGATACCAACCGCAAACAAAGCTATAAGCCAAGAGCCTTGAAGCGACTCGGTGATAATGGCTCACCTGCCAATCTTGCACAGGCTGAAAAAATTGTAGTAGTTAATGCGCCAAGAGTAAATCCTGATCTTGTCGTCATGTAACAACAGTGGTGTTTTGTATCAATTTGGTGCGCCCGGTCGCTGCGCCGGGCTTAATTTATTTTTAGTTAATGGTGACTTAATGCATCGATGAAGTCGGTGCCAGGCATGGGTTTTCCGAACAGATAGCCCTGCAGGAAGTTGACGTGGTGTGCGGTCAGATAGTCAGCCTGAGCCTGAGTCTCTACACCTTCGGCAACAATACCCAAATCGAGCTTGGCCGACAGTTCGATAATCGTGTCCAGAATATGCCGCGACAGCGCATCAATGCCGATCATCGCGACGAAACTCTGGTCGATCTTGAGAAAATCGACATTGAATGTTCGCAGGTAGCCCAGACTTGAATGGCCGGTACCGAAATCGTCGATGGCGATCATCACCCCCAGCGCGTGCAACTGCTCGAACAATAGGTGCGTGACATCGGTTGGCTCAATCAGCTCGCGCTCGGTCAGCTCCAGCACCAGGTTGATACTGCCGGGGGCAAAAGCAGCGAGAAACCCGCGACAGTCTTCGACCAGTTGCAGATCCTGGCAATGGCTAGCGGTGATGTTGATGCCGATGTGGAACGGTTTGTCGAACTCCGCCGACAACGGGCCGAGCAGGGCGGCTGTCTGCTGCATCAGCGAACGAGTCATGGGCACGATCAGGCCTGAATGTTCGGCAAACGGAATGAACAGATCCGGACGCACCAGACTCTCCTTGGGGTGATTCCAGCGCATCAGCACTTCAGCGCCGGACCACTTCCGGCTGTCGCCATGCACCACCGGCTGGAAGTAGGGAATGAATTCGCCAGCCTCCAGCGCGCGCAGCATCTCATGGCTGGGCGAAGTGGCGCGCCGTTGCAGAACATGGGCGATAGCGCCCGCGATCACCCCGAAAAATATCAGCAGACTGAACAGCGGCGGGTATTCGCCGGCCATGTAGCGCCACGTTTGCCCCTGCGGAAAGCCTGCACTGACACTGAAGGCATAGCGCGAAGACGCGAGCATACTCTGCGCCACCGGTAACGGCGGCAGGGCGCCTTGATGCACCTTGCCATCGACGGACAGCCAGTTATCGCCGACCTGCAACAACAGCAGCGTCTGCCGGCCGATCAGGCGCAGGATGTTGCTCAGGTGATAACCATCGAGGGTGGTCAGCGCGCCACCGCGACCTTCGCTGAGGCGATACACCAGCAGCGCGGTGTTGGGCGTGACGGGGTTGCCATTCATCAACCACAGTTTGCCCTGCGTATAGTCGCCCGGATTCACGGCCTCCTTGAACTCCCCGAACAGCGAGCTGCAATAGAGGTTGTTGTCCCACACCAGATTGGTCGAGCGCACAAAAGGTCGACGGGTCACCTGTTCACGCAAGGCCAGTTTGACGCTGTCGCAGGGCTGACCGGCCAATGGCAACAATTCACTGGCGGCCTGGGCGGTGTTGTCGAGCATCAGTTCAAACTGGCGCAACGCCTCCTCGGCAGTATTTTGTGTGCTCTGTTGCAAGGCGCGTCCGGCTTGCAGATACAGAATCCCGCCGCCTAGCAGGACGGGCAAAACACCACAAAGCAGGCTCACAAAAATGCGTACGCTGCGTTTGCGGCGGGGTCTGACGGTCAAGGGCATTGGCGCATCCTGTCGCGATGGGGTGGAACTCTCGAATGCAGGCCTGGCAACGGCGCACCGGTGAAAAACAGCGAAGTCAGAAGGGATGATAGATGGCCGTTGGCGCTTGTGCCGCTCACGGCTGGTTGATCTGCGTGGCGAGTTCGATAAATGCCCGCGTGGCGGGCGAAGCCTGACGCTGATCGAGGACTGCGAGGCCGATCAGGCGTTGTACCGCCGGCAACAGCGGTTTCTTCAGGTAACGGGGCGCTGGATCGTCCGGCAATGAGCCCTCGGCGACAACGGTGATGGCATCGCCCCGGCTGACGACGTCCAGCGTACTGAGCAATTGCGAGCAGCGATAGCGAATGTTCGGTTGCAGGCGCGCAGCAGTGAACAGACGTGAAACCAGTTCCGATGACCCGGCCTCGGTCAGCACAAAGGGGGCGGCACTCAAATCCTGGAGGCTCAGCGCCGCACGTGCGGCCAATGGGTGATCGAGCGGGAGCAGGGCGACCATCTGGTCTTCGACCAGAGCAAAAGTGTCGAAGCGCTCCTCGGGCAGCACCACAAAACCGACGTCAATTCGCCGCTCCTCCAGCCACTGCAGCACCTGCCGGTCCGGTCCCTCATCAATGTGCACTTCAATGCCCGGATGCACTTCGCGATAGCGCTGCAGAATCTTCGGCAGCAACTTGATCGATGACGTCGGGCCGAATGAGCCGATACGCAACGTGCCGGTTTTCATGCCTCGCGCATCGGCCGCTTCCTGGCGCAGGGTGTTGGCCAGACCGAGCATGGCCCTTGCGCGCTGCAGCAGTTGCTCGCCGATATCGGTGAGCTCCACCTGCGACTGGTGCCGCCGCAACAACTCCACGCCCAACTCCTGTTCCAGCGATTTCATCGCGTGGGATATCGCCGACTGCGAAATGCCCAGACGATGGGCGGCGAGGGTAAATCCGCGCAGTTCGGCGACCAGCGAGAAGATCTCCAGTTGCGTGAGGGTCATGAGTTTTTGCTCATTTTACGATGAGAGGGCATGAGGGGAATGATACGCCATCCTTCAACTTCTTTCGTTTGGAGCATCATGCGCAACCTTGAGCAAACCCACCTAACGGCCTCCGACCGGCCGGTATACCTGACGCTGGCAGCGGTAACCATGATTTGGGGCGGGACCTTTGTCGCCGGGCGTTTTCTGTCGGGCAGCCTCAGCCCGTTGTTCACCGCCAGCCTGCGCTTCCTGCTCGCCAGCGTCGCGTTGCTCGGATTTCTGTGGATAGCGCGTATCCCGCTGGCGCGACCGACGCCCCGGCAATGGCTGCAACTGAGTTTGCTGGGGCTCTTCGGCATTTTCTTCTACAACCTGTGCTTCTTTTATGGCCTGCAGTACATCAACGCTTCACGGGCTTCGTTGATTGTCGCGTTGAACCCGGCCGTGATCGGTCTGGCCTCGTGGTTGTTGTTCAAGGAGCGCCTGGGTCGGGCGAAAGTCGCCGGTATCGCGATCTGCATCACGGGCGCCGGCCTGGTGATTGTCAGCCGTGACCCGCAATTACTTGCCGTGACACCCGATGCGTGGATCGGTGATCTGTTGATTTTTGGCTGCGTGTTGAGCTGGGGTGTTTACTCGCTGTTTTCCCGGGGGCTGAACCAATCCATCGGCCCGCTGCAGACCGTGACCTTTTCCGTGTTGATCGGCAGCGGGATGCTGTGGGCGCTGGCAATGTTGCGTGGCGAGGTCAGCGGAGCAGCCTTGATCAACCTCGGCACAGCACAATGGCTGAGCCTGATTTACCTCGGCGTGTTCGGCTCGGCGCTGGCTTACATCGGCTACTACGATGGCATCCGCAAAATCGGCGCGACCCGATCCGGCGTGTTCATTGCCCTGAATCCGCTGACCGCGGTGGTGCTCGGCGCGTTGCTGCTCGGCGAGCAACTGACGTTGAGCATGTGCCTGGGCGGCGGGTTGGTGCTGGTGGGGATTTACCTGTGCAACAAACCCCTTGCACCGATGCGAAAAAGGCGGATTTTATAGAGAGGGCAGACAACCCTATTTACGCTGTGTAGAATCCGGTTACGCATACAATAATAAACGTCTTCTGGCAGCAGAAGCCTCGCCCGCAAGAGCCTTGGGTCGACAATGAAGATATTCGGGTTTCAACTGATCTACGGTGACTTCCTCGCCCGCAGTGTGCGAGGCATCTCCTGCGCACCTCCCGCCGGTCTCAGCATTACTGACAAATAACTCTGGTTAATTGATAAGAATGATGAGGCGTCACCATGGCAGATTTATACGAAAACCCAATGGGCCTGATGGGCTTTGAGTTCATCGAGTTCGCATCGCCGACTCCTGGCACCCTGGAGCCGATCTTCGAGATCATGGGCTTCACCAAAGTCGCGACCCACCGCTCCAAGAACGTGCACCTGTACCGTCAGGGCGCGATCAACCTGATCCTCAACAACGAACCCAATAGCGTGGCTTCGTACTTCGCGGCCGAACACGGCCCGTCGGTGTGTGGCATGGCGTTCCGCGTGAAGGATTCGCAAAAGGCCTACAGCCGCGCACTGGAACTCGGTGCTCAGCCGATCCACATCGAAACCGGCCCGATGGAGCTGAACCTGCCAGCGATAAAGGGCATCGGCGGCGCGCCGCTGTACCTGATCGACCGTTTTGGTGAAGGCAGTTCGATCTATGACATCGACTTCGTGTTCATCGAGGGCGTTGATCGCAACCCGGTCGGTGCCGGTCTGAAGATCATCGACCACCTGACCCACAACGTGTACCGCGGCCGCATGGCCTACTGGGCCAACTTCTACGAGAAGCTGTTCAACTTCCGCGAGATCCGTTATTTCGACATCAAGGGCGAATACACCGGCCTGACCTCGAAAGCGATGACCGCACCGGACGGCATGATCCGCATCCCGCTGAACGAAGAGTCGTCCAAGGGCGCCGGGCAGATCGAAGAGTTCCTGATGCAGTTCAACGGCGAGGGCATTCAGCACGTGGCGTTCCTCACCGACGACCTGATCAAGACCTGGGATCAGTTGAAGAAGATCGGCATGCGCTTCATGACCGCACCGCCGGACACCTACTACGAAATGCTCGAAGGCCGCCTGCCGAACCACGGCGAGCCGGTGGATCAACTGCAATCGCGCGGCATCCTGCTCGACGGCTCGTCGAACCCGGACGACAAGCGCCTGCTGCTGCAAATCTTCTCGGAAACCCTGATGGGCCCGGTGTTCTTCGAATTCATCCAGCGTAAAGGCGATGATGGTTTCGGCGAGGGCAACTTCAAGGCCCTGTTCGAATCGATCGAGCGTGATCAGGTGCGTCGTGGTGTGCTCGCAACCGAGTAATCCTCCACCAGAAATGAAAAAATCCCGGCTTGCAGTCATGCACAGCCGGGATTTTTTTGCGTCCGCAAAAACTGTGGGAGCGGGCTTGCTCGCGAATTCGGTCTTTGGTTCAAGGTCTTTGTTGACTGAACTGACGCTTTCGCGAGCTAGCCCGCTCCCACAGTTGTTTGGTTGTTTTTAAGACCTGCGTTGTCGCATCAGGTGTTTGAAGCCTTCGAAGATTAGCACCACAACGGCGAGCCAGATCGGAATGTAGGTCAGCCACTCGCCGGCCTTGATGCTTTCACCGAGCAACAGCGCCACGCCGAGCAGCAACACCGGCTCGACGTAACTGAGCAAACCAAACAGGCTGAACGGCAGCAAGCGGCTGGCAATGATGTACACCACCAGCGCCGAAGCACTGATCAGACCGAGCAGCGGAATCAGCCAGAGCAAGCCCGGATACTGATCGAACACGGCGAAACCTTGCTCACCACCGCGCACGAACCAGACGCCACCGGCAGCATCAAGGTCATGTCGACCCACAGACCGCCCAGGTTGTCGGTCTTCAGGCGTTTGCGCAGGACGAAATACAGCGGGTAACCGACCACGACCACCAGGGTCGCCCAGGAAAATCCGCCGACCCGATACAGCTCGTTCGCCACGCCGAGAACGGCAAAGAACACCGCGATTTTCTGCAGGTACGACAGGCTGTCGCCGTACACAATGCGCCCGGTCAGTACCATCGCCAGCGGCAACAGGAAATAACCCAGCGACACATCGAGGCTGTAGCCGTTGAGCGGCGCCCACATGAACAGCCACAACTGCACGCCGAGCAAACCCGACGAAACAATCAGACCGCCAATCAGCTTTGGATAGCCCGCCACCTTGCGCAGCAACTCCAGCACCCGCCGCCATTCACCCGACACCAGCATGAACACGGTCATGCACGGCACAGTCAGCAGCATCCGCCAGCCGAAGATTTCCACGCCGCTCAACGGAGTGAGCAGCGAGGTGTAGTAATACATAACGGCAAACAGCACCGAAGCTGAAACCGATAGAGCGATACCTTTAGACAAACTGTCCTCGCGGATGGGTGATCAAACAGGGCGCGCAGGATACGTGGTTTTTGTGCTGAATATTGGCCGGGGCGGTCAATATTTTCTACATGAACCCAAAAGCCCCTCACCCTAACCCTCTCCCAGAGGGAGAGGGGACTGACCGTAGGGTCTCGCGACATTCAGCGATGTGAAAGTCCGAGTCGATTATGCATTCAACACAACAGCTTCAGGCAAAAGCGTAGCTTCAATATTCCCCGATCGGTTCCCTCTCCCCCGGGAGAGGGCTAGGGTGAGGGCGGGGGGCTCACGTCGAACGCGGTTTACGGCCCGACACAAAATGGCTCACATCGTTAAACCCCGGCGTCGAAGCATGCCCCGGCGTCACCAGCGAGTCGATAAACGCTTCATCCTCCGCCGTGATCTGCACCGCCTGCGCCTTGGTGTAAGCGTCCCACTGCTGTTCGGTACGCGGCCCGACAATCGCCGAGTTCACCGCGCTGTTGTTCAGCACCCAGGCAATCGCGAATTCGACAATCCCGACGCCACGGCCCTGGGTGTACTGCTGAATCTGCTGGGCGATGCGCAGCGATTCCACGCGCCATTCGGTTTCCAGAATGCGTTTGTCCTGACGCCCGGCGCGGCTGTTGGCGTCCGGGGTTACGTCGGGTGCGTATTTGCCGCTGAGCACGCCACGGGCCAGCGGGCTGTAAGGCACCACGCCGAGGCCATAGGTTTGCGCGGCGCTGATCTGCTCGGTCTCGGCCTGACGGTTGACGATGTTGTACAGCGGCTGGCTGATCACCGGGCGATCAACGCCGAGGTTGTCGGCGATACGGATCACTTCGGCGATGCGCCAGCCGCGATAGTTCGACAGGCCCCAGTAACGGATCTTGCCCTGGCGAATCAGGTCGCCAATTGCCGATACGCTGACTTCCAGCGGCGTATTGTGGTCTTCGCGGTGCAGGTAATAGATGTCGAGATAGTCGGTGCCAAGACGGGTCAGGCTGGCCTCCAGACCATTGAAGATGTGCTTGCGGCTCAAGCCGCTGCGGTTTGGCACGCCGTCCGCCGGGCCGAAACCGACCTTGGTCGCCAACACCCATTCGTGCCGATGGCGGGCGATCGCCTCGCCGACGATTTCTTCCGAGCGGCCATTGGTATAGACGTCGGCAGTGTCGATGAAATTGATGCCCTGATCCCAGGCCTTGTCGATGATGCGCAGCGAGTCCTCGGCGCTGGTCTGCTCGCCAAACATCATCGTGCCGAGGGTGAGGGTGGACACCTGCAACCCCGAGTGCCCCAGTGTGCGGTAGCTCATGCCGAAATCCTTTTATCGGGTGGGAAAACTTCAATCAAATACCAGAAGCATCCGACGGGGCAAAGTGAATTATCGACTGAGCGCTGCGCAACGCATCTGCAAAAACGCCTGCAACACCCGAACGCGCTCGGACACTTGCACCCGATGCGGGCACAGCAGATTGAACGGCACGCTCTCGCCATGCCAGTCATCGAACAGCGTCAGCAGGCGTCCGCCGCGCACGTCCTCGGCGATGTCCAGCCACGCCTTGTAGGCAATGCCATGCCCGGCCAGCGCCCAGCGCCGCGCGACTTCGCCGTCATCGCTGAAGTAATCGCCGTGGACTTCAACCTCCAGCGTTTCGTCCTCGCGACTGAAGCGCCAGGTGTTGTAGGGCCGACCATTGCGCAGGTAGAGCAGAGCGCTGTGCTCGCGTAATTCACCGGGATGTCGCGGTGTGCCATGGCGGGCGAGATAGTCGGGGCTGACGCAGGCAACGCGGCGATGCGCGGGCAGAATCGGCAACGCTACCAGCGTCGAATCACTTGGCACACCAAAGCGCAGCGCGACATCCACGGTTTCGCGGAACAGATCGGCGTGCCGATCGTTGAGCAGCAATTGCAGTTGAATATTCGGGTGTGCACGTTTGAAGTCGTCCAGCCACGGCAACAACACGTTGCGCCCGAAGTCCGAGGGCGCCGCCAGTTGCAGCACACCGCTGAGGCCTTCGCCGTGTTGCCTGAGCGCTTGTTCACCTTCGGCCAGTGCACCGAGGGCGATGCGCACGCTGTCGAGATAACGCCGACCTTCTTCGGTCAGGCGCATGCTGCGGGTAGAGCGCGCGAGCAGGCGGATGCCGAGGCGGGTTTCCAGACGCTTCAGCGCGATGCTTGCGGCGGCCGGCGTCAGTTCCAGCGCGCGGGCAGCGGCAGAGATGCTGCCGGAGTCGGCCACGCGGACGAAGATCTCCAGATCGAGAATCGAGCTCATTGGTAAAAATCCTTTAAAGATTCGTGCGTTTTTGCGGGATTTTTCCGTCATTGGCAAGTTCGGGCGTTGCAATCAGTGAGCAAAAAAAGATCGCAGCCTGCGGCAGCTTCTACAGGGAAACGCGTATTTCCGTGCAGGCGCTGCCGCAGGCTGCGATCTTTTGATCTGGAAGCGTGATTACGCGCGCAGCGTCCGCGTCATGCGCAATGCCAGCAAACTCCCGCCAACAATCACACCCGCCAGCAGATACAACGCCGCATCGGTCGAACCGGTGCTGTCCTTGACCCAACCCACCAGGTACGGGCTGAGGAAACCGGCCATTTGCCCCATCGAGTTGATCAACGCCAGACCACCGGCCGCGGCGCCCGCGCTCAACAGGGCAGTCGGCACTGGCCAGAACATCGGCAGACCGGTCAGCGCGCCCATGGTGGCAATGGTCAGGCCGAGAATGGCGATGGCTGGGTTGGCGGCGAAGTTCACCGCGATCAGCAGACCGAGCGCGCCCATCAGCATCGGTACGACCAAGTGCCAGCGACGCTCTTTGCGCAAGTCCGCCGAACGCCCCACCAGCAGCATGAACACCGCCGCCAGCAGATAGGGGATCGCACTCAGCCAACCGATCACCAGGTTGTCGCTGAAGCCGAGGTTCTTGATGATCGACGGCAGCCAGAAGTTGATCGCGTACACGCCGCTCTGGATGCAGAAGTAGATCAGGCCGAAGGCCCAGATCGCCGGGTTCTTGAACACCGCGAGCAGCGAGTCCGAGGTGGTTTTCGGTTTGTTCGCCAGGTCTTCGGCCTGATCCGCCTCAAGCACCGCGCGCTCGTGCGGGCTCAGCCACTTGGCATTGGCGAAGCTGTCGCTGAGCAGGAAATAGGCGAGGGCGCCGAGGATTACGGTCGGAATGCCTTGCAGCAGGAACATCCACTGCCAGCCGGCCAGTCCACCCTGGCCGGCGGCGAAGTGATTGAGGATCCAGCCGGAGAACGGGCTGCCAAGCAAACCGGAGACCGGGATCGCCGACATGAACAGCGCCATGATCCGGCCACGGCGGAACGTCGGGAACCACTGCGAAAGATACAGCACCACGCCCGGGAAGAACCCGGCTTCGGCGGCCCCGGTGAACAGGCGCAGGGTGTAGAACTGGGTCGGGGTGGTGACGAACAACAGGCAGGTCGACAGCGTGCCCCAAGTGATCATCATCAGCGCGATCCAGCGTCGCGGGCCGAATCGGGTCAGCGCCAGGTTGCTCGGCACGCCGCACAGCACGTAGCCGATGAAGAAGATCCCGGCACCGAGGCCGTAAACGGTTTCACTGAACTTCAATGCGTCGAGCATCTGCAGTTTGGCGAAGCCAACGTTGACCCGGTCGAGGTAGTTGAACAGGTAGCAGATGAAGATGAAGGGGATCAAACGCAGGGTGATGCGTTTGTAGACGGCGTTTTTACCGTCGTCGATGGTCTGGGTAGCTGCGGCGCTCTGCGACATAGCGGCTCTCTCTTTATTATGATTTTTTGCGATGCACAGGTTAACGTTGATCGCCCCGAGAGTCTCGGCCACCTGTGGCCGGATTGTCTTTGTGCCTGAGCACAGGGTTTGCCGCCAGACCCTGTGCGGGTGAACAACCGTCCGCCGCCGCTGCTTAAGGATTTTGCCGATCATGTTCGAACTCGATCACGACCTCGCTCAGGATATCGTCGACCGGGCCATGGCCATTTTGCCCTACAACGTCAACGTCATGGACAGCCAGGGCCTGATTCTCGGCAGTGGCGAGCCGGAGCGCATCAACACCCGTCACGAAGGTGCGCAACTGGTGCTGGCCAACGGGCGGGTGGTAGAGATCGATGCACAAACCGCTGTGCACTTGAAGGGTGTGCAGCCGGGCATCAACCTGCCGCTGATGCTTGATCAACGCCTGATCGGCGTGCTCGGCATTACCGGCGAACCGGAGCAACTGCGCACCTACGCCGAACTGGTGCGCATGACCGCCGAAATGCTCGTCGGCCAGCGCAACCAGCAGGCCGAGCAGCAATGGCGGCGCCAGCGTTGCGATGACCTGTTGGCGTTGCTGTTGAGCGAAGCCGGCGACTCGCCGCGGCTAGTCGATGAGGCGCAGCAACTGGGGCTCAAGCCGCAGTTGACCCGGGTGCCGTATCTGTTCGAACTGGGTCTGGAGCATGGGCCGGGGCAGACCGTCGAGGCGCTGAGCGCGTGGTTGACCTCGCGCTATCCGGACAGCTGGTGCGTCAGTTCGGCCAAGTCGTCGCTGCTGTGGTGCCGACCCGCAAGTCAAACGGTTGAGCATGATCGCCTGCTGGAAAAACTCGATGGCCTCGGCTGGAATATTCTGCGCATCGCTGTGGGTGGGCAGGCGGATGGGCTGGCCGGGTTACGCCGCTGTTATCGGCGGGTTGGCGATCTGCTGGCTTATGGCCGGGAAGTGCTGCCGCAATTGCGACTGCTGACGCTCAATCGCTATCGCTTGCCGGTGATGCTCTGGCGCCATCGCAACGATGATGCGCTGGATGAATTGCTCAAACCGTTGCGCAAAGTCATCGCCAAAGACAGCAACGGCCAGTTGCTCGCAACCCTGCGCAGCTGGTGTGAACACGACGGGCAGAGTCAGGCCTGCGCCGATGCGCTGGGCATTCATCGCAACAGCTTGCGTTATCGGATGGAGCGGATTGCCGAGTTGAGCGGGGTTGATCCGCTGAAACTCGACGGGATGCTGGCGTTGTACCTCGGGGTGCAGTTGCTGCCGCAGATTGATCCGGCGATATGAGTTGTTCTTAAGTCCGCCATCGCTGGCAAGCCAGCTCCCACAGGTTTACAAGGTGATTACAAGTTTTGTAGCCACTGAAGATCCCTGTGGGAGCTGGCTTGCCAGCGATGAGGCCCGAACATTCGGCATCAAGTCCAAACCTTTTGTAGAAATGAACAATAAACGCCCACCGCGCTTGTGCAGCGGACCGGCGTCAATGCGCAGGCCGACTGGCAGCATGAGGTGCATTGGAACTGGAGAATTCGCATGAAGATCGTCATCGCCCCCGATTCGTTCAAGGACAGCCTGAGTGCCCAAGGCGTTGCCGAAGCCATTGCGCTGGGGCTGGCGCAGGTCTGGCCGCACGCAACACTGGTCAAATGCCCGATGGCCGACGGCGGCGAGGGCACGGTGGAATCGATTCTCGCCGCTTGCGAGGGTGAACTGCGCCGCACCCGAGTACGCGGGCCGCTGGGTGCGCCGGTCGACGCCGCGTGGGGCTGGTTGCCACACAATCACACCGCGATCATCGAAATGGCCGAGGCCAGTGGTTTGCAATTAGTGCCTACGGGGCAACGCGATGCCTGCATCACCAGCACCTTCGGCACCGGCGAACTGATTCGCGCCGCGCTGGATGCCGGCGCGCAACGGGTGATTCTGGCGATTGGCGGCAGCGCCACCAACGATGGCGGTGCCGGTGCGATGCAGGCGCTCGGGGTGAAATTGCTCGATGCGCAGGGGCAGCCATTGGTGCCGGGCGGCTTGGCGCTGGCACAACTGGCGCGACTGGACTTGAGCGAGCTTGATCCGCGTCTGGCCCACGTGCGCTTCGACATCGCCGCCGACGTCAACAATCCGCTGTGCGGCCCACACGGGGCCTCGGCGATTTTCGGCCCGCAAAAAGGCGCATCACCGGCACAGGTGCAACAACTGGATCAGGCGCTGGGGCATTTCGCCGAGCTCTGCGCGCAAGCGTTGGGCAAGGACGTTCGCGATGAGCCGGGCAGTGGTGCGGCGGGGGGATTGGGTTTTGCGGCCAAGGCGTTTCTTGGCGCGCAATTTCAGGCCGGCGTGGAAGTGGTGGCCGAGTTGGTGGGGCTGGCCGAAGCGGTCAACGGCGCCGATCTGGTGATCACGGGAGAAGGGCGGTTCGACGCGCAAACCCTGCGCGGCAAGACCCCGTTCGGCGTGGCGCGGATTGCCAAGCAGCACGGCGTGCCGGTGATCGTCATCGCCGGCACCTTGGGTGAGGGTTATCAGGAACTCTACGAGCACGGCATCGACGCCGCATTCGCCGTCACCAGCGGCCCGATGACCCTGGAGCAGGCGTGTGCCGAAGCTCCACGCTTGTTGCGCGAACGGGCGACTGACATTGCCCGCGTCTGGCAGATGGCCAAACTCAATGAGTGACTTCCTGAAGATGTTGTGGAGAGGGGATAAATCCCCTCGCCACAGAGGGTTGGTGTCAGGGTGTTTCAGTGATGAAACATCTTGAAAAATATTTTCGCTTTACACCAAATCTTCCTAAAGCCCCGCCGATACAGAGATCAGGCGCACACAGATTCCCTCGAACAGTGACGCCACACTGAACCCGCCCCAAGGTCCAGTGATGATGGCAAGGACGCTCGCAGTTACCTCTATCCGAGAGTCCAACCATGTCCTTGCGTAACCTGAATATCGCGCCCCGTGCCTTCCTCGGTTTTGCCTTTATCGCCTTGTTGGTGATTGTCCTTGGCGTGTTCGCCGTCAACCGCATGTCGACCATCCGCCAGGCTTCCATCGACATGGATACCAACCAACTGCCCAGCGTCACCTACCTTGGCGTGGTGACGGAAAACGTTCTGCGCCTGCGGATTCTGTCGTTCCGGATTCTGGTCAACCGCGACCCGGCAGGCCTGCAAGAAGCGCAAACACGCATCGGCGTGCTGGTGGACAAGGTGCGCAGTGCTCAGGCCAGTTACGCCGCGTTGCCGGCAGAGAGCGAAGAGCGTGCGTTGTATCAGACGTTCGCGACCACGCTCGACAACTACCTGCAAGCGCAAAACCAGATGATGGAGCTGTCGCGTCAGGACAAGGTCGACGAGATGCGGACCTTGATCAACACGCGAATCAAGGACGGCACCGACCAGATGGGCGAGCAACTCAACAAGCTGATCGCGATCAACGCGGCGGGTGCGAAAGTCGCCTCCACCCAGGCCGGTGAGCATTACGACAGCGCCATTACCGGCATCATCGTTGTTGCCGTGGTCGCCGCGCTCGCCACGGTCGTGTTGGCCCTGCTGCTGACCCGCAGCATCGTCACCCCGTTGAACCGTGCGGTACAGGCTGCGCAAACCATCGCTGGCGGCAACTTGACCCAGTCGATTGAAGTCGACGGCAAAGACGAAGCCACCCAACTGCTGCAAGCCCTGTCCACGATGCAGATCAACCTGCGCAAAACCATCGAACAGATCGCCGGCTCCGCGACTCAGTTGGGCGCGGCGGCCGAAGAGCTGAGCGCGGTCACCGAAGAAGCCTCCCGTGGCCTGCAACAGCAGAACAACGAGATCGAACAGGCCGCCACCGCCGTCAACGAAATGACCGCCGCTGTGGAAGAAGTCGCACGTAACGCGGTCTCGACCTCCGAAGCCTCGAACCAGTCGACCCAGGCCGCTCGCGAAGGTCGCGATCAAGTGGTGAAAACCGTCGACGCGATCCAGACCATGACCCATGACGTGCAGAGCACTGCGCAAATGATCGAAGGCCTCGCCGCGCAGGGCCGCGACATCGGCAAGGTGCTCGATGTGATCCGCGCTATCGCCGAACAGACCAACCTGCTGGCCCTCAACGCGGCGATCGAAGCGGCGCGTGCCGGTGAGGCCGGACGCGGTTTTGCGGTGGTAGCGGACGAAGTACGCGCCTTGGCCCATCGCACTGCGCAATCGACTCAGGAAATCGAAAAAATGGTCGCTGGCATCCAGAACGGTACCGGCGAAGCGGTGTCGTCGATGCAGCAAAGCAACCAGCGCACCCAGACCACTCTGGAAATGGCCCGCGCTGCGGGTGTGGCGCTGGAGCAAATCACCCAGTCGATCCACCAGATCAACGAGCGCAACCTGGTGATCGCCAGCGCCTCGGAAGAACAGGCGCAGGTCTCCCGTGAAGTTGATCGCAACCTGGTCAACATCCGTGATCTGGCCACGCAGTCCGCCGCCGGCGCGAATCAAACCAGCGCCGCGACCCATGAACTGTCGCGTCTGGCGGTGGATTTGAATGCGATGGTGGCGCGCTTTGTGATTTGAGAAATACGCAGTTGCCTGAAGTGGGCCGAACCAGATGAGTGTTCGGCCCACCTCGAAGAGTCAGCGCTTCAAGACAGGTCCACGTTGACTTGCTTAAACGAAGATAGTTGCCCAAGGTTTCCTGCACGATCGCGCAGCCTGTAAAACGCGAACATGGTGCCGGAGCCTATCCCACGGATAGTCGCGCCACTCAGTTTGATAACGGTAGATGAAGTTGCGTCACGCACCGTTTCAATGATGACCGGCTTCGACGCAAGTGAGCCAAAGTGAAATTCGATACTGTCGCAGGCTAGCTGCTGCATATAGATGCCAATGGTTACCAGAACTTCATCATTGTGGGTGGCGAGATACTGCTGTGTGATCCCCTCACTGTCGATTTCTGGTGGAAATTGCGGAGGCTCTCCCGGATTGCCGAAGTTGGGAGCCGTTAGATCAACCGTAATCGGCGTGCTCCTTGCCGGCGCTGTATTCCCGCCAATATTGACGATATATGAAACCTCGTGCTCGCCTTCCTGTGCCAGGCAGGTCTCAGGGATATGGGCCGCAAATGGGAAAAGCGCCGGGTCGATGGGTGTCGTAAAAGGATAGTCCGCCACCGGTTTCTCATTTAACAACAGCGTCAACAGTACTTGCACTGGCACTGGTTCAGGAGGTGAACACTGCCAGTCTGGAATCAACACCTTTAGTGGCGATACCAATGCACTCAATGGCAACAGGTTAACCTGACTGCCAGGGAAATTGGGTTGCGCATCGGGGATTTCCGGTGCGTCCAATAAGATGATTTTTTCATTTAGATTCGTCATCGTTTCAACACTCCGTCGTTTCTATTAGAGGTGGCCGCAGTTGTTTCCTCATGTTGATTAAGCGAGCATTTGTGAAGTGGGTCTACTGTCAACTCTGACAGGTAGTCAGTCGACCGCTAATCGACCACAGTACGAAGTTCTTCTTTAAATTCATCCAAAGGACAAAGCGGCTGGCGCGGTTTGTGATTTGACCTAGGGTGAAGGCTGGAAACCGCGCAATCAGGAGACGTGCATGCGCTATTCAGCCTTGACCCAACGCATCGCCGGGGAGGGCGCCGCAGCCTGGCAGATTCATGACCGAGCGCTGGAGCTGCGCGCCGAGGGTGTCGATATCCTGCTGCTGAGTGTAGGGGATCCGGATTTCGACACGCCGTTGCCGATCATCCACGGCGCCATCGACAGTCTGCTGGCCGGCGATACGCATTATTCCGAAGTGCGTGGCCGCTTGGCGCTACGCAAATTGATCGCCGCCCGCCACCAGCGGCGCAGCGGTCAGGTGGTGGATGCCGAGCACGTGATCGTGCTGCCCGGCGCGCAATGCGCGGTGTATTCGGTGGCCCAATGTCTGTTGGATCCGGGTGACGAAGTGATCGTCGCCGAGCCGATGTACGTGACCTATGAGGGTGTGTTCGGCGCGTGCGGTGCGACGGTGGTGCCGGTGCCGGTTCGACCGGAAAACGGCTTTCGTGTTGATCCCGCTGATGTCGCTGCGCGGATCACGCCGAAGACCCGCGCGATGTTGCTCAACAGTCCGAATAATCCTTCCGGCGCGAGCCTGTCGCTGCTGATCTGGCAAGAGTTGGCGGCGCTGTGCGTGCGCCACGATTTGTGGCTGATCAGTGACGAGGTCTACAGCGATCTGCTCTACGAGGGCGAACACATCAGCCCGGCGAGCCTCCCGGGCATGGCCGAACGCACGGCAACCATCAACAGCCTGTCGAAATCCCATGCCATGACCGGTTGGCGCATTGGCTGGTCGATCGGGCCGAAGGTGCTGGCCGAGCATCTGGTGAACCTGTCGTTGAGCATGCTGTTCGGCCTGCCGGATTTTGTGCAGAAAGCAGCGGAGGTCGCGTTGGCAAGCGATCTGCCGGAGGTGACGCAGATGCGCGAGGAATATCGGTTGCGCCGCGATCTGGTGTGCGAGCGCTTGCGTGGTTGCCCGGGGTTGCAACCGATTCGCCCGAATGGCGGGATGTTCGTGATGGTCGATGTGCGCCAGACCGGGTTTGGCGCGCAGGGGTTTGCCGAGCGCTTGCTGGAAGGTTATGGGGTCTCTGTGCTGGCTGGCGAAGCGTTCGGGCCGAGTGCGGCGGGGCATATTCGTATCGGGTTGGTGCTGGATCGGGTGCAGCTGGCGGATGCCTGTGCGCGGATTGCGTTGTGTGCGGTGCAGCTGTTGCAGGCGCGTAGTGCCTGACAGTGTTGTGTTGCCTGAACTGGCCTCTTCGCGAGCAAGCCCGCTCCCACAGTGGATGGGTGTGTACATAATGTTATCTGTACACTCCGAACCCTGTGGGAGCGGGCTTGCTCGCGAATGCAATCTGCCATTCAGCGCATTTTTCAGCCCTGCCAAGCCACCGGATTCACCAGATTCATCGGCTTCTCCCCAGCCAAAGCCGCCAGCAGATTGTCCACCGCACACCTGGCCATCGCCTCCCGCGTCTCATGCGTCGCCGAACCCATGTGCGGCGTTGCCACCACATTATTCAGCTGCAACAACGGCGAGTCATGATTCAGCGGTTCACGCTCGAACACATCCAGCCCCGCCGCGCGAATCCGTTGATGGCGCAGCGCGTCGATCATTGCCGCTTCATCCACCACTTTGCCGCGCGAGATATTGATGAAGATGCTCTCGGGGCGCATCAGCGCAAACTGCTCGGCGCCAATCAGGCCTTCGGTCTGCGCGGTCAGCGGCAGGGTCAGGCAGATGAAATCCGCCTCTTGCAGTAGCGCCTCAAGGCTACGGTACTGCGCGTCAAAGCGCCCTTCGACCGCCGGTTTTCGCGACTGACTGTGGTAAAGCACCGGCATGCCAAAACCGAAATGTCCACGCTGGGCCAACGCCTCGCCGATGCGGCCCATGCCGATGATGCCCAGGGTCTTGCCGTGCACATCGGTGCCGAAATGCGTCGGGCCTATGTTGCGATGCCACTGGCCGCTGCGCACCATATTCGCCAGCTCGACCACGCGCCGGGCGGTGGCGAGGATCAGGGCGAAACCGGTGTCGGCGGTGGTTTCGGTGAGCACGTCCGGGGTGTTGCTGAGGAGGATCTTGCGCTGAGTCAGGTAGTCGATGTCGTAGTTGTCGACACCCACTGAGACACTGGCGATGGCCTCAAGCTGCGGCGCCAGATCGAGCAGCGCGGCGTCGAGTTTCAGGCTGGCGCCGAGCAAGCCATGGGCGCCGGGCAGGGCGTCACGCAGCTTCATCAGGCCGTCGGCGTCGAGGCTTTCGATCAACGTCACTTCACACTGTTGCTGCAGACGCGTCATCAGCGCTGGCGACAGTTTCTTGTACAGCACGACTTGCTTTTTCATGGGCAAAAATCTCTTCAGGAATGCGCCGGCACGGGACGCGTGACTACGGCTTTGGCCACGACACGATCACTGGCGCCAGGCTTGAGAAAAATCGTCAGCACCACCGACAGCAGCAACGCGCCGCTCATCAGCAGGTACGAAGCACCGGGCGAACCGGTGGAGCTGTTCAGGTAGCCGACCAGGTACGAGCCGCCGAACGAACCGAGCGCGCCCATGCTGTTGATCAGCGCCATGGCACCGCCGGCGACGTTGGCCGGCAGGATCTCCGGAACGATGGCGAAGAACGGCCCGTAAGGTGCGTACATGCAGGCACCGGCGATCACCAGCAGTGTGTATGACCACCAGAAATGTTCCGCGCCCAGGGCGTATGAACCGTAGAACGCAATGGAGGCGATCAGCAGTGGCGGCCAGACGAAGCGTTTGCGCTTCTGCAGTTTGTCCGAGCCCCACGACACCGCGAGCATGCCGATCACCGCCGCCAGATACGGCAGCGCCGACAGCCAGCCGGCCTCGATCATGTCCATTTGCGCGCCGGCCTTGAGGATCGACGGCAGCCACAGCACGAAGCCGTAGACGCCGATGCTCCAGCAGAAAAACTGCAGCGCCAGAATGATCACCTTCGGCGAGCGGAATGCTTCGGCGTAGTTCTTCACCGCTTTGATCCCGACCTGTTCGGCGGCGAGAGCGCTTTCCAGGTCGTGCTTTTCCTGTTCGCTCAGCCACTTGGCCTGAGCAGGACGATCATCGGCCAGCTTCCACCAGATAAACGCCCAGATCACCGCCGGCAAACCTTCGATGATGAACATCCAGCGCCAGCTGAAGTGCTGCACCAGATAGCCCGAAACCACCGACATCCACAGCATCGTTACCGGGTTGCCGAGGATCAGAAAGGTGTTGGCCCGCGAGCGTTCGGCACGGGTAAACCAGTGGCACAGGTAGACCAGCATCGCCGGCATCACCGCGGCTTCGACCACGCCGAGCATGAAGCGGATCACGATCAGCCAGTAGGCGTTCGACACCACGCCGGTCAGGGTGGCGAGGCCGCCCCAGAAAATCAGGCTGAAGAAGATCAGCTTTTTCACGCTGTGCTTCTGCGCGTAGATCGCACCCGGCACCTGGAAGAAAAAGTAGCCGAGGAAGAACAGCGCACCGAGCAATGAAGACAGGCCCGGGGTGATCATCAGGTCGGCGGCCATACCGGACGCGGCGGCGAAGCCGTAGTTGGCGCGATCCAGATACGCCAGGCTGTAGGTGATGAACACGATGGGCATGATGTACCACCAGCGGCGGGCGGCGAGGGTTGCGGTTTTCATGGTGTTGCTCCTGAGCTTGTTGTTTTTGTCGCAGCAGGTTCAATGAATCGGTTGTCTGAGCGGGCCTCATCGCGAGCAGGCTCACTCCTACAAGGGTTATGTGTTTGCCGCTGCAGCTGTGACTGGCGGAGATCCAATGTAGGAGTGAGCCTGCTCGCGATCAGCGGCCTCGAATTCAGCGACGAGCTCAGACCGGGTCGGCAAACCCTCCATATCCCCGCGACTCTGCACCGCCCGACTGCCAATCCAGTTCGCGCGTTGCACCGCCTCGGCAAAACTCTGATGCTCCAGCAGGGCACTGATCATGCCGACCGCAAAGCCATCACCCGCACCCACGGTGTCGACCACGTTGGCCACCGGCACCCCGGCGACAAAACCCTGATCCAGATGCGTGCAGTAATAGGCACCTTGCGGCCCAAGCTTGATCGCCACGGCTTCGGCGCCCTGATCGAGATAAAACGCCGCGATGTCCGCCGGATCTTCGAAGCCGGTCAGCAAGCGACCTTCGCTCAAGCCCGGCAAGACCCAATGGGCGAGGGCGGCGAGGCGGTTGATCTCGCGGATCATCTCTTGCTCGGTGGCCCACAGGCTCGGGCGCAGATTGGGGTCGAACGACACGCTGCGCCCGGCATGGCGCATGCGCGTCATCAGCTCGAACGACATTTCCCGGGCGCTCGCTGACAGCGCCGGTGGAATCCCGGTGGCGTGCAGGTGGCGAGCGCTTAGCAGGCTGTCAGTGATCGACAGCGATGACAGATGACTGGCCGCCGAGCCACGGCGGAAATACTCGACCTGCGGATCGCTGCCGTCGTCGTTACGCGACTTGAACTGGAAACCGGTCGGGTGCTGGTGATCGACTTCGACGTGACTGCAATCCAGACCTTCCTTGATCAAGGTCTCGACCACGAAACGTCCGAGGGAATCGGCGCCGACCCGGCTCAGCCACGCCACATTGAAACCCAGCCGCGACAGGCCGATCGCCACATTGCTGTCGGCGCCGGCAATGCGTTTGTGAAAATGCTCGACTGCAGCCAGATCACCGGTCTGCTCGGCGACCAGCATTGCCATTGTTTCGCCGAACGACAGAATATCGATGTCAGACATGGGCAGGCTCCAGGCGCGATTGACCAAGGCGGGCGAGGGCGGCGACGTGTTCCGTGGTCAACGCCACCAGATCATCGCCCTGCAACGGGTATTCGGCGGCACGCATAACGCCTTGGGCCATGTGCCGCAGCAGTTGTTCCCACAAATGCAGGTCGCTGACGGCGGGCGGCACCGCCACCAATTTGCCGTCGGCGCGGCGGGCCACGGCTTTGCAGTGCACGTAGCCGACGTGGCGTCCGAGCAGGCGTGCGGCGTTGGCGGCGGACTGGTCTTGCCACTGCCAGTTGCCGATATCGAAGGTCATCTTGATCGGCAAATCATGCTGCTCCACCGCCGCGAAAAAACGCTGGAACGGCTCGATGCGGCCGCCGTGCAGGGTCTGGTCGTTTTCCACCAGCAGCTGCACCGGGCTGGCGTCGAGCAGCTGTTTCAGCGCCTGCAAATCACAGTTGTCGGTGAAGTAACCGAGCGAGACTTTCAACCATTTCGAGCCAAACGCTTCTGCATGTTGCAGGGCGTTGATCAGCTCGGGATTGGGCCGCGCCTGACCGGCGAGCCACAGTTCGCTCGGCGACGAATAGATGCTTTGCAGTCCCTGCGCCCGAGTGGCGGCTTGCAGTTGCTCGGGCACTTCGCGAGTCAGCAACTCTTCGCGCCACTCGATGCGATCAGCGCCAGCGGCGGCCAGCACATCGATGAAGAAGTCCTGCCCGCGTTGGCGCACAAGTTCGGCGCCGTAGCTGGACAGGCTGATGGAAACGGCAGGTTTATTCATTGTTATCTACCTCTGAAACCGGTTTCATTTTTGTTCAAAAAAATCTGATTGATCTTCGTCGGGCGTTCGGGCGCCATCGCGAGCAGGCTCACTCCTACATTTGGAATGCGCTCCCCCTGTAGGAGTGAGCCTGCTCGCGATGGCGCCATAACAGTCACCGCAAAGATCCTCGGGTAGAACCCCGCTCAACCAGCACCGGCGCAAAATCCACTCTGCGCGCTATCTCGACATCCTCCCGCAAACGCTTCAACAGACACTCAAACGCCCGCGCGCCAATCTCGGCCGTTGGCTGGGCGAGGGCGGTAATTCCGCTGCCGACCAACGGGTACCAATCCAGATCATCCAGGGCAATCAGCCCGACATCCTCGAACAATCGGCAACCGATTTCGCGCAAGGCCAGGGTACAGGCCAGCGCTGCCACACCGTTGGCGCAGAACAGTGCTTTAGGCCCGGTAGCCGGTGTGTTCAAAAAGGTTTGAAGATCAGTGGCGAGTGCGTCGCCGGTTTCCAGCACCGCACCGGTCAATCCGGAACGCTGGGCAATCTGCGTCTGAAAACTGCTGACCCGCTCGATCCGCGAACTGGTGCCGTCATAAGGTTCAGTCACCATCAACACATCGCGATAGCCGCGCTGCTCAAGGTGCGTCAGGGCCATCTCGACAGCCTGCGCGTTGTTCAGCCCGAGCATGTCGCTGTCGAGGCCATCGACCTTGCGATCCACCAGCACCAGCGGCATTTCCCGGTGCAGTTCGTGGAGTTCGTCACGGTGATGACCGAGGGTGTTCACGATCAGCCCTTCGATGTTGTACGAGCGCAACAACGCCAGGTGTTGGCGTTCCTGCTCGTCATCGCGGTCGGTGTTGCACACCACCAGGCTGTAGCCATGCGCACGGCAGGCGGTTTCCACCCCGTGCATTACAGCAATCGAATAAGGGTTGCGGATATCGGCCACCAGCATGCCGATCAGGCGCGTGCGCCCGCGTTTCAGACCACGGGCCATTTGGTTCGGGCGGTAACCCAACTCGCTGATCGCCTGCTCGATACGCAGGGCGATGGCGTCGGAGAGCAGGGCGCGGTCATCGCCGATGAAGCGCGAGACGCTGGCCTTGGACACGCCGGCGCGTTCGGCAACATCGAGCATGGTCACGCGGCTGCGCTGGGCGGCGGAAAAGTCGTTCACGGAATGAAACCTTATTATTGGATTTATTCGTTTCGTGCGCCGCGATGGCGCTGAAACCGGTTTCAGGAAACACCAGAAGCTGACACTCCGTCAAGTGAATGCGCGTGGTACTTCAACTTGGCGCCGACGGGCGGTGCTCGGGGTTATTGAAGTATCTGCGCAATGCTCAGCCAAACAGGCCGGCAGCAATATTGATCGAAAAGCCCAGAATCGCGGTGTTGAACACAAAGCCGATCAATGATTGCGCCAGGACGATCTTGCGAATATCGCGGGTAGCCACGCCGACATCGGCAGTCTGCACTGCCACGCCGATGGTGAAGGAGAAATACAGGAAGTCCCAATAATTGGGCGTGGTCAGACCTTCAGCGAAACGCAGGGCCGGTTCCTTGCCGTCCCAGGTGTAAAACAGGCGCGCGTAGTGCACACAGAAGATCACCCCGATCACCAGCCAGGAACCTACGACGGTGACGGCGGTGAACGCGTAATGCAGAAGTTTGTGATGGGTATCCAGATCCTTGGTGCCGGCCAGTTCCAGGGTGATGGCGGCCAGGCTGGCCAATGCTGCGATGCACACCACGAACAGCACCAGTCCGGCATTCTCGTCTTCGACGACGGCGATGCGTTTGACGTCCGGTGCCTTGGCTCGGGTGGCGAGCCAGAACATCAGGATCAGGTAAGTCCAGACGCCGGCGTTCCAGCCGATGAGGATTTTGCTGACGACGGAGTCGGCAGGGACCAGCAGGCCGGTGGCAAGGCCGACCAAAGCGGCGGCGGACAGGCGAGGGTGGGTGCGGGCGAGAAAGCGCATGGGGACTCGATGGGCCAGGATGTTTTTACACCTTAGCCCAGCGACGTCTCGGATGACCACTGACTTGACTGTTCGAATGACCTTGTGGGAGCGGGCTTGCTCGCGAAAGCGCTGTGTCAGCCAGATGAATACTGACTGACACGACGCCTTCGCGAGCAAGCCCGCTCCCACAGGGATCAGTGGTGTTTGGTAAAGCGTTGTACGAGCTTCATGACCACCACGAAGAACAACGGGACGAAGATCACGGCCAATGTCGCCGTAATCATCCCGCCGATCACTCCGGTGCCGATCGCCTGCTGGCTTGCCGAACTGGCGCCAGTGGCGATGGCCAACGGCACCACGCCGAGGATGAACGCCAGCGAAGTCATGACGATCGGGCGCAGACGCAGGCGCGCGGCTTGCAACGTCGCGTCGATCAGATCGTGACCTTCGTCGTACAGGCTCTTGGCGAATTCGATGATCAGGATCGCGTTTTTCGCCGACAGACCGATGATGGTAATCAGCCCGACCTTGAAGAACACATCGTTGGGCATGCCGCGCAAGGTCACCGCCAGCACTGCGCCGAGCACACCCAGCGGCACCACCAGCAGAACCGAAGTCGGAATCGACCAGCTCTCGTACAGCGCCGCCAGACACAGGAACACGATCAGCAACGACAGACCGAGCAAGATCGGCGCTTGACTGCCGGACAACCGTTCCTGCAACGACAGCCCGGTCCATTCCTGACCCAGACCCTTCGGCCCTTGGGCGACCAGACGTTCAATCTCCGCCATCGCTTCACCGGTGCTGTGCCCCGGCGACGGTTCGCCGGAAATCGCAATCGCCGGGTAACCGTTGTATCGGGTCAGTTGTGCCGGGCCTTGCGTCCATTTCGCCTGAACGAACGCCGACAGCGGCACCATGTGCCCGGCGTTGTTGCGCACATGCATTTTCAGCAGGTCATCGACCTGACTGCGCTGATCGCCTTCGGCCTGTACCACCACCCGCTGCATGCGCCCCTGATTGGGGAAGTCATTGATGTAGGAGGAACCCACGGCGGTGGACAACACGCTGCCGATGTCAGCGAACGACACGCCCAGCGCATTGGCCTGCTTGCGGTCTACCTCCAGTTGCACCTGCGGCGCTTCGGCCAGCGCGCTTTCGCGCACGTTCATCAGCACCGGGCTTTTCTCGGCGGCGGCGAGCAGTTCGCTGCGCGCCTGCATCAATGTCGCGTGACCGAGACCGCCGCGATCCTGCAGACGGAATTCGAAGCCGCTCGACGTGCCGAGGCCGTCAACCGGCGGCGGCAACACAGCGAACGCGATGGCATCCTTGATCTGGCTCAGGGCGATATTGGCGCGATCGGCAATCGACGTAGCCGAATCGTCGCTGCCGCGCTCCGACCAGTCCTTGAGGGTGGTAAACGCCAGCGCCGCATTCTGCCCGCTGCCGGAGAAGCTGAAGCCGAGAATCACCGTGCTGTCGCCAACCCCCGGTTCACTGGCGTTGTGCGCTTCGATCTGCTCGACCACCTGCACCGTACGGTTTTTGCTCGCACCCGGCGGCAACTGAATGTCGGTGATGGTGTAACCCTGATCCTCAACCGGCAGGAACGAGGAGGGCAGACGCGCAAAGCACAACCCCATGCCGATCAGCAGCACGCCGTAGATCAGCAGATAACGCCCGCTGCGCTTCAGCGCGTAGCCGACCCAGCCTTGATAACGATCGGTCAGTTGCTCGAAGCGGCGGTTGAACCAGCCGAAGAATCCGCTTTTCTCGTGGTGCTCGCCCTTGGCAATTGGCTTGAGCAGCGTGGCGCACAGTGCAGGCGTCAGCGTCAGGGCCAGGAACGCCGAGAACAGGATCGAGGTCGCCATCGACAGCGAGAACTGCCGGTAAATCACCCCCACCGAACCCTGCATGAACGCCATCGGGATGAACACCGCCACCAGCACCAGGGTAATGCCGATGATCGCCCCGGTGATCTGCTTCATCGCCTTGCGCGTCGCCTCTTTCGGCGACAGTCCTTCAGTGGCCATGATGCGCTCGACGTTTTCCACCACGACGATGGCGTCGTCCACCAGAATGCCGATCGCCAGCACCATGCCGAACATGGTCAGCACGTTGATCGAAAAGCCCAGTGCGAGCATGGTGGCGAAGGTGCCCATCAGGGCCACCGGCACCACCAGCGTCGGAATCAGCGTGTAGCGGATGTTCTGCAGGAACAGGAACATCACCGCAAACACCAGCAGCATCGCTTCGCCCAAGGTGTAAACCACTTTGGTGATCGAGACTTTGACGAACGGTGAGGTGTCGTACGGAATCTTGTATTCGACGCCGGCCGGGAAGTAGCGCGACAGTTCGTCCATCTTCGCCCGGATCAATGTGGCGGTCGCCAGCGCATTGGCCCCAGGCGCCAACTGCACGCCGACGGCGGTGGACGGCTTGCCATTGAGGCGCGTGCCGAACTGGTATTCCTGACTGCCGACTTCGACCCGCGCCACATCGCCGATGCGCACGGTGGAGCCGTCGGCATTGGCCTTGAGCACGATGTCGGCAAACTCTTCCGGCGTCGACAACTGCCCCTTGACCAGAATGGTCGCCGTGATTTCCTGCGAGGATGGGTTGGGCAAGTCGCCAATGCTGCCCGCCGAGACCTGGGCGTTCTGCGCGACGATGGCGGCGTTGACGTCAGCCGGGGTCAGGTTGAAACCGATCAGCTTCTGCGGATCGATCCAGATCCGCATCGCCCGTTCGGCGCCGTACAACTGCGCCTTGCCGACGCCGTCGATGCGCTTGATTTCGTTCATCACGTTACGCGCCAGATAATCACTGAGCGCTACGTCATCAAGCTTGCCGTCGCTGGAGGTCAGGGTGATCAGCAACAGGAAGCCGGCAGAGACTTTCTCCACCTGCAGGCCTTGCTGATTGACTGCCTGCGGCAGGCGCGACTCAACCACTTTGAGGCGGTTCTGCACATCCACCTGAGCCAGTTCCGGGTTAGTGCCCGGCTGGAACGTCGCTTTGATCGTCGCGCTGCCGAGGCTGCTCTGCGATTCGAAGTACAGCAGGTGATCGGCGCCGTTGAGTTCTTCTTCGATCAGGCTGACCACGCTTTCATCGACGGTCTGCGCTGAGGCGCCAGGGTACACCGCGTAGATTTCGATCTGTGGCGGCGCGACATCGGGGTACTGCGCCACCGGCAATTGCGGAATGGCCAGCGCACCGGCCAACAGGATGAACAGGGCGACAACCCAGGCGAACACCGGGCGATCGATAAAGAACTGCGGCATATGAAAGCGTCCTGCTTACTGACCAGAGGTCTGGGCAAGTGGAAGAGGGGTGTCGTCGATCTGCACTTTTTCGCCTGGACGGGCGTGTTGCAGGCCTTCGATGACAATGCGGTCGCCGGGCTTGAGGCCGCCGGTGACGATCCAGCGGTCGTTCTGCACCGCGCCCAGTTGCACCGGCTGCTGGGCCACGCGCATTTGCTCGTCGACAGTCAGCACTTGGGCGATACCCGCGCTGTCACGCTGCACCGCACGTTGCGGAACGGTGATGCCGTTCTGTACGGTGGCTTGTTGCAGACGTACACGGATGAAGCTGCCCGGCAGCAGGTCGAGATCGGGATTGGGGAACTCGCTGCGCAGAATGATCTGGCCGGTGCCCGGATCGACGCTGATGTCGCTGAACAGCAATTTGCCCGGTAACGGGTAGAGGCTGCCGTCATCCTGAATCAGCGTGGCCTTGACCTGATCCTGACCGACTGCCTGCAACTGCCCGGAACGGAACGCGCGACGCAGTTCGTTGAGTTCACGGGTCGACTGGGTAAGGTCGGCGTAGATCGGGTTGAGCTGCTGAATCAGCGCCAGCGGCGTGGTTTCGTTCTGCCCGACCAGCGCACCTTCAGTGACCAATGCACGACCGACACGCCCGGAAATCGGCGCGGTGACGGTGGCGTAGCCGAGGTTCAGCTTCGCCCGTTCTACCGCAGCTTTATTGGCTGCCACGTCGGCGGCGGTTTGCCGGGCATTGGCGCGGGCGTTGTCGTAATCCTGAGCGCTGATGGCCTTGTCATCGATCAACTGTGCGTAGCGTTGCTCCTGCAACCTGGCCTGGAAGGCATTGGCCTCGGCCTTGCGCAGCGCGGCTTCGGCGCTGTCCAGGTCAGCCTTGAACGGCGCCGGGTCGATGCGAAACAGCACGTCACCCTTTTTCACGTCGCTGCCTTCACGGAAGGTCCGTTGCAACACCACCCCGGCCACTCGGGCACGCACTTCAGCGATGCGCGGGGCGGCGATACGCCCGCTCAGTTCGCTGCTGATCGACAGGGGGCGGGCCTCGATGGTCTCGATGCGCACGGTAGCTGGCGGCGCTTCTTCTTCGGCCTTCGAGGACGAATCACAGGCGCTCAGCAACAGCGCAGCGGCGATCAGGCCGAGCCCGGCCAGCAGATTTTTCGACATGTACCACCCCCAATATTGAAGCCCGCATCCTAAGGCCAGACGCCGAGGGTAGCGGTGAAGCTTTGTAGGCGCTGTGTGAAATTGTGTAAGGGTTTTACTCAGGGACGGGTGAGGGCGTATATCCTTTACGCCTTGAAATTTATTGCGACAGATAAACCGTCATCGCGAGCAGGCTCACTCCTACATTGGAACTGTGCCAGACACGAACCTTGTAGGAGTGAGCCTGCTCGCGATGAGGCCCAAACAGTCGCCACTGCACTTTCCTGGAACACCCCATGCCCAACATCCTCCTGGTCGAAGACGACACCGCCCTCGCCGAACTGATTTCCAGCTACCTGGAGCGCAACGGTTATTCCGTGAGCGTGATCGGCCGTGGCGACCACGTGCGCGAACGGGCACGGATCAATCCGCCGGACCTGGTGATTCTCGACCTGATGCTGCCGGGTCTCGACGGCCTGCAAGTCTGCCGCCTGCTGCGTGCCGATTCGGCAACCCTGCCGATCCTGATGCTGACCGCCCGCGACGACAGTCACGATCAGGTGCTGGGCCTGGAAATGGGCGCCGACGATTACGTCACCAAACCCTGCGAGCCACGGGTTTTGCTGGCCCGAGTGCGTACTTTGCTGCGGCGCAGCAGCCTTGGTGAGCCGATGACGGTCAATGATCGCATCGTCATGGGCAATCTGTGCATTGACCTGTCCGAGCGCACCGTGACCTGGCGCGAGCAACCGGTGGAACTGTCCAGCGGCGAGTACAATTTGCTGGTGGTGCTGGCTCGGCATGCCGGGGAAGTGCTGAGCCGCGACCAGATCCTGCAACGCCTGCGCGGCATCGAGTTCAACGGCACCGACCGCTCGGTGGACGTGGCGATCTCCAAGCTGCGGCGCAAGTTCGACGACCACGCCGGCGAGGCGCGCAAGATCAAGACGGTATGGGGCAAGGGCTACCTGTTCAGCCGCTCCGAGTGGGAATGCTGAGCTGATGTTCAGAATCCTGTTTCGCCTGTATCTGGTGACGATCGTCTCCTACAGCGCGGCGATCTATCTGGTGCCGGATCTGGTGATCATGGCGTTCCGCGAGCGCTTCATCACCTACAACCTCGACTACTCGCGCGGCCTGCAATCGCTGATCACCCGGCAGTTTCACGCGGTGCCGCAGGATCAGTGGCCGGCACTGGCGCAGTCGATGGACAAGGACTTCCAGCCGCTGCACATCGCTCTGGCGCGCATCGACGACGCCGGGTTCGCCGCCGCAGAGCAGGTGCGTTTGCGCGCCGGGGAAAACGTGGTGCGTATCGGCGATTGGGGATGGCGCACCTTGGCGGTCACGCCGCTGAACGAAGACGTCGCTGTGCAAATGGTGGTACCGCCGGATCCGCTGGACGTCAATCTGTTGTACTGGAGCATCAACGTGCTGATCGGCGCGAGCATGCTCGCCTGCCTGCTGCTGTGGATTCGCCCGCACTGGCGCGATCTGGAGCGCCTCAAGGGCGCTGCCGAACGCTTCGGCAAGGGCCACCTGAACGAGCGCACGCAGATCCCCGCCAGTTCCAACATCGGCAGCCTGGCCAACGTGTTCGACACCATGGCCGGCGATATCGAAAATCTGCTCAACCAGCAGCGCGACCTGCTGAATGCGGTGTCCCACGAATTGCGCACGCCGCTGACCCGTCTGGACTTCGGTCTGGCCCTGGCGCTGTCCGATGATTTGCCGGCGACCAGTCGCGAGCGCCTGCAAGGACTGGTCGCACACATTCGGGAACTGGATGAGCTGGTGCTGGAACTGCTGTCCTACAGCCGCCTGCAGAACCCGGCGCAGTTGCCGGAACAGGTCGAGGTTTCGCTGGATGAGTTCATCGACAGCATTCTGGGCAGTGTCGATGAAGAACTGGACTCGCCGGACATCGTCATCGATGTGCTGCTGCACGGTCAGCTCGAACGTTTCACGCTGGATCCGCGCCTGACCGCCCGAGCGATCCAGAACCTGCTGCGCAATGCCATGCGCTATTGCGAAAAACGCATTCAGATTGGCGTGCAGGTCAGCCCCGATGGTTGCGAGATCTGGGTCGACGACGATGGCATTGGCATCCCGGATGATGAGCGTGAACGGATTTTCGAACCGTTTTATCGACTTGATCGCAGTCGTGATCGGGCTACCGGCGGCTTTGGTCTGGGCCTGGCCATCAGCCGTCGGGCGCTGGAGGCGCAGGGCGGGACCTTGACGGTTGAAAGTTCGCCGCTGGGTGGGGCGCGGTTCAGGTTGTGGTTGCCTGACATGACTTGACCCGAAACCCGTGGGAGCGGGCTTGCTCGCGAAGGCGGAGTGTCAGTCGACATAAATTAATCTGACACACCGCTTTCGCGAGCAAGCCTGCTCCCACAGGGGTTTTGTGTTGGTCAGATCAGTTGGTTCGATTGAATCAAGCCAACCCCGGCCGTCTGCATCCGCTCCATCGCCGCTGCCAGTGACCCATCCCTGTCAATGGCACGACAGGCATCCAGCACCACGAACGCGTTGAACCCCGCCGCCCGTGCATCCAGCGCAGAAAACATCACGCAGAAATCCAGCGCCAGACCGACCATGTACACCGTGTCGATACCGCGCTCCTTCAGATAACCGGCCAGACCGGTGGTGGTGCGCCGGTCCGCTTCGAGAAACGCCGAATAGCTGTCGATGTCCGGATTACAGCCCTTGCGGATGATCAGTTGCGCGTGCGGCAGGTTCAGCTCGGGGTGAAACTCGGCGCCGGCAGTGCCTTGCACACAATGCTCCGGCCAGAGTACCTGCTCGCCGTAGGGCAACTGAATTACCTCGTAAGGCTGGTATCCGGGGTGGCTTGAGGCAAAGGACGCGTGGCCGCTCGGGTGCCAGTCCTGGGCAATCACCACCTGTTTGAACAGGCCACCGAGGCGATTGATCAGCGGCACGATCTGATCGCCTTCGGGCACGGCCAACTGGCCGCCGGGGATGAAGTCGTTCTGCACGTCAATGACCAGCAGGGCGGTGCGGGGTGAAATCTGCATCGGGGCTTCCTCCTTGGATAATCACCCGCTCAGCATAGTGGAGCGGCACTCACGCGCCCAGCTTGTCGACCAGGTGTTTTGCCAGGTCTTCCAGCGCCGGCGCCGGGTTGTGCCCGATCAACATCCACGCATGCTCACCTTCGGTCCAGTACACCACGTTCATTTCGTGGCGCCGTTCGTGCGCCAAAGGCTGGCTGCCACTGTTGGAGCGAGTCACGCACAAGGCCAGCGGCCCGTGTTTCGCATCGAGATAGGTCAGTTGCGCAATCGGCACACCGTCGTACTCGAGCATTTGTGCACGCTTGAGTTCGGCGCCCGGCAACTTCACCAGTGCCGGCGACAGACTCAGCCCCAAGCGTGCATCTACCGCACGCAGTTGCGATCGCTGGCTGGCTTCGTCACTGGGCAGGTGATCGAGGGTTTGCGGCACATACAGTGCCATGTAGTCGCCCACCAGGGCGCGCCAGTTATGCGTTTGCTGCGTTTGCCAGGCGAGAAACAGGCGATCGGCCAACACGCCGCCCGCCAGCAGACTCGCGGCGGCCGCACCGATGAACCAGCGTCGGCTCAGGCCTGGCTGCTGAGGGGCGGGGATGGCATCAAGGCGCGCCTGCAAACGTTCCAGCGGTGCCTGTTGCGCCAGTTCGTCATAGGCTTCCTTGTACGGCAGGCTGCTGCGTTCGAACCATTGCACGCGCAGGCTGAGCAACGGGTCGTCGGCAATCGCGCCGTCGAGTTGGGCGCGATACGCGGGGTCCAGCTCGTCGTCGAGGTAGGCCACCAGTTGTTCGTCGGAGGGCTTGTTCATGGGTGGTCACCTCCGGTGGTTTTCGGCACGGCTTGCAGCGGCGGGTACTCGGCCAGTTTCAGTCGCGCGGTGGCCAGACGGCTCATCACCGTGCCGATCGGCACTTGCAGGATCTCGGCGACTTCGCGGTAGGACAGGCCTTCGACATAAGCCAGATACACGGTTTCGCGCTGGGTTTCCGGCAACGCATCGACCCGGCGAATCACTTGCGCCGCCATCACATGAGTCTGCGCGGCGTATTCGCCATCGAAGGCCAGTTGCGCGTCGGCATCGACCTGACCAGCGCCCTGACGCACCCGGCGGGCGCGCACTTCGTTGAGCCAGATTGAATGCAGGATGCTCAGCAGCCAGCGATCCATGCGCGTGCCGGCCACATATTGGCCGACACGTTCCAGCGCCCGCACACACGTGGCCTGCACCAGATCCTCGGCCACGTGACGATTGCGCGACAGCAGCAGGCCGTAGCGCCACAGCCGCGCCAGATGCTGTCCGAGTTCCGCTCTGAATGCCTGATCGCTGACGATGATGGCGTTCCTTTATCTATGTCAGGTTTTCGATGAATCGTTGATGGCTTCAGCCAGGTCCTGGTATTCCTCGCAGGCGGTGCCGCAAATCGATTTGATCTGCTGCAATTGCTCCTGCGCCAGGTCGACGCGGCCTTTGATCACATAGGCTTCGCCGAGGTATTCACGCACTTGCGCGTACTGCGGATCGAGTTTCACCGATTGCAGGTAATAGCCGATGCCTTCATCGGTACGCCCCAGTTTTCGTGTGGCGTACCCGCGATAGTTGAGGGCCTTGGCGGTGTTCGGTTGTTGCAGGGTGTCGAGCAGGGCCAGGGCTTCTTCGTAGCGACCGTCCTTGGCCAATCGGTAGGCATAGTCGGTGCGATCGGCATCCCGTACGGCGCTGCTGGTCTGCAGCACACATTTCTGTGATTTGCTGTCCCAGACCTGGCCTTTGGGGCAGTTGGGCTTCTGCACGGGCGCGCTTTCATCACCGTTGGCAAACGCCATCGATGCGGACAACACGGTGACCAGCAGCAACGGGGCGGCGAACATAACGGAACGGATAGTCATGGGCAAGGCTCCACAGAGGGTTATGTTTCACTTTGAACACCACAGCCCGGCATTTTATTCATTGCTTTGTCAGGCTCTGTTCAAGGTACGCGCAAATCGCGGCGTTATGCTCGGCTACGCCCGCCGTCCATCCAGCGCTTTGCCATGCCCCGGCGCTGACACACGAGGAACTGCCATGAAAGATCAGGTCCATCACTCCGCTGCTGCCGGCTACAAGACTGCCGCTGACACCTACATCAAGGGCCGCCCGGACTATCCGCCGCAGGTCAGTCAGTGGCTGACCCAGACGTTGGGTCTGGACAGTCACAAGACCGTCATCGATCTGGGCGCCGGCACCGGCAAGTTCACCGGACGGCTGGCGGCCACCGACGCGCAGGTGATCGCCGTGGAACCGGTGGCGCAGATGCTGGAAAAACTTTCCGCGGCCTGGCCGCAGGTGTTGGCGGTGAGCGGTACCGCGACCGATCTGCCACTGCCTGACGCGTCGGTGGATGCAGTGGTCTGCGCGCAGGCGTTCCATTGGTTCGCCACCCCGGAAGCCCTGACGGAAATCGCCCGCGTGCTTAAACCCGGCGGCAGACTCGGGCTGATCTGGAACCTGCGCGATACACAGGTCAGCTGGGTGCCGAAACTCGACGCTATCGTGAATGCGCTGGAGGGGGACACGCCGCGTTACTACACCGGCCAATGGCGTCAGGCGTTTCCGCATCCGGCGTTCGGGCCGTTGCAGTTGCAGCAGTTTCATCATGGACACACCGGCTCGCCCGAGGACGTGATCTTCAATCGGGTGCGCTCCACCAGTTTCATTGCGGCCTTGCCGCAGGCGCAGCGCGACAGGGTTGATGAGCAGATTCGCGCGTTGATTGCCTCGGAGCCGGCGTTGCGTGGGCGGCATGTGCTGACGGTGCCTTATGAGACGGCGGCGTATGTGGCGGTGAAGGGCGGTTAGATCGGCGGTACAGCACTTCGCGAGCAGGCTCGCTCCCACAAGGATCGGTGGTGAATGCAGAAACTGCGTTCACCGAATATCAATGTGGGAGCGAGCCTGCTCGCGAAGAGGCCAGCCCTGACACTGCATCTCTCGAAGCAGTCCCGCATTTGGCCGAACCGCCATTGTCATGCCTTGTTATAGTTCGGGCCTCATTTTCAGCCCGGTAAAGGATCACTGCCATGACTCAATACACCGCCTTCAGCGTCGAACTGGCCGACAACATCGCGCATGTGCAGATCAATCGCCCGGAAAAGATCAACTCGATGAACGCCGCGTTCTGGAGCGAGATCGTCGAGATTTTCCAGTGGATCGATGACACCGACGAAGTGCGGGTGGTGGTGCTGAGCGGCAACGGCAAACACTTTTCCTCCGGCATCGACCTGATGATGCTCGCCGGCGTCGCCAATGAACTGGGCAAGGACGTCGGCCGTAACGCGCGCCTGCTGCGGCGCAAGATTCTCACCCTGCAAGCCTCGTTCAACGCCGTCGACAACTGCCGCAAACCGGTACTGGCGGCGATTCAAGGCTATTGCCTCGGCGGTGCGATCGACCTGATCGCCGCGTGCGACATGCGCTACGCCGCCGAAGACGCGCAGTTCTCGATCAAGGAAATAGACATCGGCATGGCTGCCGATGTTGGCACTTTGCAACGGTTGCCACGGATCATCGGGGACGGCATGCTGCGTGAACTGGCTTACACCGGGCGCACTTTCGGCGCAGATGAAGCGCGCAGCATCGGTCTGGTCAATCGTGTTTACGCTGACAAGGAGCTGCTGCTCGAAGGCGTGATGGACATTGCTCGCGAGATCGCCAGCAAATCGCCAATCGCGGTCACCGGCACCAAGGAAATGATCAGCTACATGCGCGACCATCGCATCGACGACGGCCTCGAATACGTTGCCACCTGGAACGCCGCCATGTTGCAATCCACCGACTTGCGCGTGGCCATGGCCGCCCATATGAGTAAACAGAAACCCGAATTTCTGGATTGAGAAACCATGACAGCTCGCTGGACCACTGCAGTACTGGACACCGATCAACCCGGCGGCTGGGCCGTGGCGCGCAGCCCCGAAGGCTTTCTGTTCGATGACAACGGCGCGCTGTTCCCGCGGGAATGGCTCAAGCGTCAGGAGTTGTCGATTCTCACCGAACACGGCATCGGCCATCTCGATGGCGAGCCGGTGTATCTGCTGGAATTGCACAGCTCCAGCGACGTGCCGGGCTGCAACTGGAAAGGTCTGCGGGCGTTCATGCTCGAAGGCGATCACACCGTCTATAAGGTGCTGGGCTATGCCGCGCAGATCGGCACCTGGGCGCGTGAACATCGCTTCTGCGGCAACTGTGGGCAGGCGATGACGCAGGTGCCGCGCGAGCGAGCGATGTATTGCCGGCCGTGCGACTTGCGCAGTTATCCGCGCATTTCGCCGAGCATGATTGTGCTGATCACCCGCGGAGACGAGATCCTGCTGGCGCGTTCACCGCGTTTCGTCACCGGGGTCTACAGCACGCTGGCCGGGTTCGCCGAGCCGGGCGAGTCGGCGGAGGACTGTCTGATTCGCGAGGTGCGCGAGGAGGTCAGCATCGAAGTGAAGAACATCCAGTACATGGGCAGCCAGTGCTGGCCGTTCCCGCATTCGATGATGCTCGGCTTCCATGCCGAATACGCCGGGGGCGAGATCGTCTGCCAGGAAGACGAGATCGAAGACGCCCAATGGTTCAACGTGCACGATCTGCCGCCGTTGCCGGCGTCAAAATCGATTGCCCGTTATCTGATCGACGTCTACGTGGCCCGCCGCTTAGGCCACGCTGAACCAGTGTTGCCAGGCTAGGCGCACGGTCAAACCCAATACCACGGTGATGAACACCGGACGAATGAACTTGGCGCCGCCGCTGATCGCGGTGCGCGCCCCGAAGAACGCGCCGACCATCACCGACAGGCCCATGCTCAGGCCGATGATCCAGTCCACTTGCCCGGAAAACACGAACACCGACAGCGCCGCGATGTTGCTGACGAAGTTCATGCTGCGCGCCACCCCGCTGGCCTTGACCAGGTCGATCGGGTAGAGCAGCAGGCTGCTGACGGTCCAGAACGCACCCGTGCCGGGGCCGGCCACGCCGTCGTAGAAACCGAGACTGAAGCCTTGGGTCGATTGCCATTTCTTCTTGATCGGCGCGTCGCTGTCCAGCGGCGCTTTTGGCGTGCCGCCGAACAACAGATACAGGCCACAGGCGAAGACGATCACCGGCAGCATCTTGTTCAGCCATTCCGCCGGCAGGTAGTGCGCGACGACAGCACCGGTGAGCGCGCCGACCAGGGTGCCGACGATCGCGTGCATCCACTGCCGGGGGTGGAACAGTTTGCGTCGGTAGAAGGTGAAACTGGCGGTGGCCGAGCCGAACGTCGAACTCAGTTTGTTGGTGCCCAGCACCAGGTGCGGTGGCAGGCCGGCAGTGAGCAGCGCCGGGGTGGTCAACAGACCGCCGCCGCCAGCGATGGCGTCGATGAAACCGGCAATGAAAGCGACGAGGGCCAGAACGGCCAGGGTGGTGAGGTCAACGCTGAGTTCGAAAGGCATGGAATCGGCTTATTCGGCAGGGCGCAGAAGGGCTGCGGGGAAGGGCTGACATGTTACTCATTTCCAGGTGTTGCGGCGACCCGTAAAGCCCCATCGCTGGCAAGCCAGCTCCCACAGAGATCTCTAGTGAACACAAATGTTGCGAACATACCGGAAACCTGTGGGAGCTGGCTTGCCAGCGATGAGGTCAGCTCAGACACCAACTATTCAACTGTTGCCCAACCAACACCTCGACAACAAATCACCCTCCAACAATGCAACTCCATCAGCCTCAAGCCCAATAAAACCGGCCCTCTGGACGCTGGCACGCTTGCTGCTCTGTCCCATTGACCTTCCCAATGTCCCGAGGACACGCCAATGAGCAAGCAAGCCGTGAAATTCGCCTACTGGGTGCCGAACGTCAGTGGTGGCCTGGTGGTCAGCAAGATCGAGCAGCGCACTGACTGGGGCATCGACTACAACCGCAAACTCGCGCAACTCGCCGAAGCGGCCGGGTTCGAGTACGCCCTGACGCAGATCCGCTTTACCGCCGGTTACGGTGCCGAGTTCCAGCATGAGTCGGTGGCGTTCAGTCATGCGCTGCTGGCGGCTACCACCAGGCTCAAAGTCATCGCGGCGATTCTGCCGGGGCCATGGCAGCCGGCGCTGGCAGCCAAGCAACTGGCGACCATCGATCAACTCACCAACGGCCGGATTGCGGTGAACATCGTCAGCGGTTGGTTCAAGGGCGAATTCCAGGCCATCGGCGAACATTGGCTGGAACACGACGAGCGCTACCGGCGTTCCGAAGAATTCATCCGCTCGCTGCGCGGGATTTGGAGCCAGGATAACTTCAGCTTTCGCGGCGACTTCTACCGCTTCGACCATTACAGCCTCAAACCGAAACCGCTGGGCCGCCCGGAAATTTTCCAGGGCGGCAGTTCCCGTGCGGCACGAGACATGGCGGCGCGGGTCTCGGACTGGTATTTCACCAACGGCAACAGTGTCGAAGGGATCAAGGCGCAGGTCGATGACATCCGGGCCAAAGCGGCGGCCAACAATCATTCGGTGAAAATCGGCGTCAACGCCTTCGTGATTGCTCGCGACACTGAAGAAGAGGCGCGTGCTGTACTGGCGCAGATCATCGATCAGGCTGACCCGGAAGCGGTGAACGCCTTTGGTGACGCAGCGAAGCAAGCGGGCAGGGCGTCGCCGGAAGGTGAGGGCAACTGGGCGAAATCGACGTTCGAGGATCTGGTGCAGTACAACGATGGCTTCAAGACCAACCTGATCGGTACGCCACAGCAGATTGCCGAGCGGATTGTGGCGCTGAAAACGGTGGGGGTGGATCTGGTGTTGGCGGGGTTTCTGCACTTTCAGGAGGAGGTGGAGTATTTCGGCAAGCGTGTGTTGCCGTTGGTGCGGGAACTGGAGGCTGAAAGGACTGCCGCAGTAGCCTGACCACCAACAAATCTCCTGTAGGAGTGAGCCTGCTCGCGATTGCGTATGAACATTCAATATTCAGGTTGACTGACACACCGCTATCGCGAGCAGGCTCACTCCTACAATTGGAACTATGTGAGCTTACAGACCGAGATCGGAGAGCCCCGGATGATCATCCGGACGCCGACCCAGCGGCCAATGGAACTTGCGCTCGCTTTCCTTGATCGGCATGTCGTTGATGCAGGCATAGCGCTGGAACATCAGCCCGTGCTCATCGAACTCCCAGTTTTCATTGCCGTAGGAACGAAACCAGTTGCCCGAATCGTCGCGCCATTCATAGGCATAGCGCACGGCAATCCGCGTGTCCGAATACGCCCAAAGTTCCTTGATCAAGCGGTAATCAAGTTCCTTGGCCCATTTGCGGGTCAGGAAGGCCTTGGCTTCCTCTCGGTTGTTGGCGAACTCGGCGCGGTTGCGCCATTTTGTGTCGAGGGTGTAGGCCAGCGACACCTTCTCGGGATCGCGAGAGTTCCAGCCATCTTCGGCCAGACGTACTTTTTCGATAGCCGATTCACGGTTGAACGGCGGTAAAGGCGGACGCACTTGGGCAGCAGTCGACATTGTCAGTCTCCCGATCTAATTAACGATTAAACAACGGTTGAGGCTTATTTAAGGCGTTACAGGTCCAATAACTTACGCGCCATGCATTGCGCATTATCAGCGGCACTGTGATCACCCATCACAAGCGCTACGGTAATGGCGCCGTCAATCAGGATCAGCAATTGTCTGGCCAGACGTTGCGGATCTTCGACGCCATGTTCGGTACACAGCTCGCACAGGTAGTCGAGCAGCTTCTGTTTGTGGTCTTTGGCGACCTGGCGCACCGGGTCTTCGGGATCACCGGTCTCGCCACTGGTATTGATGAAGGCACAGCCACGGAAACCTTCCGAAGCGAACCAGCTTTTGAGCACGGTAAACAGGTTGAGCAGGCGGTCGGCCGGGGTTTCGGCCTGATCGACAGCACTTCTGTACCAATGCATCCAGCGCACGTCGCGGCGTTGCAGGGCAGCGACGGTCAGCTCCTCCTTGTTGGCGAAGTAGCGGTAGATGCTTTTTCTGGAGACGCCGGCGGTTTTCACCAGAAGATCCATGCCGGTGGCCGCGATGCCACTTTTGTAGATCAATTTTTCGGTGACATCCAGAATGATGTCGCGGGTCGAGGTGTCAGTGATTTCGTTCATGCGGCTAACAGTAGAACGATCGTTCTCCTTGGTCAAGCAGTTATTTTTGTGTCTGCCATACCGCTTTCGCGAGCAGGCTCGCTCCCACATTTGAAATGCGATCCATTGTGGGAGCGAGCCTGCTCGCGAAGGGGGCATTACAGACAGTAACAAGACCCGAACCGGTTGATGGTGTAAGCTCTCGGGTTCTTCGGATTCGACCCATTGCGAGCCCTATGCCGTTGCTTTTCAAACGCTCTTTGCTGCCCAAACTGCGCAGCTTTCCGCTGACTGCCGAGGCCGTGACCATTCTGTCCGGCGCCGCCGAGTTCCGTCGTTGCCTGCTGGAGAAAATCGCCGAGGCGACCCGGCGCATCTACATCGTTGCGCTGTATCTGCAGCACGACGAGGCCGGTCAGGAAATCCTCGATGCCTTGCACGCCGCCAAGCTCAAGCGCCCGGAGCTGGAGATCGTCGTGGTGGTTGACTGGCTGCGCGCCCAGCGCGGGTTGATCGGTGCCGGCAAACAGCCGGGCAACTCGGCGTGGTACCAGGAAATGACCCGCACCCATCAGAGCGAAGTGCCGGTCTACGGCGTGCCGGTGCAGACCCGCGAACTGTTCGGCGTCCTGCATCTGAAAGGCTTCGTGATCGACGATTGCGTGGTTTACAGCGGTGCGAGCCTGAACAACGTCTACCTGCACAAGTTCGACAAGTACCGTTTCGACCGCTACCACGTGCTGCACAGCCGCGAACTGGCGGATTCAATGCATCACCTGGTCAAGCACGGCCTGATCGAATCCAAGGCTGTGCATCGCCTCGACCTGCCGAACCTGCCGACTACCCGCAGCTTGCGCAACGACATCGGCGACCTGCGCAGCCGCCTCAAATATGCGGCGTACGACACCAGCGCCGGCAGCACGGCGCACACCGGCCTGTCGGTGAGTCCGCTGCTGGGCGTGGGCAAGAACAACCCGTTGAACCGGGTGATTGTCGAGCTGATCGCCAGTGCGCAACAGCAGCTGACCATCTGCACGCCGTACTTCAACCTGCCGCTGCCGATCATCCGCGAGGTCAACCGTGCGCTGGCCCGTGGGGTGAAGATCGACATCGTGGTCGGCGACAAGACGGCCAACGATTTCTACATTCCGCCGAGCGAGCCGTTCAAGGTGATTGCGGCGCTGCCGTATCTGTACGAAATCAGCCTGCGGCGTTTTGCCAAGCGGCATCAGCGCAACATCGACAGCGGCCAGTTGAACCTGCATCTGTGGCGTGACGGCGACAACAGCTATCACCTCAAGGGCATGTGGGTCGACCAGCGCTATACGCTGCTGACCGGCAACAACCTCAATCCACGGGCGTTCCGCCTCGACCTGGAAAACGCGCTGTTGATCGATGATCCGCAAGGCGAGTGGCTTGAGCCACGGGCGAAGGAGCAGCAAGAGATCTTCCGCAACACCACGCGGATTGCCAGTTTCCAGAACCTGGAGACCTTGCCGGAGTACCCGGCGGGGGTGGCGAAGTTTCTCAAGCGCGTGAGTCGGGTGCGGATCGAGCGGTTGCTCTACCGGATTCTCTAGCGCTGCTGAAAATGCCATCGCTGGCAAGCCAGCTCCCACAGTATTCTCGGTCATTCACAAATATCGTGTACACCAAGAACATTGTGGGAGCTGGCTTGCCAGCGATGGGGCCTGCTTGGACGCTCAATAAACTCAGTTCAGACCCAGCTTGCCACGCAACGTGGACAGGTCTTCCGCCAAGGTATTGACCGGCCCGACCAGTGCTTTGCGGTCGTTATCCTTCACCTTGTCATAAGTCTCGAAACCACCGTCCTTGGTCTTGTACTTGGCAAGGATCTTGTCCACGGTGGCGAAGTTCTTGTCGACTTTGGCAACAAACGCCTTGTCCTGTTTTTCGATCTGCGGACGGAACAGGTCGACGATTTTCTTCGCGCCGTCGATGTTGCCCTGGAAGTCATACAGGTCGGTGTGGCTGTAACGGTCTTCTTCACCGGAGATCTTGGTCGCGGCAACCTCTTCCAGCAGAGCAGCAGCACCACCGACGACTTTCTCCGGCGGGAAGGTCAGGCCGGCAACGCGGGTTTGCAGGTCTTTCACATCGCTGTCGAGCTTGTCCGCCAGAGCGGTCAGGCCTTCAGTGGTTTTCTCCGAGAACAGCGAGTATTCGATACGGTGAAAACCGGTGAAGTCTTCAGCCTTCACGCCTTTTTCGTGGTCGTCGACGCGCGAGTCGATGGACGCATCAAGGTCACTGAACAGCTCGGCAATCGGCTCGATCGACTCGTAGTAGACGCGGGTCGGCGCGTAGAGCTTTTGCGCGGTGGCCAGATCGCCTTTCTTCACCGCATCGGTGAATTGTTTGGTGTGGCTGCCCAGTTCATCCAGTTGCTCGGTGACGTAGATCTTGTAGTCCGACACCGGGCCGACCAGATCCAGTGGCGCCGTCGCGGCGAACGCCGACAGCGGGGTGTTGAGCAAACCGAGGGTCAGCAGTAACGCGAGTGGCGACTTTTTCATGGAGCGGCTCCGAGGTTTTTTATGGTTAGGCAGCTGTTTTGGGTTGGGTGGCGTTGAGCAGCGAGCGACCGATGAAATCCTTGTCGCCGGTGACACCCGGAAGGGTGAAGAAGTAACCGCCGCCGACCGGTTTGAGGTATTCCTCAAGCGGCTCGCCGTTGAGCCGGGTCTGCACGGTGATGAAGCCTTTTTCCAGATCGGCCTGGTAGCAGATGAACAGCAGGCCCATGTCGAGCTGGCCGTTCTTGTTCACGCCGTTGGAGTAGTTGAACGGCCGGCGCAGGATCAGATTGGCCTGGCTCGCGGCGGTGCGCGGGTTGGCCAGGCGAATGTGTGCGTCGAGCTTGGTCAGTTTGCCTCCCGGGTCTTTGCTGTAATCCGGGACTTCGGTTTCATGGTTGGCGCCCATCGGCGCACCCGTGGTCTTGACCCTGCCGATGATGCTTTCCTGTTCCTGCAACGGCGTACGATCCCAGCGCTCGACAAAATTGCGGATGATCCGCACCGCTTGATAGCTGCCGTGGGCCGCCCACGCCGGCTCATCGCTGCCCGGTTGCACCCAGACAATCTTGTCCATGGCCTTGGCATCGTTGGAATCGGGGTTGGCCGAGCCGTCGCGGAAACCGAGAAAGTTACGCGCCGATTGCGCCGGCACACCCGGTTTGGCCGGGGCTTGTGGCGGCACGCTGCCTTCCTGTTTCCAGCGCACCAGCAGCAGGTCCGGCAGGTTCTTGACGATGTCGCGCAAGGCGTGAATGTTGGTGTCGGCGGTGTTCGAGCAGAACTGCAGGCTCAAGTCGCCGTGGCAGCAATCGGCCTCCAGCGCATCGTTGGGGAAGCCGACCATGCGTTGCAGGCGCTTCGGTTTGGCGGCGGCCAGACCGAAGCGCTCGTCGAACAGCGACTCGCCCACCGAGACGGTGATGGTCAGGTTGTCCGGAGTCACCACCGGGCCGAGAATGCCGGAATCCGGCGGCGGCAGTTTCGGGTCGATCTGCGCCACCGGGCCGCCCTTCATCAGGAACGCGATGCGCTCGTTGAGGGTACGGAACAGCCGCTCAAGGTCTTCGCGATCACTGGCCAGCACGTCGAACGACACGAACATGCCGGACGCCGGACGCGGGGTGACGATCCCGGTCTGGTGCACGCCGTGGAAATCGTGGCGGTCTTCGGTCTTGTCGCTGCTCGGCGCTTCGGTGACTTGCGCCGGGGTTGCCGCCATGGCCGGGCAGCTCAGGGCCGAACCGGCCAGTGCGACGCCGGCGACACCCATGCCCATCAGCAGGCGGCGACGTTGCAGATCGAGGTTTTGCAATTCTTTCATCGGTATTCGTCTTCTGCTTACAGGCCGGAAAGGCCGAGGGCGGGATCGATGCCATCCAGAGCGTCAGCCAGGGCCTGAGCCTTGTCGGCGATCTGTTTGCGTTGTTCGCCACTGACCATGTCGTAAGTGGCGTAGCCGTCCTTGACCTTGAAGCTGTTCAGTACGCTGTCGAAATCACTCAGCGCCGCGTCGATTTTCGGCAGCAGATCCGGCGCCGACCTGGTCAGCATCGGCCGCAGCAGCTCGACCACTTTGTGTGCGGTTTCCAGGTTGCTGGCGAAGCCGTTGAGATCGGCGTGGCTGTAGCGTTCCTCTTCGCCGCTGGCGGCGCGCACGTCGGCCAGGGTGTTGAGGTTGCGCACCACGATGCTCACCAGTTGCTCCGGTGGCAGCGATTGGGCCAGCAGCTGTTGCTTGAGCGTGGTGACGTCGGCCAGCAGACGCTCGGCGACCGGGTTCAAGCCGTCGAGGCTGCGTTGCTGAAACAGCGCGTATTCGATCCGGTGGAAACCGACGAACGCTGGATCCTGTTCGCGTTTTTCGAAGTAATCGGCGCGGGCGTTGATGCTGTTGTCCAGTTCCGCCAGACGTTGCGCGGCAGGCGCCAGACGCTGGTAAGCGGCACGGGCCGGCAGGTACAGCGCCTGTGCCTGGGCCAGGTCGCCACCGGCAATCGCCTGATTCAGCGCGGTCACGGCTTTGATCAGCGCGCTGCCTTGCGTCGCCAGATACACGCGGAACTCCGACAGCGGCCCGACGAAAGCGACCATCGATAGCTTGGCCTTGGCGGCAGCATCGGAAGCCGCAGTCGGCGTTACGTGCAGTACGCCACGTGGATTGCTCAGCAGACCGCAAGTGATCGCGTAGTCGCCGGGTTGCAGATTGGCGTTGATCACCTGGCTCAGGCCCGGCGCGATGTTTTCGCGCTCTTCGATCACCAGCACGCCGTCGAGGATTTCCCATTCCACCGCCCGGTCGGAGCGGTTGACGATGCGGAAACTGGCGCGACCGGCGGGAACCGTCAGCTCGTTCGGATCACAGCTGTGCGCGTTGATGTTGACCACCACTTCGTCATGGTTGTGCTGACGCTTGGCCGCGGCCATTTTCGAGGCGTAGTAGAACAGGCCACCGGCGGCGATCATCACGACCACCGAACCGGCCACCGCCCAGCGCAAGGCGCGGGAAGGCGAGGCCTGAGGAGTATTAGGCTTTGACATGGAGGCCCTTATTGGCTGGAAACGGAAGACGATTTGCCGGCGGCGTCAGCGCTCGAGGCCGGCGCGGCGGGGTAGAAAAACATCACCAGCGCCAGCACCAGATAGATCAGGTACGCACCGAGAGTGCTGACGGTCGGCGCATCCTGATACCCGAACATGCCGGCCAGCACCGAACCCAGCGGGCCGTCCATCGGCAGCGTCGCGCTGAAGTCGAACAGCACGGTTTGCAGGTGATTCCACACGCCGGCTTCATGCAGGGCTTGCACCGAATTGGCGAGGATCCCGGCGGCGACCACCAGAATGAACAACCCGGTCCACTTGAAGAACGCCGAGAGGTTCAGGCGCATGCTGCCGCTGTAGATCAGGAAGCCGACAACAATCGCCAGCACCAGGCCGAGCAGGGCACCGATCGGCGCGCCCGGGCCTTCGCTCTGCTGGAACACGGCGAGCAGGAAGAACACGGTTTCCAGGCCTTCGCGAGCCACGGCGAAGAACACCATGGCGATCAGCGCGATCACCTGATGCTTTGACGAGGTCAGGGCGTGATCGAGCGAGGCTTGCAACGAATGCTTGATCGAGCGCGCAACCTTGCGCATCCAGAACACCATCGAACTGAGAATGCCCACCGCGATCAGACCGACAATGCCTTCGAACAACTCCTGCTGTTTCTGTGGGAATTCGGCGCTGACCAGTTCCAGGCCACCGCCGACCAGCAGCGCCAGAGCGGCGGCGAGGAAGACGCCGATCCACACTGCCGGCATCCATTGGCCACGTCCGGTTTGTTGCAGGTAGCTGGCGATGATGCCAACGATCAGCGCGGCTTCAATGCCTTCGCGCAGCATGATCAGAAAGGGAACGAGCATTCGGTGTCCACTAAGTCATTCGAAGAAGTTACAAGTTGCAACATAATGACAACCATTCTCACATGACAATGATTGACATAAACCTGAACGCAAGCTGAACAACCTGTTTTTTGCCACGCACAAATCCCTGTGGGAGCGGGCTTGCTCGCGAAGGCGGCGCGTCAGTCGATAAGGATGTTGCTGACACATCGCCTTCGCGAGCAAGCCCGCTCCCACAGGGGATTCGTGCTGAATTCGCATCCTGCGTTAAGATGCCACTCACTCGAAAACAACAAGGTCTGCCTCGCTCCATGTCGGAAAAAGACACCATTGCCGTTCAACTGGTGCGTGAAGCGCTGCTGCAAAGTTGTGCCCCGGGCGTGGCCACGGATGAAGTCTTGAACAAGGTCGGGATTGCTCCGGCGCTGCTGCACAGCGAGCAAGGTCGGGTGCCTGCCTCGCAATACGCCAGACTCTGGCGCTTGCTGGCCCGGCGCGGTGATGACGAGTTCTTCGGCATGGACCCACGCAAGCTCAAGTCCGGCAGCCTTGAGTTCCTTTGCCGCAGCGCCATGGCGCAACCGACGCTGGCCGCCGGCCTGGGCATGGGCCTGAATTTCCTCTCCTTGATGCTGGAAAAAATGCCCGCGCAATTGGCGCATCAGCAGAGCCTGGCGGAAATCGTCCTGCTCGAAGACGATCCCGAGCCGCGCCGGGCGTTTACCTATTTCACCTACTGGATGATCGTCCACGGCGTGGCCTGTTGGCTGGCGGGGCGGCGGATTCCGATTCTGGCGATCGAGTTGCGCTGCGCCGAGCCGGATTTCTGCGACGACTACCGGGTAATGTTCTCGGAAAACCTGCGCTTCGAGCGTCCGCGCACGCGGATGATCTTTGCTGCTGACTGCCTCGACCTGCCGATCAAGCGTACGGCCGAAGAACTGAAACGCTTTCTGGCCCATGCGCCGGCGAACATTCTGGTGAAATACCGCGACCCGGAAAGCCTGGCCAGCCGGATCAAACAGGACCTGCGGCAGCTACCCGCCGAACAGTGGCCGGAGACCGAGGCGCTGGCGCAACAACTGTGCATGTCCGCCTCGACCCTGCGCCGGCGATTGTCCGAGGAGGGGCAGACCTATCAGGGGCTCAAGGACAGCGTGCGCAAGGAACTGGCAATCAGCTGGCTGGCGGAGCCGTCGATCAGCTTCGTCGAAATCGCGACGCGGCTGGGGTTTGCCGATGCGAGCTCGTTCTACAAGGCGTTTCGCAAGTGGTCGGGGTCCAATCCTGGGCATTACCGCACCCTGATCCTTAACGAAGCGGTCTGATTCAGAGCATCTGTCGCCTGGCCCGGCGCCATCGCTGGCAAGCCAGCTCCCACAGATTTTGCGCTAACCCTGTGGGAGCTGGCTTGCCAGCGATAGGGCCAGTCAGGACAGCGCATCTTTTGAACCTTGGCCAAACCAGTCAGCCACTTTGATGGCTTTGACCATTGCCGCTTCAGCGCCGCAGCGCGACTATCCCTGTGTTGTTTACGGTTCCCAGCCTAATAAAAACACCGAGGGATTCTGGCAATGCGCGATTACTTGTCTGCCACCGAACAGTTCAACTATCAGCACACCGTGGACGCTGCGCTCAGCGGCACGCTGGAGGCGCTCAACGCCTGCGTCGAATGTTGCGACCGCCATGCCTTGCCGGGGCGCATTGCACTGTTCTGGGAAGGCCGCGACGGTGCGAGTGCCACGTACACCTTCAGCGAGCTGCAAGACCAAGCCGCGCGTTTCGCCAATTTCCTTCTCGAACAAGGCGTGCAGAAGGGCGACAAGGTCGCCGGTCTGCTGCCACGCAACATCGAATTGCTCATCACCGTATTCGCCACCTGGCGCATCGGCGCGGTGTATCAGCCGTTGTTCACCGCATTCGGCCCCAAGGCCATCGAACATCGCCTGAACAGTTCAGGCGCCAAAGTGGTGGTCACTGACGCGGTCAACCGGCCGAAACTCGCTGAAGTCAGCGAATGCCCGACCATCGTCACCGTCGGCGGCGCCAAGGGCCAGGGCATCGTCCGTGGCGATTTCAGCTTCTGGGCCGAGCTGGCCAACTCCTCCAGCGTCTGCGAGCCGGTTCTGCTGACGGGCGAAGACCCGTTCCTGCTGATGTTCACCTCGGGCACCACCGGTCCGTCGAAAGCACTGTCGGTGCCGCTCAAGGCGATCGTCGCGTTCCTGAGTTACACCCGCGACGCGGTGGATCTGCGTCCCGAAGATTCGTTCTGGAACGTCGCCGATCCGGGCTGGGCCTACGGCATCTATTTCGGCGTCACCGGCCCTATGTCGATGGGGCACCCGATCACCTTTTACGATGGCCCGTTCACCCTCGAAAGCACTTGCCGGGTGATCAACAAATACGCCATCACCAACCTTACCGGTTCGCCAACCGCGTATCGTCTGTTGATTGCCGGCGGCAACGAGTTCGCCAAGTCGATCAAGGGCAAGCTGCGCATCGTCAGCAGCGCCGGCGAGCCGCTCAATCCGGAAGTGATCCGCTGGTTCGCCGACAACCTCGACGTGGTGATTCACGATCATTACGGCCAGACCGAACTGGGCATGGTCCTGTGCAACCACCACGGTCTGCAGCACCCGATCCACCTCGGCGCCGCCGGTTTCGCCTCGCCGGGCCATCGCATCGTGGTGCTCGACGAGCAGTACAACGAACTCGGTGTCGGCCAGCCGGGCATTCTCGCCATCGACCGCACCCAGTCGCCGATGTGCTGGTTCGGCGGCTACGAGGGCGTGCCGACCAAAGCCTTCGTCGGCAATTACTACCTCAGCGGCGACACCGTGGAGTGGAACCCGGACGGCAGCATCAGCTTCGTCGGCCGCAGTGATGACGTGATCACCACCTCCGGCTACCGCGTCGGCCCGTTCGACGTCGAAAGCGCGCTGATCGAACACCCGGCGGTGGTCGAAGCCGCGGTGGTCGGCAAGCCGGATCCGGAGCGCACCGAGCTGGTCAAGGCCTTCGTCGTGCTCAACCCACAATACCGCGCCGAACCGGCGCTGGCCGAAGAGCTGCGGCAACACGTGCGCAAGCGTCTGGCCGCGCATTCGTACCCGCGTGAAATCGAATTTGTCAGCGAATTGCCGAAAACCCCAAGCGGCAAGTTGCAGCGCTTTATCTTGCGCAACCAGGAAATCGCCAAGGCTCAAGAGGCCGCGGCGCACAACGTTTCAGCTTGAATCAGGAAGTCAGTCATGCAGATCGAGAACAAGGTTTTTATCGTCACCGGCGGCGCTTCCGGCCTGGGCGCGGCCAGCGCTGAATTGCTGGTCAGCGCCGGCGCCAAAGTGATGCTGGTGGATATGAACGCCGAAGCGGTAGCCGCCCAGGCCCAGCGCCTCGGCGCGCACAGCGTGGTGGCCGACATCGGCAACGAAGCCGCTGCCGAAGCTGCGGTGCAGGCGACGGTGAAAGCCTTTGGCAGCCTCAGCGGCCTGGTCAACTGCGCCGGTATCGTCCGTGGCGAAAAGATCCTCGGCAAGAACGGCCCGCATGCGCTGTCGAGTTTTGCCCAGGTGATCAACGTCAACCTGATCGGCAGCTTCAACATGCTGCGACTGGCGGCTGCGGCCATCGCCGAGAGCGAAGCCAATGCCGATGGCGAGCGCGGGGTGATCATCAACACCGCCTCGGTGGCGGCGTTCGACGGCCAGATCGGCCAGGCCGCGTATTCCGCCTCCAAAGGCGCGATCGCCAGCCTGACCCTGCCAGCCGCCCGTGAACTGGCGCGTTTCGGCATCCGCGTGATGACCATCGCCCCGGGCATTTTCGAAACGCCGATGATGGCCGGCATGACCCCGGAAGTGCGCGAGTCGCTGGCCGCTGGCGTGCCGTTCCCGCCGCGTCTTGGGAAACCTGCCGAGTACGCCGCGCTGGTTCGGCATATCATCGAAAACAGCATGCTCAATGGTGAGGTGATCCGTCTCGACGGCGCCTTGCGCATGGCCGCCAAGTAAGGAGGATTTGTCATGACTATTGCCAACGATCCGATTGTTATTGTCAGTGCCGTCCGTACCCCGATGGGTGGTTTTCAGGGCGAACTGAAAAGCCTCACCGCGCCGCAACTCGGTGCTGCCGCGATCAAGGCAGCGGTTGAGCGCGCCGGGGTTGCCAGCGACGCGGTTGATGAAGTGTTGTTCGGTTGCGTATTGCCGGCCGGCCTCGGTCAGGCGCCGGCGCGGCAGGCGGCACTGGGTGCCGGGCTGGATAAATCGACGCGCTGCACCACCGTCAACAAGATGTGCGGCTCAGGCATGGAAACCACCATCCTCGCCCACGACATGCTGCTGGCCGGCAGCGCCGACGTGGTGATCGCCGGCGGCATGGAAAGCATGTCCAACTCGCCATATCTGCTTGATCGCGCCCGTGCCGGTTACCGCATGGGCCATGGCCGGGTGCTCGACTCGATGTTCCTCGACGGCCTCGAAGACGCCTACGACAAAGGCCGTCTGATGGGCACCTTCGCCGAAGACTGCGCCGAAACCAACGACTTCAGCCGTGAAGCCCAGGATGCGTTTGCCATCGCTTCGACCACCCGCGCCCAGCAGGCGATCAAGGACGGCAGCTTCAAGGCCGAGATCGTGCCGCTGACCGTGACCGTCGGCAAAGAACAGGTGCTGATCAGCAACGACGAGCAGCCGCCGAAAGCCAAACTGGACAAAGTCGCCTCGCTGAAACCGGCGTTCCGCGAAGGCGGCACGGTAACGGCGGCCAACTCCAGCTCGATCTCCGACGGCGCGGCGGCACTGGTGCTGATGCGCCAGTCGCAAGCGCAGAAACTCGGGCTTAAACCGCTGGCAGTGATTCATGGTCACGCGGCATTTGCCGACACGCCGGGCCTGTTCCCGGTGGCACCGATTGGCGCGATCAAAAAGCTGGTGAAGAAGACTGGTTGGGCGTTGAACGAGGTCGATCTGTTCGAAATCAACGAAGCGTTCGCCGTGGTGGCGATGGCGGCGATGACCCACCTGGAAATTCCCCACGACAAGCTCAACGTGCACGGCGGCGCCTGCGCGCTGGGCCATCCGATCGGTGCCTCGGGCGCGCGGATTCTGGTGACCTTGCTCTCAGCCCTGCGCCAGAAAAACCTGAAGCGCGGGATTGCGGCGATCTGCATCGGCGGCGGTGAAGCCACGGCGATGGCCGTGGAATGCGTTTATTGAAACAAACGCCAATCCGTGTGGGAGCGAGCCTGCTCGCGAAGGCGTCGTGTCAGTCAATGTTTGCTTAACTGACACACCGCTTTCGCGAGCAGGCTCGCTCCCACAGGGGTTCTGTGTGGTAACCCGGATTTAAGGATTCACCATGATTCCCAACGAAGACCAATCCCAGATTCGCGACATGGCCCGGCAGTTCGCCGAGGAACGGCTGAAACCGTTCGCCGCCGAGTGGGATCGCGAGCATCGTTTCCCCAAGGAAGCCATCGGCGAGATGGCCGAACTGGGCTTCTTCGGCATGCTCGTGCCGGAGCAGTGGGGCGGCTGTGACACCGGCTACCTGGCGTACGCCATGGCCCTGGAAGAAATCGCCGCCGGCGACGGCGCCTGCTCGACCATCATGAGCGTGCACAACTCGGTGGGCTGCGTGCCGATTCTCAAGTTCGGCAACGACGACCAGCGCGAACGCTTCCTCAAACCGTTGGCCAGCGGCGCCATGCTCGGCGCCTTCGCCTTGACCGAACCGCAGGCCGGTTCCGACGCCAGCAGCCTGAAAACCCGCGCACGGTTGGAAGGTGAGCACTACGTGCTGAACGGCTGCAAACAGTTCATCACTTCCGGGCAGAACGCCGGGATTGTGATTGTATTTGCGGTGACCGATCCGAGTGCCGGCAAGCGCGGCATCACGGCGTTCATCGTGCCCACCGATTCGCCCGGCTACAAAGTCGCCCGGGTCGAAGACAAGCTCGGCCAGCATGCGTCGGACACCTGCCAGATTCTGTTTGAAGACGTCAAAGTGCCGGTCGCCAATCGCTTGGGCGAAGAGGGCGAAGGCTACAAGATTGCCCTGGCCAACCTCGAAGGCGGGCGGGTCGGCATCGCCTCGCAAGCTGTGGGCATGGCCCGCGCTGCGTTCGAAGCGGCCCGCGACTATGCACGTGAGCGCGACACTTTCGGCAAACCGATCATCGAGCACCAGGCGGTGGCCTTCCGTCTCGCCGACATGGCCACGCAGATCGCCGTCGCCCGGCAAATGGTGCATTACGCCGCGGCCCTGCGCGATAGCGGTCAGCCGGCGCTGGTCGAGGCTTCGATGGCCAAACTGTTCGCCTCGGAAATGGCCGAGAAGGTTTGCTCGATGGCGTTGCAGACGCTGGGCGGTTACGGTTATCTCAACGACTTCCCGCTGGAACGCATCTACCGCGACGTGCGCGTCTGCCAGATTTACGAAGGCACCAGCGACATTCAGCGCATGGTTATTTCGCGCAATCTCTGACAAGGAATCTTGCCCATGACTTACGAAACGATTCTGCTGGAAAACCACGGCCGCGTCGGCCTGATCACCCTCAACCGTCCACAGGCGCTGAACGCCCTGAACGCGCAACTGGTCAGCGAAGTGAACCATGCCCTCGATGGTCTGGAAGCGGATGCGGACATCGGTTGTATCGTCATCACCGGTTCGAAGAAAGCCTTCGCCGCCGGCGCCGACATCAAGGAAATGGCCGAACTGACCTATCCGCAGATCTACATGGATGATCTGTTCAGCGACAGCGACCGTGTGGCCAACCGCCGTAAGCCGATCATTGCTGCGGTCAACGGCTTTGCCCTCGGTGGCGGCTGCGAACTGGCGCTGATGTGCGACTTCATCCTGGCCGGTGACAACGCCAAATTCGGTCAGCCGGAAATCAACCTCGGCGTGCTCCCGGGCATGGGCGGCACCCAGCGCCTGACCCGCGCCGTGGGCAAAGCCAAGGCCATGGAAATGTGCCTCAGCGGGCGGATGATCGATGCGGTGGAAGCCGAACGCTGCGGCATCGTTGCGCGGATCGTGCCGAGTGATGAGCTGCTCGACGAGGCGCTGAAAGTCGCCGCAGTGATCGCCAGCAAGTCGTTGCCGATTGCGATGATGATCAAGGAAAGCGTCAACCGTGCGTTCGAAGTAAACCTGACTGAAGGCGTGCGTTTCGAGCGTCGGGTGTTCCATGCGGCGTTTGCCACGCAGGATCAGAAGGAAGGCATGGCGGCGTTTGTGGCCAAGCGGACGCCGGAGTTTACTGGTAAGTAATGTTGCGTCCTCACTGACGCTATCGCGGGCAAGCCCGCTCCCACAGGTTTTCTGGAGTACACAACTTTTGTGAACGACAGAATTCCCCGTGGGAGCGGGCTTGCCCGCGATGCTTTTACAGTTGGTAGTTCTTCAGCTCCCGCGCAATTACCATCCGCTGAATCTCGCTCGACCCCTCGTAGATCTGGGTAATCCGCGCATCGCGGTAGTACTTCTCGACCGGATAGTCTTCCAGATACCCATACCCGCCATGAATCTGAATCGCCGAGGAGCAGACCTTTTCGGCCATTTCCGAGGCGAACAGTTTGGCCTGTGAGGCCTCCGACAGGCACGGTTTGCCCGCTGTGCGCATGCGCGCCGCGTGCAGGATCATCAAGCGCGCCGCGTTGATTTGCATGTGCATGTCGGCCAGCAGGTTGGCGATGCTTTGGTGTTCGTTGATCGGCTTGCCGAACTGGATGCGATCGCGGGAATACACCAGCGCCGCTTCAAACGCGGCCCGGGCGATGCCCAAGGCTTGCGCGGCGATGCCGATGCGGCCGCCTTCGAGGTTGGACAAGGCAATCGCCAGCCCCTTGCCGCGCTCGCCGAGCAGATTGGCTTCGGGAATGCTGCAGTTGTTCAGGGTCACCGCGCAGGTGTCGGAGGCGCGGATGCCCATCTTGTGTTCAGTGCGATCAACGATGAAGCCTGGGGTGTCGGTTGGTACGAGGAACGCGGAAATGCCTTTCTTGCCCAGATCCGGATCGGTCACCGCAAACACGATCGCCAGTTTCGCCCGTTTGCCATTGCTGACGAATTGCTTGGCGCCGTTGATCACCCACTGGCCGTCGCGCAGTTCGGCGCGGGTGCGCAGGTTGTGCGCTTCGGAACCGGCCTGCGGTTCGGTGAGGCAGAAGCAGCCAATCGTCTGGCCACTGGCGAGATCCGCCAGCCAGGTCTTTTTCTGTTCTTCGCTGCCGTAATTCATTACCGGCCCGCAGCCCACCGAGTTGTGGATGCTCATGAACGCACCGGTGGCGCCGTCGCCGGCAGAAATCTCTTCCACCGCCAGCGCATAGGCCACGTAATCGACGTAAGTGCCGCCCCATTCCTCGGGCACCACCATGCCGAGCAGACCGAGTTCGCCCATCTTTGCCACCAGCGCGTCGTCGATCCAGCCGGCCTTTTCCCAGGCTTGCGCATGCGGTGCGATTTCGCCACGGGCGAAGTCTCGGGCCATGTCGCGGATCATCACTTGTTCTTCAGTCAGTTCGAGATCGTGCATGACTCAGCTCCCGCTCTCAGTAAAACCGTGAAAGAAACTCGCGACATGCCCGGCGTCCAGCGCAGCAAGGGTCGGCGGGTTCCAGCGTGGTGTCTTGTCTTTGTCGATCAGCAGGGCGCGCACGCCCTCGATCAGGTCGCCGCGTTCGAACCACTGGCGATCCAGATGCAGTTCGAGGGCGAAACAGTGTTCCAGGCTCAACTGACGACCGCGACGGAGCATTTCCAGGGTCACGGCCATCGCCAGTGGCGAGCGGGTCTCCAGCAGGTCAGCGGTGGTCGTCGCCCACTCATGGCTGTCGGCGACGGTGACCGCGCGCAGTTGCTCGACGATGCTCGGTACGTCGGGCAGGGCGAAGAAGTGGTCGATGGCCGGGCGCAGTTTCTCCAGCGGTGCATCGGCCAGGGTTTGCACGCCGTTTTTCGCCAGCAGGCCCTGCAGATCCTTGAGCGGCGTGTCGCGCCATTCCAGATGATCGAGTTGTTCGTCGAGGCTCGGCAATTTGCTGCTGTCGACAAACCAGTCGGCCAGCCCGCAGTACAGCGCATCGGCCGCGCGAATCTGCACGCCGCTAACGCCCAGATAGATCCCCAGTTCACCGGGAATCCGTGAGAGGAAATAGCTGCCGCCGACATCGGGGAAATAACCGATCGCCACTTCGGGCATCGCCAGCCGGCTCTTTTCGGTGACCACCCGCAGATCGGCACCTTGGACCAGGCCCATGCCGCCGCCGAGGACAAAACCGTCCATCAAGGCCAGCACCGGTTTGCGGTAGTGATGTAGCGTCAGGTCGAGGGCGTATTCCTCGACGAAGAAATCTTCGTGCAGCGTGTCGCCGCTTTTGAAGCTGTCGTACAGCGAACGGATATCGCCACCGGCACAGAACGCCTTTTCACCGGCACCGCGCAGCACTACGGCGTGCACGCTGGCGTCAGTCGCCCAGGCATCGAGTTGCTGCTGCAACTGACGAACCATGTCGAGGGTGATGGCGTTGAGACCGGCGGGGCGGTTGAGGGTCAGGTGACCGATGTGATTGCGAACCTCGGCCAGCACTTCGTCTGGCGTGGCATCCATGGACGGCGTCCGCGGGGATGAAGCCTGAGCAGTCATCACTAACTCCCTGCTTTTATTGTCTTTATTCGAGAAGCTCGCGCGCGAGCGTTGACGGATCGTAACAGTGCAAATTTGCCGTGTACAACCGGGATATGTGCAGGGGGAGTTTGCGTTTTTGCCTTAGGGAAAATCGCTATCTGCTGATGTAGGAGCTGCCGAAGGCTGCGATCTTTTGATCTTGAAAGATCGCAGCCTCGTTGCACTCGACAGCTCCTAGTGTGGGATGTCAGGAGAAAACTTCGCGGATGCTGCGGCGTTTGGCGTGCAGTTCGCTGGCGTGGATCAGTTGTTCGAGGTCTTCGGGGGTGACGTCGATGAACGCTTCCATGTCGGCCAGTGCCAGTTTCAAATCCTCAGCGGTAATGGCCTGGCTATCCACCGGCACCAGTGCCGGCGCTGGCTCGGCCGGGCGTTTCGGGTAGCGGATGCGCGTCAGGTTGTTGTAGGCCAGCGCGCTGAGCAGCATGCAGGCGGCGGCGAGCATCACCGGTTCCATGGCTTTCCAGTCCATGGCGATGGTGGCCGGATCGGCCAGTACCAGCGTCAGCGCCAGTGCGCCGGCCGGCGGATGCAGGCAACGCAGCCAGCACATCAGGATCAGCGCCATGCCCGCCGCCAGGCAGGCGCTCCCCAAGGTGCGGCCGAGGACGTGGGCCACCAGCAGCGCGACCACGCTGGCGCACAGGTAGCCGCCGATGATCGACCAGGGTTGCGCGAGGGCGCCGGAAGACACGGCAAACAGCAACACCGCTGAGGCGCCCAACGGCCCGATCAGGTGGTACGCGACCTCGATGCCGAACACCTGACTGCACGCCCAGACGCTGAACAAAGTGCCCAGCGCCATGCCGATCGCGGCGCGGCTCCATTCGGTGGGGCGAGTGTTGATGGCGGCGGGCAACCAGCGAACGAGCATGTGAATCGGGTCCTTGCAGTAAATTCGGGGCAAAAAAAAGGACTTGTCCGTTTCGGAAAGTCCTCGAAGCGTTCCAGCTATTGGGGGAGGAACGCGCACAGTGTGCCGGGCAAATTCGATGCTGACAAATTCATATAAATGCAGTTTCAGTGCATTATTTTTGAATTATCGCCACGCGGCGTCCGCTGACAAAACACAAATACCCACCCAGCCCCGCCAGAGCGCTCAGGGCGTAGAACATGCTCGGCGCCGGCGTGTGCATCAGCAGAAACCCGCACATCACCGGACTCAGCGCACCGCCCAGTGCCGCGAGATTCTGTGCGCCGTAGTAACTGCCGCGCAGCTCTTCGGGAGCGAGGGTGTCGACGAAGAGGAAATCCGCCGGGTAAATGATCATCTCGCCGAGGGTGAAGATGAACATCGCCACGCACCAGCCGACCAGACTGTCTGCCAGGCTAAAGCCGATCAGGCCGACGATGAACAACGTGGTGCCGCCGGCAATCCAGAACCGCAGGTGCTCGCGCTTGAGGAAGCGCCCGATCTGGTATTGCAGCAGGATCACCGTGATCGCGTTGCAGGCGAGCAGGGCGGCCATGGTGTCGAGGGTCTGTTCCTGCGTGTGGGTCACCAGCAGATACTGCGACAGGTACAGGGTGAAGCGCCCGTGAACCAGGGTGCTGAGCAAGCAACCGAGGGTAAACAGGATCATCGTGCGGTCGTTTTTCAGGATGATCAGGGTGTTCAGGAAACTCTGCGGGGGGCTGGCCTGCGACAGCGGACTGGCCTCGCGGGACACGCCCAGCAGCAGGAAAACGCTGCCGGCGGCAATCAGCCCGGCGACGATAAACGGTGCTGAAGGCTGAACCCCGGCAATCACCACGCCGATCATCGGGCCGACGGCGTAGCCTATATTCGTCAGCGTGTAGTTCAGCGAAAACGCCTTGACCCGCTGGCCGACCGGCAGGTTTTCACTGAGCATCGCTTTGGAACAGATCAGGAACAGCGCCGACGCCGTTTCACTGATGATCAGCACCAGCGTGACCAGGTACAGATTCTGCGCGAAGGTCAGCAGCATCAGGCCGACACCGCTGGAAAGCATGGTCAGGATCAATAGTTGGCGCTTGTCGAGTCGATCGATGATGTAGCCGCCGTACAGCGACAACAGCGTGGCACTGAACACGGCGATGCCCAACAGCAGACCGACGTCCTGCGGGTTGAGGCCCAGTTTGTTGCTGAGAAACAAGGTCAGCAGCGGGCTGATCAGGGCACGGCTGATGACGATGCTCAGCGAGGTGATCATCAGTCGGCGGATCAGGCGGGAGTAGGTGGCCACGGCAGTGCAAATGTCCTTATTTTTATGATGAGAAACCTTGTGGGAGCGAGCCTGCTCGCGAATACCGAGTGTCAGGCGCCAACCCAGTTGACTGACAGGACGCTATCGCGAGCAGGCTCGCTCCTACAAGGGATTTGTCCTGTCAGGGCAATATCAGGTGCATGGCGCAGCGTCGCTCGGCGGCAAAGCCATGCTCGATTTCTTTCTGCAGAGCATCGAGCAAATGCGCTGCGTGCTCACCGGGTGCGACTTCCACAAACCCCATCCGCTGATAAAACGGCGCATTCCACGGCACGTCGCGAAACGTGGTCAGGGTCACGGCGCGCATTTGCTCACGGCGGGCATGTTCAATCGTGGCCAGCAGCAGTTGACGGCCCACGCCTTGACCCTGAAACGCGAGGCTGACCGACAGTTCTTCAATGTTCAGTTGGTTGTCGAAATCCAGCGCGCGGATAAACCCTGCGAGTTGCGCCGAGGTGTTTTCGGCGACCCAGACGTAGGCATTGTCGATGGCTTGGCGGTGTTGCGCGGCGCTTGCCACGTCGGTGTCGGCAAGCCAGGCGAGGGTCGGATCTGTGCGAAACAGCTCGGCGGCCGAGCGTTCGATGGCGGGGAGGGCGTCGGCATCATTCTGCCGCGCCCGGCGTACAACAAAACTCATGGTAAACAGTCCCTGTAGAAGCTGCCGCAGGCTGCGATCTTTTTCCTGAAAGCACAAAAGATCGCAGCCTCAATCAGTTCCTACAAGGGCTTCAGATACAACAGCACGTAATCGTTCTTGTCGAAACGCCCGGTCAGCACCGGTTGCAGGCTGGCCAGCGGGGTGCCCTGTAGCGATTGCAGGTCCTTGCTGTCCATCATCAGCCAGGCCGGGGCTTTGAGGGCTTCGAGTTGCTGCACCGTTTCGGTGAACTGCGGTTGCAGGTCCTGCTCGACATTGACCATGAACTTGATCGCTTTGGCGTCTTTGCCCATGCCGTGCAGCACCACTGGGGCCGGGTTCTGTTGCACCTGTGCGAAGGCAGCACGACTGAAGGCCTGCGTGTCGTACAGACGTCGCTCCACCGGTTCGAACACCGCGGCATACACCGTCCACAAGGCTAACACCGAGCACAGCGCCAACACTTCGGCCCGCCAGCGCGGGATCATCAGACGCGACAACGCGAGCAATTGCAGAACGCCGAGCACGATCAGCACCAGAATGATGCCGTCGAGTTGCTCGGGGAAGCGGCGTTTGGCAACCAGCAGGGCCACCATCAACAGTCCCGGCGTCACCAGCCAGATACCTTGGATCACCCCACGCAATACGCGGAACACCCGTCCGTGCAGCACCTGAAACGGGTACGCCGCGATGATCGCCGCCATCGGCAACATCGGCAGCAGGTAACGCGCCTTCTTCGCCTGTGGAATCGACAAGCCGACCATGACGATCAGCCCGGCGGCGGCGCAATATTGCACCAGACGCAAGGCCGGCCCGCGCTGATGCGGCTTGCTCAGCCAGGTCGCGGCCAACGCCAGGATCGCCAGCGGATACGCCAGTGCGTAATTGCCCATCGAGCTGGTGAAGTAATACAGCGAACCGCTGACGCCTTCGCTGCCGTCCATGCGCCCCATGAACTGCATGCGGATCACGTCTTGCAGGAAGGCTTCGCCACCGCTGAGTTTCGCCAGCCACAACAGCAGGCTGACACACGCTGCGAGTAACACAGAAGCGATCACGCCGAACACGAAGAGGCGTTTCCACTCACGGTTGAGCAGGTAGTAACTGCAGAGCATGCCGGTCGGTACCACCAGGCCGATAGGCCCGCGAATCCCGAAGCCCAGCAACAGCAGGACAAAGATCAGCGGCCAGCGCCGACGCGAGCCGAAGTGGTCGTGTGCATAGCCCAGATAAAACACCGACAGCGCCACGGCGGCGAGCATCAGGTCTTGCGACACCGCGCGCACTTCGGTGACGAAGGTGCTGGTGAGCATCAACAGCGCGATGCTGATCAGCGCCCAGCGTTGCGAATGCACCGCCAGCAAGCGATACATCAACGTCACGATCACGCCGCCGGCAATGGCGCTCGGCAGCCATGCCGTCAGGGTGTTGATCGCGCCGAAGGGCAACGACAACAACCAGATGAACAGCGTCGAGAGCGCCGAATAGTCGGCGTACGGCTCACCGTAAGTGGTCGGGAATACCGTTGGCCCGTGCCGGAGCATCTCCTGGGCAAACAGTACGAAACGTGAATCGAAGCCAATGGGCGCCTGTCTGTAAACCCCGGCGATGAACAGCAACAGTGCCAGCAGCCCTGCGATCAGGGACTGCCGACGGATGACAGGCGACAACGTGATCAAGCGACGTCCGCTTTGTCAGACCATTGCTGCAGCGGCATCGGCAGTTTGCGCGAGTCGCCACGGCCGATCGGGAAGTACTTGAAGCCGTTGCGCGCCAGACGCTCGGCGTCGTACAGGTTGCGGCCGTCGAAGATCACCGGGGCTTTCAGGCGTTGCTCGATCAGGTCGAAATCCGGCGCCTTGAACTGCTGCCATTCGGTGCAGATGATCAGCGCATCGGAACCCGCCAACACCGATTCCGGAGTGCCCATCAGCATCAGTTTTTCTTCGTTCGGATACAGATGCTGGGTTTCCTGCATCGCTTCCGGGTCGAACGCGCGCACGCTGGCGCCAGCGGCGAACAGCGAATCGAGCAGTACGCGGCTCGGTGCGTCGCGCATGTCATCGGTGTTTGGTTTGAACGCCAGGCCCCACAGGGCGAAGGTCCTGCCGCGCAGGTCACCCTTGTAGAACGCGTTAATACGGTCGAACAGCTTGTGCTTCTGCCGCTCGTTGATCGCTTCGACCGCTTGCAGCAGGTCGCTGGAGCAATGCGCCTGTTCGGCACTGTGGATCAGCGCGCGCATGTCTTTCGGGAAGCACGAACCGCCATAACCGCAGCCGGGGTAGATGAAGTGGTAACCGATGCGCGTGTCGGCGCCGATGCCCTGACGGACCGACTCGATGTCGGCGCCCAGGTGTTCGGCCAGTTCGGCAATCTGGTTGATGAAGCTGATCTTGGTCGCCAGCATGCAGTTGGCAGCGTATTTGGTCAGCTCGGCGCTGCGCAGGTCCATGAACATGATGCGGTCATGGTTGCGGTTGAATGGCGAGTACAGGTCGCGCATCACATCGCGCACTTCGTCACCTTCGCAGCCGATGACGATGCGGTCCGGACGACGGCAGTCGGACACCGCCGAACCTTCCTTGAGAAATTCCGGGTTGGAGACGATATCGAACTGCAACTCACGACCGGCCTTGTCCAGCGCGGTTTGAATGTGTGCACGCAGGGTGTCGCCGGTGCCGACCGGTACGGTGGACTTTTCCACCAGGATCAGCGGCTGCTCACGATGGCGCGCCACGGCGTCACCCACCGACAACACGTATTTCAGATCGGCCGAGCCGTCTTCGCTGGAGGGTGTACCCACGGCGATGAACGCCACGCGACCGTGTTGTACGGCGAGCTTTTCATCCGAGGTGAAATGCAGGCGGCCGGAGTCCAGGCCTTCGCGCACCAGGCTCGACAGGCCCGGTTCGAAGATGCTGACGTGACCCTGGCGCAGCAGTTCGACTTTCTTCTGATCGATGTCCATGCACACGACGTCGTGACCGACTTCGGCCAACACGGCGGCCTGTACCAGGCCGACATAACCGCTACCAAATACTGTGATTTTCATGGAGCACTCCTGAATTCGGGCGCACGAGACGGACGAGTGTTAATAGTGATGACCCCGAGCATGACCAGTGCCACGCCCAGCGATTTAGTGAAACTGAACGATTCGTTGAACAGCGGCAGACTGGCCGCCAGCAGGTACACCAGCGCGTAGCTGATGCTCAATAGTGAATAAGCCCGGCCCAACGGCAGATCGCGCAATGCCGCGAGCCAGCAGAGCATCGACAGGGCGTAGGCGAAAATCGCCGCCACCACCACGGCCATTGCCGACAGATCGACACTGCCGGCACTCAGCGCCGTCAGCCATTGTTCCGGTTGCGGCAGGCGCGTCATGCTCCAGCGCATGCCCAGTTGGGCGCCACTGACCAGCATTACGCTGCCCAGAGCAAAACCGATTCCACGCGCCTGGTTCATGACTGTTGCCCCAGCAAAACCACGCCACCGATCACCAGCGCCACGCCCAGCCAATGCTGACGGTCGATGGGCTCGCGAAAGACAAACCGCGCAATCAGCGTGATCAATACAAAGTTGAGGCTGAGCATCGGGTAAGCGATGCCCACTTCAAGACGTTGCAACACCAGCAGCCAGACCAGCAGCCCGCTGCCGAGTGAAAACAGCGCCAGCCACAACCACGGCGAACGCAGTTTGGCGGCCCACGACGAATCAACGCCACGCCAGCTCTCCACGGCGAATTTCTGCGCGACTTGCCCGAGGCACGTCAGCAGACACGCCGTCAGTAACAGCAACCAACTCATGACGGATCCTTGGGCAGCACCATGATCACCAGATTGCCCGATTCGTAACGGGTACCGTCCTTGGGCAGCAGGTCCAGCTCTTCGAGCTCATCCTGGCCCTTGACGCGCATCAGCACGCCGACCGAGCCGCTGCGGCGCGCTTCACGTACCCATTGTTGAACGTTGTCCTTGGTGAGTCGGCGTTCAGCGCCTTCCGGGTAGGACAGACCGTATTTGAGTTCGCCGACCGTGTTGTACAGCGCGACCTCTGGTTGCTTCATGCGCCAGGCCAGTGCCGCCGCCGCGCCCAAATCGTTGCTCAGCAGATGCGTGGCGCCGGACAGTTCGGTGACATGGTGGCGGATGAACTGATCCGGGGTTTTGTTGGCCACCACCGACTTGGGCAACGCCGCCGGCAGGATTCCCGCCAGCAACAGGCTGCCCAACGCCGGCGCCGCCCAGCACTGCAGCGGCAGGAACGCTTGCGCCAGGTTGGCGATGATCCAGCCGATCAGGGCGATGAACACCAGCACCAGGCTGTGCAGTTCGTGGTCGTACACCGGTTTGTTCAATTGCAGGTAAACCAGTGCGATCAGCGTGACCACACCCAGCAACAGGTTCAGCAGGCCGTTGATCCCCAGTGCCCGACCTTGTTCCAGACGCAGGCGATCAGCCAGCGCATTACCCAGCAGCAGTGCCAATGGCAACAGGCACGGCAGAATGTAGGTCGGCAGCTTGCCGTTGCTCAGGCTGAAAAAGCCCAGCGGCAGCCACAGCCACAACAGCAGGAAAACCATGTTCGGCTGGGCCCGGGTTTGCCAGGCCTGCTTGAACGCGGTCGGCAACAGGCCAACCCACGGCAGACTGAATGCCACCAGCAGCGGCAAGTAGAACCACCACGGTGCATCGTGCTGCGCATCGTCACCGGCAAAGCGGCGGATGTGTTCGTGCCAGAAGAAGAACCGCCAGTAATCCGGTTCCTGTGCGTGCACTGCCAGCGCCCACGGCAAGCTGACGATGATCGCGATGGCGATCGCCACCGGACCGAACACCAGCAGTTCACGCCAGCGTTTCTGCCAGAGCATCCACGGCAACGCGATCAGTACCGGCAGCAACCAGGCGAGAAAGCCCTTGGTCATGAAACCCATGCCGCAGGCCAGCCCCAGCAGCGCCCAGGCGCCCAGACGGTGCCCGGTGCTTTTGCTGTCGAGCGCAAACCACAGCGCCACCAGACTCAGGTTGACCCAGAAGGTGAATTGCGGATCGAGGTTGGCGTACCCGGCCTGACCGGCGACGACGGTGAAGCTCATATAGAGCAGGGCGCAGACGAAGCTCTTGCGCGGATCGTTCCATAGCCTGCGCGCGACCAGGTAGGCCAGCAGCACGCTCAACGCGGTGCTGAGGGCCGAGGCGAAGCGCACGCCGAACAGGTTCTGCCCGAACAGTTCCTGGCCGATGGCGATCATCCAGTAGCCGGCAATCGGCTTCTCGAAATACCGCAGCCCCATGAAATGCGGCGACACCCAGTTGCCACTGAGCAGCATGTCCTGGCTGATCTGTGCGTAGCGGGTTTCGTCGGGGATCCACAGGCCATGGGTGCTCAACGGCAACAGATAGGCCAGCAGACAGAGGCCGACCAACAGCGGCAGTGCCCAGCGTCTGGTCATGCGCCTTGCACTCCCAGCCAGCCTTCACGGCCTTCGAGCACACCGCGTTGCACGCGGCCTACGGGCAGAGTGTTGAAAAACTCGGGCAACAAGTCGCCCAAGGGTTTGAAGTCAATGTGGCGCTGGCGTGCATCGGCCAGCAATTGACGAAAGTCCTGAGCCATCAGAATCCCTTCTACTTCGGCATGAATGGTGTAGACGTTGAGTGCTTGCGCCTGGAACCGGTCGAGGATGAAGGCGTTGAAGTCCTTGGCCGCCACGTGCGGGCCGACGACTTCGTCGAAGGTCGGCAGGTCCACCGGAATCTGCGGAGTCCCCAGCGAACCGTCCGCCAGCAGCGGACGGAACAGACTCTGCCCGCGGCAATCGCTGTTATAGCGAAAGCCGAAGGTCTGCTTGGCCTCGATCACGCGCTCGTCCGCACGCCAACCGGCGGCGGCCGAACACTGGATCTTTTCGCCGAGGATGTCGCTCAAGGTGTCGACGCCGCGCCGGATCTGTTCGATCAGTTGCGCGTCGCTCCAGCGCCCGGCATTGGCCTGCCAGCCATGGTGATCCCAGGCGTGCAGGCCGACTTCGTGACCGGCGTCCCGGGCCTGACGCATCAGGTGCCCAAGATCACGGCCAATCGGTTTGCCGGGCCAGGCAGTACCGGCCAGCAGAATGTCCCAGCCGTAGAGGCCGGCAGCGTTGGAGCGCAGCATTTTCCAGAGGAACTGCGGGCGGATCAGGCGCCACAGATGTCGACCCATGTTGTCCGGGCCGACACTGAAGAAAAACGTTGCCTTGACCTGCGCCTCGTCGAGCATCTCCAACAGTCGTGGCACACCTTCACGGGTGCCACGGTAGGTGTCGACATCGATACGAAGACCTGCCTGCATTACTTCTTGTCCGCGATTTCGAGCATGGCTTCACGCAGGAAGAAGTCCAGGGTATTGCCGATGGTCTCGCGCATTTCCACGGTCGGCTCCCAGTTCAGCAGGCGCTTGGCGTTGGCGATGCTTGGCTTGCGGTGTTCCACGTCCTGGTAACCGGCACCGTAGAACGCCTTGCTTTCCACGTCGCGGAAACCGGCGAACGGAGGGAAGTTGTGACGCAGCGGGTGCGCTTCGAACTGACGCAGCAGCTCTTCGCCCAACTGACGGATGCTGGCTTCGTTGTCCGGGTTGCCGATGTTGATGATCTGGCCGTTGCACACGTCGTTGTCGTTGTCGATGATCCGCGCCAGGGCTTCAACGCCGTCAGCGATGTCAGTGAAGCAACGCTTCTGCTCGCCACCGTCGAACAGACGGATCGGCGTACCTTCCACCAGGTTGAGGATCAACTGGGTGATCGCACGGGAGCTGCCGATACGGGCCGAATCCAGACGGTCCAGACGCGGGCCCATCCAGTTGAACGGACGGAACAGGGTGAAGTTCAGGCCCTTGGCGCCGTAAGCCCAGATCACGCGGTCCAGCAGTTGTTTGGAGACCGAGTAGATCCAGCGCTGCTTGTTGATCGGGCCAACGATCAGGTTCGAGCTGTCTTCGTCGAAGTTCTTGTCCTGGCACATGCCATAGACTTCCGAAGTCGACGGGAAAATCACGCGCTTGTTGTACTTGACGCAGTAGCGAACCAGTTTCAGGTTCTCTTCGAAGTCCAGCTCGAATACGCGCAGCGGGTTGCGGGTGTATTCGATCGGGGTGGCGATGGCCACCAGCGGCAGGACCACGTCGCACTTCTTGATGTGGTACTCGATCCACTCGGAGTGAATGCTGATGTCGCCTTCGACGAAGTGGAAGTTCGGGTGGCTGCGCAGACGGTCGATGGCGTCGGAGCCAATGTCCAGACCGTATACTTCGTAGCGGTCGTCACGCAGCAGGCGCTCGGACAGGTGGTTACCGATGAAGCCGTTGACACCCAGGATCAGTACGCGAGTACGACGTGGCGCACGACCGGATTCGGCGCCGCGCAGCAGCGAGCCATCGACCAGACCCAGTTCATTGGCCAGTTGCGGGCCGCTGAGGTACAGGCCGTTGTCGTTGCGCTGACCGGCGTTGATCACCAGCGAGTCCTGACCGCAGGCAATGCGCAGCGGATCGACGCTGATCACGCGGCCTGGCGCCTGGCCTTCGTTGCCCTTGACGACTTCAGCGCTCCAGACGATCAGTTTGTGTTCGCCCACGGCGCAGAACGCGCCCGGGTAAGGACGGGTGACGGCGCGCACCAGGTTGAACAGTTCTTCCGCCGGTTTGGCCCAGACCAGTTTGCCGTCCGCCGGGGTGCGACGACCGAACACGGTGGCTTTCGATTCGTCCTGTGGGGTTTCAGTGATCTTGCCTTGCAGCATGTTCGGCAGGGTGTCGCGCAGCAGATCGCTGGCGGCGGTGCGCAGTTTGGCGTGCAGGGTCAGGCCGGTGTCGCTGCGGTCGATGGCAACGCGCTGCTGGGCAACGATGGCGCCGGCATCAGCGCGCTTGACCATGCGGTGCAGTGTAACGCCGGTTTCGGTTTCGCCGTTGACCAGCGCCCAGTTCGCCGGAGCGCGGCCGCGATAGCGTGGCAGCAGCGAACCGTGCAGGTTGAACGCGCCTTTTTTGGCCAGGGCCAGCAGTGGTTCGCTCAGCAGATTGCGGTAGTAGAAGGAGAAAATGTACTCCGGGTCCAGCTTGGCGATGCGCTCGATCCACAGCGGGTGGTTGGCGTCTTCCGGGGCGTGCACCGGGATGCCTTTGTTGGCGCACAGCTGTGCAACCGAGGCATAGAACGCGTTTTCTTTCGGATCATCGGCGTGAGTGAACACTGCTGCAATGTCATAGCCGCTGTTGAGCAGGGCTTCAATGCCGGCGCAGCCAATATCGTGGTAAGCGAAGACAACAGTTTTTGCACTCATGAGAGAACCTGATCGGAAGTGGAAGAAGTAGCGGTAGAAGAAAGACCATCAACGGTGACGGCAGGGGCCGGAGCGGCCGGCTGGCTGCGCAACACCTTTTCGATGAAGAAACGTGGACGGGCGCGCACATCGCTGTACATGCGGCCGAGGTATTCACCCAGCAGGCCCATGCCGATGAATTGGCCACCGGTGAACACGAACAGCACGGCGAACAGCACGAACATGCCGTCACCGGCCCAACCGGCACCGAAGGCCAGACGCAAGACAATCAACGCAATCGCGAACAGCACGCCCAAGCCGGCCATGGCGAAGCCGACGATGCTCAGCAAGCGCAGCGGGGTGGTGGTCATGCAGGTGACCAGATCGAACATCAGGTTGATCAGGCGCATCGGGCTGTATTTCGAGTCGCCGTGTTCACGCTCGGCGTGGGCCACGACGATTTCGGTGGTGTGACGGGCGAAGCTGTTGGCCAGGATCGGGATGAACGTGCTGCGTTCGCGGCAGGCGAGCATCGCGTCGATGATGGTGCGGCGGTAGGCGCGCAGCATGCAGCCGTAGTCGCTCATGGCGACGCCGGTGGAGCGTTGCACGGCAAGGTTGATCAGCTTCGACGGATAACGGCGCAGCGCCGAGTCCTGACGATTGCCGCGCACGGTGCCGACCACGTCGTAACCTTTTTCGGCTTCGGCCACCAGCCGGGGGATTTCTTCCGGCGGGTTCTGCAGGTCGGCGTCGAGGGTGATCACCACGTCGCCCTTGCACTGTTCGAAACCGGCCATGATCGCCGCGTGCTGACCATAGTTGCGGTTGAGAATGACCGCCACGAACGGGCTGTTTTCACGGCCGGCGGCTTCTTCGAGCATGTTCGCCGATTCGTCGCGGCTGCCGTCGTCGACCAGCACGATTTCGAAATCGTGATTCAGTTGGCGGCAGGCCGCCTCGGTACGACGCAGCAGCTCGGGCAGGCTTTCCTGTTCGTTGTAGACCGGGATGACGATCGACACGCTACGGATTGGATAAGGTTTCACAGGCGTTTTTCCATGATTTGAGCGATGGCACCGACCACCCGGTCAAGGTCTTGACCGGTCATGTCGGGGAACAGCGGAATCGAGCATAGCCGCGCCGAGTTCCATTCGGTGTTGGGCAGGTAAAGGTCGGGGTCACGCTGGCGATACCAGGTGTGCAGGTGGGTGGCGATGAAATGGATACCGGTGCCGATGCCCTGATCCTGCAACGCCTTCATGAAGGCTTCGCGATCCATGCCGCAACGCTCGCTGTCGATGCGCAGGATGAACAGGTGCCAGGCGTGTTGCTGGGCATAGGCGGGCAGGGCCAGCGGTTGCACCGGCAGGCCTTCGAATTTTTGCAGGTAGCTGGTGGCCAGCTCGGTGCGCCGGGCGTTGATTTCGTCCAGACGTTGCAGCTGCACCAGGGCAATCGCGGCGTTGATGTCGGCCAGGTTGTACTTGAAACCCGGTTCCATCACTTGCGCCTGCGGCTTGCGGCCACCGGTCAGACGGTCATAGGCGTCAACGCCCAGGCCGTGGAATTTGAGCATGCGCACGCGGCTGGCAAGGGCTTCGTCGTCGGTGACGAACATCGCGCCTTCGGCACAGGTCATGTTCTTGATCGCATGGAACGAGAAGATCGCCGTGCCTTGCGAACCGACGTGGCGCCCCTTGTAGCGGGTGCCGGCGGCGTGGGCGGCGTCTTCGATGACCGGGATGCCGTGCTTGTCAGCCAGGGCATACAGCGGATCGAGATCGAACGCAGCGCCGGCGTAGTGCACCGGAATGATTGCCTTGGTTCGCGGGGTGATGGCCGCTTCGATGCGCGCAGCGTCGGTCATCAGCGTGTCGCGGTCGACATCGACAAACACGGGTTTGGCGCCCAACAGGGAGATCATGTTAGCGGTCGAAACCCAGGTCTGCGACGGGGTGATGACTTCGTCGCCCGGGCCGATGCCCAGGGCCAGCAGCGTGATGTGCATGCCGCCGGTGGCCGAAGACAAGGCCACTGCGTGCTTGCAACCCACGTACTGCGCAAACTGCTCTTCGAGTGCCTGGTTTTTCGGCCCCGTGGTGATCCAGCCAGAGCGCAACACCTGCTCGACAGCGGCAATTTCCTCATCGCCGATACTGGGGCGAGAGAAGGGGAGAAACGCCTGACTCATGGGCACCTCATTGCAAAAAATAAAAGGATGGACTCACGTAACTGTTGGATCCAACCACAGCGTAGACACAGAAAAGCGCTCCTGCATCAATAACTTGGCAAAAAAAGCATGACGTCGGGGATTGATTGACTTTTCACGATTTGCCCGGCAGGTTGGGGCATAGCCACTACCGAACCTATGGGAATTAAGGTTATGCCGGTTTTTGTGAAAGGAACATGAAAAACCGGTTGGCGAATCGTTTATCTGTCACTTATACAGCCGCTGTTCAGGCTTCTGCCGTCCATCGCAGTTTTTTGTCGGACAGTGCCGCTCAAGTACCTTCTTTACTTCAAGTACATTGCATTTGTTAGTTGTTGTAGTGCTGTACGTTTTTTACTCAAGGTTTAACGTTTGATTGATTTAGTTGCTGCAACCCCCGACGCTCCAAAAACCAACCCGATGAGCCTGTACCTCGCGCGTTTGGCGCCTTCCAGCCAACTGACCATGCGTTACGTGCTGCAAGATGCGGCCGATCGCCTGGGCTTTGAAGACATGAATGTCGAAGAGATTCCCTGGCATGCCTTGCAACCGGAAGATGTTGTAGCGCTGGTCGCTGCATTACGCGCAGACAACTACGCACCGAACACTTCTTCGTTGTATGTGAATGCGGTGCGCGGAGTGATGAACGAGGCCTGGCGCATGAGTCTGATCAGCCAGGAACATCTTCTGAAGATGCGTTCGGTCAAGGGCATCGCCGGCACGCGGCTGTCTCAGGGGCGCAATCTCAAGCGCACGCTGATTCACGAATTGATGGAAGTCTGCGCCGCCGACCCACGCCCGCAGGGCCTGCGTGATGCGGCAATCATCGCGTTGCTGTACGGCACCGGCATGCGCAAGTCGGAATCGGTGGACCTGGATCTGAATCAGGTCGATTTCAGCGAACGCAGCCTGTGCGTCACCGCCAAGGGCAACAAGCAGTTGATCAAATATGCTCCGGCATGGGCGTTCAGCAAGCTCGACGCGTGGCTCGAACTGCGCCGTTCACAACTCAAGGAAGGCGAGAGCGACGATGCGTTCCTGTTCAACCGCATTCGCCGTGGCAGCCACATCACCCGCGAGCGCATCACCAAGCATGCGATCTACTACATCGCTCGCCAGCGCGGCACGCAGGTCGGGGTGAAGATCATGCCCCACGATTTCCGTCGCTCGTTCATCACTCGGGTGATCGAGGAGCACGACCTGTCGATCGCGCAGAAACTGGCGCATCACAGCAACATCCAGACCACCGCCAACTACGATGTGCGCGATGACAACGAGCGGCGGCGGGCGGTGGATCGCTTCGATCTCTGATCAGTTCAGACCAAACACATGCGCCGCACCGAGTACCGACAGCTGCACCGCGCTGCCGGCGGGCGGCGCGTGCATGCCGGAGCTGCGCACCAGAATCGAACGGGGCGGATCCTGAGTCGCGGATGAGCTCAGTTCAACCGTCAGGGTGCAGGTGTTGCCGGCAAAGTCACGGTCGGTGACCAGCGCAGGGCAGCTTTGACCGTCAGACGCCACCTCGGCGATCTGCAATTGTTCAGGACGCAGCATGATCTGTGCAGCGCCGCTGAAGCCGTTGCTGTTCACCGCCACCGGACCCAGATCGCAATGCGCCCAACCCGCCTCGATTCGCGCGGGCAGGACCACCGCTTCGCCGAGAAAGTGCGCGGTCTGTTCATCCTGCGGATAGCGGTAGAGATCCATCGGATGCCCGGACTGCACCAGCCGACCGCTGCGCATCACCGCCAATTGATCGGCAAACGACAACGCTTCGCTCTGGTCGTGGGTCACCAGAATGGTGGTGACGCCGGCGTCTTCGAGCAGGCGCGCGACCATTTTGCGCATGGCACTGCGCAAACCGGTGTCGAGGGCGGAGAACGGCTCGTCCAGCAGCATCAGCCGTGGTTGCTGCGCCAGAGCGCGGGCCAGCGAGACCCGCTGTTGCTGGCCACCGGACAATTCGTGGGGCCAACGGTTGGCCATGTTGGCGTCGAGGGCGACGCTGTCCATCAACTCAAGGATGCGCTGGGTGCGGGCCGCACCGGTCAGGGCCAGGCCGAAACCGATGTTCGCCGCCACCGTCATGTGCGGGAACAACGCGCCGTCCTGCGGGACGTAGCCGATCTGCCGTTGATAGGCCGGCACTGCGTGGCTGCGGTCGACCAGCGTCTGGCCGTTGAGCGTAATGCTGCCGCTGTCGGGAAACTCGAAGCCGGCGATCATCCGCAACAGCGTGGTCTTGCCGGAACCGGAGGGGCCGACGATCACCGTGCGGCTGCCGGTCGGCACGTTGAGGCTGACGTCGTCGAGCGCCTTCTGCGCGCCGAAGGTTTTACTGAGGTTGAGCAGTTCGAGAGCGTTCATCGGCCAGCGGTACGCCTGGATTGGTGATAGAGAATGGCCGTCAGCGGCAGTGAAAGCAGGATCATCAAGAACGCGTAGGGCGCGGCGGCGGCGTAATCGATTTCGCTGGTCATCGCCCAGAAACCGGTAGCGAGGGTCCGCGTGCCGTTGGGCGCCAGCAGCAGGGTTGCGGTCAGTTCATTGGTGATTGCCAGGAACACCAGTGCCGCACCTGCCGCCGCGCCGGGAGCTGCCAGGCGTACGGTGATCAGCCACAATGCGCGTATCGGCGAGCGGCCAAGGCTTTGCGCGATGTTTTCCAGCTCGACCGGGGCCTGTGCGAAACCGGCGCGCAGGCTGACCAGTGCTCGCGGCAAGAACATCAGCAGGTAAGCCAGCAGCACGGTGATGGTGGTCTGGTAGATCGGCCGGGCGAAATGGATGGTCACAGTGACCAACGCCAGCGCGACGACAATGCCGGGCAGGGAGCTGGTGATGTAGTTGCAGCCTTCCAGCAAGCGCTGCAGTTTGCCCGGCGAGCGGATCGACAGCCACGCGATGGGAATCGCCGCGACACTGGTCAGCAATGCGCCGGCCACTCCGTAAGACAAGGTCTGCAGCAGCGCCGGCAGCAACTCGTCACCTTGCCAGACCTGCACACCACCGGCCACCAGCCAGCGGCCCAGCGTGAGCAACGGCACACCGAGGGCCAGCAGGCAGGTCAGGGTTTGCAACAGTAACGCCAGAGTTGTCGCGCCACGCCCCAGTTGCACGCTGCGCTGGTCCCGGGCGCTGCCGGAACCGACTCGCGCATAGCGGGCGTTGCCACGGGCGGCAGATTCGGCGGTGAGCATCGCCAGACAGCACAGCGCCAGAACGCCAGCGAGCATGTTGGCCGCCGGGCCGTTAAACGTCGATTTGAACTGATCGAAGATCGCCGTGGTGAAGGTGTCGAAACGGATCATCGCGTACAAGCCGTACTCGGCCAGCAAATGCAGACCGACCAACAACGCGCCACCGCAGATTGCCAAGCGCAATTGCGGCAACACCACCCGAAAGAACACCGCCCACGGCTTGAGTCCCAAGGATTGCGCGACGTCTTCAATCGCCGGATCGAGACGGCGCAAGGTCGCGGCAATCGGCAAATACAGAAACGGGAAATAGGCGATCACCGACACCAGCACACCGGCCGGCAGACCGTGGATCGACGGAATCAGGCTGACCCACGCATAACTGTGGACGAACGCCGGCACGGCCAGCGGTGCGACCGCCAGCACTGACCACAAGCGGCGGCCGGGCAGGTTGCTGCGTTCGGTCAGCCAGGCCAAGGTGGTTCCGAGCAGGATGCACAGCGGCAGGGTGATCAGCACCAGCAGCACGGTGTTGATCAGCAATTCGCCGACCCGCGGGCGAAAGATCAGAGCTTCGATGGTCGCCCAGCCGGTGTACCACGCAACGCCGATGACGAACGCGATCGGCAGCAGGGACAACAAAGACACCAGCACCGCCGAGCTCACCACCCACGAACTGCCACGCCCGGCCAGCGTGCGGGGCGGGTGAATGAGGCTGGCGGCGGCCGTCGCAACGGCCGGTGCAGGCAAGGTTTCGGGCATCACTTAGAGCAATCCGGCCTGGGTCATCAGCTCGACGGCTTTTTTGCTGTCGAGGGTCGACGCATCGACTTTCGGCGCGTCGAGGGTTTTCAGCGGAGTCAGCTTCGGATTGGACGGCGCGTCTTTACCCACGGCGTATTCGAAGGAGGTGCCGGTTTCGAGAACTTCCTGACCTTCCTTGCTGGTGATGTATTTGACGAACTTCTGCGCTTCATCCTGATGCTTGCTCGAGGCCAGCACGCCGGCGCCGGAGGTACTGACGAACGCGCCCGGATCCTGATGTTTGAAGTAGTACAGCTTGGTGTTTTTGCTGTTTTCGCCGGTCTTGGACTGATCAACGAAGCTGTAATAGTGATAGATCACGCCGCTGTCGATCTGCCCAGCGTTCACCGCTTTGAGCACCGCACTGTTGCCGCGATAGATCGTGGCGTTGGTCTTCATGCCCTTGAGCCATTCCAGGGTGGCAGCTTCACCTTTCTGTTGCAGGACGGCGGCGACGATCGCCTGGAAGTCCGCGCCAGCCGGGGAGGCGGCCCAACGGCCTTTCCAGGCCGGGGTGGCAAGGTCGAGCAGGGATTTGGGCAGGTCTTTTTCAGTCAACTTGCTTGGGTTGTAGACGAACACGGTGGAACGGGCGGCGATGCCGACCCAATTGCCGTGGGCCGGACGGTAGGCGGAATCGACTTGCTCAAGGGTTGTCGGCGCCAACGGGGCGAACAGTTTGGCGTTGTCCACCAGCACCATCGCCGGGGAATTCTCGGTGAGGAATACGTCTGCCGGCGAGGCCGCGCCTTCCTGCACGAGCTGGTTGCCCATCTCGGTGTCATCGCCGTTGCGAATGGTCACCGGAATGCCGGTTTCCTCGGTGAAGCCGGCCACCCAGGCCTTGGTGAGCGTTTCATGCTGCGCGTTGTAGACCACCAGACCCACCGAATCGGCGGCAAAAGCCTGCCCGGTGCCGAGCAACGCAGTGGCCAGCAATGCGCGCTTGAAGAAGGATGGAAAGCGTGGATTCATTCGGGCAGCTCCTGTTTTCAGACGTTATGAGCAAACCCTCGCAGGAAACAATGCGAACGATTTGCAAGTGTCGAGTCGCGGCAATGTAGGGTGGCAAATGAGAAAAAAACGTCAAAGAAGCCGTTAATACTTGTCATTGCCATTCAAATTTACCGCGACTCTCTCCTTTTGTCTTAACGTCATTGCTCAGGAGTGGGGGATGTAAGCCACGCTCTGGTCTGCACGCCCGTGGAATACCTGTTCGCCACGGGTCGGGGTGGTGGTGATGACCTGATGATCAGCCTTCAGCGCATCGAGTGGCACGGCGTCACCGGAACGGTATTGCGCGACGAAAATCGTGCGTTGCGGATCCCAGTGTTCCCCGCTGGTCCTTTCCAGCCAGGCGATCAGCGTCGCGGTGTCGCCATTGTGCGGGAAGTCCTCGATCGTTTCCGGCACGTAGTAGAACGGTGCACCACCGGTTTGCAGGTACATCGGCACTTTGTTGTCGACCTCGATCATGACCATGCGCCATTGATTCAATGGTGCCTGCTGACTGGCCTGCTCGCGAACCTGTTCGCCGAAGCGGATGACACCGCCGCCGCTGTTGGTCCATGGGTAAAGCACACCCAGTACCGCTGCGAGCAACACAGTAGTGACAGCGAAGCCGATCTTCAGCCCCCGGCCTTCGCTGTTGCGGGCGGCTATGCGCCGGGTCACCCACCAGGCACCCAGCAATTGCGCGAAGGGCACCAGCGGCAAGACGTAATAGCTGCGGCGACTGCCACTGGCGGTGAAGAACAGCATCAGCAGCGCGAGCCCTTGAATCAGCCAGCGGGTATCCGGTTCGATGTGCTTCCAGTTGCGCGCGGCCACCCACAAGGCGATCAACCAGCACGGTGCCCAGGGCAGGGTGTAAACCGGCAGGTAGATCAAGTAGGTGTAAATCGGCCCGAACTGATCGAATGGCTGGAAAAACCGCACGACGTTTTCACGCAGCACCAGACCGAGGCCGCTTTGTTCGTAGTTGGGCGCACCGTAGAGGTGAGACAACAGGAACGGCGCCATGTAAAACGCCCCGGCGATCAATATCGCGCTGAACAGTCGCAGGTTCAGGTGACGTTTCCAGCGGTGCTCGCTGAGCAGGTGCGGCAGCAGCACCAACCCCGGCAGGATGAAGCCGATCAGGCCTTTGAACAGCGAGGTCAGCGACATCAAGCCGAAAAACACCACATAGCGCCGGAAGCGGGTGTCATCCGGGCCGCGCCAGTACCACCAGACGGCCGCCAGCACGCCGCAGACGGTGAGGATGTCGGCGGTGGCGACTCGCGCCCAGAACACGAAATAGAAGGTGGTCGCCAGCATCCAGCCGGCGATCAGCCCGGTGCCTTTGCGAAACAGTTGCTCGCCGAGCAGATACACCAGCCACACGCTGAACCACGCGGAAATCACCGATGACAGGCGCAACGACCAATGCCCCAGTCCGCCGGTGAACCAGGAGGTCGCGGTGATCAGCCAGTACGACAGCAGCGGTTTGTCGTAATAAGGACTGCCTTTGAGATAGGGATCGAAATAGTCGCCGCTTTGCAGCATCTGCAAGGCGATATTGGCCCAGCGGGTTTCCGGCCCCCACAGTTCGCGACTGCCCAGGCCGAGCAATAACAGCAGGGCAGTCGCCGCCAGCAGAAGCAGCAATTGCCTCCGTTCAGTCCTGGTCCGGGTCATGGCTGGCTCTGGCTGAAGATGAGGATTTCGATCTGGCCACCGCGGTAGTGCTTGCCGTCTATTGGCAACAGCTCCAGTTGCTGCTCGTCAGAGGTGCTGTTGACGCGCATCACCACGCCCACCGAGCCTTTTTTGCGCGCTTCGGTCATCCATTCGCCTACGCCGTCGAGGCTGACCTTGCGTGAGGCCATGGCCGGGTCATCGAGGCCGTACTTGAGCTCGCCAACGGTGTTGAACAGGTCGACTTGCGGGCGGCGCAAGCGCCATGACAATGCGGAAGCGGCTCCCAGGTCGTTACTCAGCAACGAGCTGGTTTCGCTCAGTTCCTGCTGATGTTCGGCAATGAACTGATCCGGCATCTTGCTGTTGACGATGGTCGCCGGCATCGCGGCCGGCAGCAATGCGACGAGCAGGCCGATGCCCAACGCCGGCATTGCCCACAGCGTCAGCGGGCGCAAGGCTTGCAGCGATCCGGCAATCAGCCAGCCGAGCAGCACGATATAGCCCAGCGACAGGCTGAACATTTCGGTGTGTTCGTAAATTTCACGGGTCGCTTGCAGATAGATCAGCGCGACCAGAGCGGCAATGGCCAGCACCACGTTGACCACACCGTTGATGCGCAAGACGCGACCGTTCTGGTCAGCTATCCACTTCATCACGGTGTAGCCCATCAACAGAGCCAATGGCAGCAGGCACGGCATGATGTAAGTCGGCAGTTTGCCGCTGCTCGCGCTGAAAAAAGCCAGCGGCAGCAGGAACCACAAGGCGAGGAAGGCGATTTTCGGATCACGCTTTTCGCGCCAGGTACGCAGCAGCGTCGAAGGCAACAGCAGTGCCCACGGCAAGGTGGACGCAAACAGCAGCGGCAGGTAGAACCACCATGGTCGTGCGTGCTGTGCGTCTTCACCGGCGGCGAAGCGGCGGATGTGTTCGTGCCAGAAGAAGAACCGCCAGAAATCCGGTTCACGGGCATGTACGGCTAGTGCCCATGGCACGCTGACCAGCGCGGCCACCGCCACGGCAACCAGTCCATAACGCACCAGTTCACCGAAGCGCCGTTGCCAGATCATGTAGGGCAGGGCGATCAGCACCGGCAGCATCAGGGCGAGGAAACCTTTGGTCATCAGGCCCATGCCGCAGGCAAATCCCAACAAAGCCCAGCCGCCCAGACGCGCGCGCGGGGTATTGCTGTCGATGGCAAACCAGATCGCCACCAGACTCAGGTTGACCCACAAGGTGAACTGCGGATCGAGGTTGGCATAGCCGGCTTGTCCTGCGATCAGGCCGAAGCTCATATAAAGGAGAGCGCACGCGGCGCTGATTCGCGGGTTGTTCCACAGGCGCCGGGCCAGCAGGTAGGCCAGCCACACACTAACCCCGGAGCTGAGTGCCGAGGCGATGCGCACGCCGAACAGGTTTTCACCGAAAATCGCCTGGCCGATGGCAATCATCCAGTAGCCGGCAATCGGTTTTTCGAAGTAGCGAATGCCCATGAAGTGCGGCGCCACCCAGTTGCCGCTCTGCAGCATTTCCTGGCTGATCTGCCCATACCGGGTTTCATCGGGAATCCACAGACCGTGAGTCATCAGCGGCAGCAGATAAAACACCACGAATGCCAGCACCAGACCGGGTATCGCAAAGCGTTCGATCAGGGAGCTCTGGTGGAGGCGCGGCAAATTCAACGCCGCATGGTGCAGCGGTTTGTTCTCAGACGTCATGACTGGACCTTGGTGCAGTACAAAGTGTGCGTTTCAGTGACGGCCCGGCGATTTCCGTAGCAGGCGCGGCACTGGGTTGAATGAATGCAGAGGCGAGCACGGCCGAGGGGCGTGTCCTGCATTCAGAGAACGGGTCTGCTTCCAGCGTTAAGTTCTCCTCGGGAAGACAAGCTTTAAAATGAAATATTTCCAGTTCTGGAAAGTAAAAAACATTTCTTATTACAAATTTCATACACGCCAATACCCTGTGCCAGAGCATTGGCCGAGCCGTTTGTTCTCGACTAAGTTTGATGATTACTTGGCCAATCGTTGCCAGCCTTCGGGATTCATGATGCCGATTACTTCAAGTTTTCCTTGCGCATCTATCCGGGCTAAAACAGTGCTGCCATATTCGGCGGCGACCGCGCGTGGGTAACCGGTTTGCCGTTCGAAATCGGCGATGCAGCCGCTGTGGGTTACCAGAATCATGTTCTGCCCCGGGGTCTTGTGTACCACCAACTCATCGCGCATCGTCGGGCCACAGGTTTCCAGCCATTCCGCCGCCACGGCATCGTGGCCGAGCATGTAATGCGCAGTCTGCAGGGTGCGCGTCAACGGGCTGCTGAAGAACTGGGTCTTTTCCAAGCCCAGTTGCGTAAAGCCACGCCCTACCTGGGCTGCAGCAATGCTGCCAGCCTGAGTGATACCGTCTGCCGGCCCCAGACAGGGATTGGTCGAGCGGTCGCAACGTTCGGTATGTCGCACCAGTGCGACGACCTCACCGGCCTGCCAGGCCTTCACCCATTCCTGGGTAGCCGACGCACTCGCATAGCGCAGGTTGGCGGGCGAACGTTGCATCCAGACGAAGCCACAAATCAGTGTAATCAACAGCAAACCGACAGCAATGATTGCCCAGGTGCGCGGACGAGACAGATCCCATCGCCTGGACGCTGATTGTACGTGTACTAATTCAACCACGACGTTGCCCCTTGTCATTCCCGAGTTCCACTCAGTACACGCACAGTGCAACGTAAGCTCCAGGAGGTTAGTTACTTTACGGTGGTCTACTTGAATGGCTGCTGAACACTACGCTCAGAGTCGTGGCGGAGCAGTGAAGAACATGTGAAAAATTTGCGAGGTCCGGCGTGTGTTAACTAAAACGGCTATTTGATAAACAAACTCAAATACCCGTTTTGTTTGTTTTAAACACTTAACAACAACGCCGGGCAAAGCGAAGCTGCGAATATTGGTCAACGTCGTCGCGCCGCCCCTTGCAGCCCTGACATCAGCAGTGGAGTCATTGAACCGGATGGACCTCAAGCAAAGCCTCGCCAATCGGATTGTGATTGTGTTCGCCTTGATGAGCGCGGTGGTGGCCGGTGTCTTCGCGATGGGCATTGTGGCCACGGTGCATGTCGTCGAGCACAAGTTGACCATGACCGCCCTCAGCGGTGGACTGCGCCGCTTGTTGGCGATGGACGACATCAATCAATGGCGCCACGAGCCGGAAAAGAGCGAACTGTTTTTTTTCGAGAACGGCCCGGGGCCCATGGCACTGACGCCGCAATTGGCAGCACTGCCCCAGGGGTTTCAGGAGATCACCTTCAACGGTGACGATTTCTACGCGATGGTCGAGGCGGTCGGCGGACGCAAGTATGTGCTGCTGCGCAATCAGGAAAGCTTCGAGCAGCGCGAGCACTTGCTGTTCGTGGTGGTGATTGTCGGGTTCATCCTCAGCGTCATGCTGGCCGTCGCGCTCGGCAGGCTGCTGGCGCGGCAGGTCATGGCGCCGGTGATTCGCCTGGCGGGGCAGGTGCGGCATCGTGATCAATTGATCGCGCTGGCGCCGGCCCTGCATCCGGATTACGCCGATGATGAAGTAGGGGAGTTGGCCCTGTCTTTTGACCAGACACTCGGCCGGTTACGCGAAACCCTGAACCGCGAAAAACTCTTCACCAGTGATGTCAGTCATGAACTGCGCACACCGTTGATGATTCTGGCCAGCTCCTGCGAGCTGTTGCTGGCCAACCCTTCGCTGGATCCGCGTTCCACCCAGCAGGTCACACGCATTGCCCGGGCCAGCGCTGAAATGCGCCAACTGGTCGAAACCTTCTTGATGCTGGCACGCAAGCCGGAAGAGCTTGGCACCGAATCGACCTGCACACTCAAATCGATCGCCGATGCCCAGGTGGAAATCTGGGGGCGACTCATTCGTGAAAAGGGCCTGGAATTCATCTACGAGCCACAACTGGCGGGCGCCACGCGTTATGACCTGACGTTCTTGCAGTCGGTCATGGGCAATCTGCTGCGCAACGCCTGGCACTACACCGATCAGGGCTTTGTCCGCTTGACCCTGCTCAGGGACAGCTTCGTGGTCGAGGACAGCGGCATCGGTATTCCGGAAGAGAAACGCCACGCGATGTTCCAGCCATTCGTGCGCGGTGACGAGCAGCGCGGTGAAGGCCTTGGGCTGGGATTGTCACTGGTGCAGCGGATCTGCAGCCATCAGCGCTGGCAGGTTCAGTTGGTGACTCGAGAACCGAACGGCTGCAGTTTCACCGTCACGCTGTCGGCGGCTCAGGAGGCCGACGGGCAGACGCGAGAATTACCCGCCGCTTGATTGATCAATGCAGCCAGGCGTTTGACGTTGTTCTGTTGCGCGGCCACCAGTTCGTCGATGCTCGGGCCGGACGGAGTTTGCAAGGTTGAATGGCAGGTCAGCAGAGCATTGTCCGCCGCACCGCTGGGACGCAGGCGCCATTTGACGTCGATCAGTCCGTACTGGCCGGGGATCGAGTCGAAACGCTGCACATCGATGCGCACCGAGACATTGCCGCGACCGCCGGTATTGCTCAGTTGATCGTTCAAGGCACTGCGCAACTCGTCCGCCAGACTCGCCCCCCACCACTGGGTTTCCAGAATCGCCAGGCCGTTGTTGCCCTGACGGATGACGATTTGCGGACGGTCAACTTGCGGCGGCACGCTAATCCCCTCGATCGGAATCTGCGCGCCCGAGCGGGACGCCGGCAGTTGCACCGGGGTCAGGGTGTGAAAGTTGATCGGCTCGCTGCGGCAGGCGCCCAGCAGCATGAACGCAGCGAGCACGGTGATCTTCAGCGGTAAAGCCATGGGGGAGCTCCTGTGCTCAATTGCGCGGCGGTCCTTTCAGATCCAGCGGCGCCGCGTTGTCGGGACGACCGCGAATCAGCGATTCCGGATGGCGGCCGAGATAATCCGACAGCTCACGCAGCGAGCGCGACATGCGCCCGAGTTCGTCGAGGGTCTCGGTGAGTTTCTCGCGCTGCGGCGAATCTTCGGCCAGGGTCGAGCTGGCGGACTGCAAGGTCTTGCTGACGTCGGCCAGGGTGGTCTGCACGCTCGGCAGGGTTTTCGCATTGAACTGGGTCAGGCCTTTGCGCAGCTCGACGAGGTTGCTGTCGAGGTTGCCGGCAATCCGTTCGACCGGCAGTTTGTTGAGCTTGTCGACTACGGCTTCGAGTTTTTCCTGCAACTGTTCGAGGCTGCCGGGCACGGTTGGCAAGACCACCGGCCGGGCCGTCGCGTCGAACGCAACTTTCTCGGCTTTCGGGAAGAAATCCAGCGCGATGTACAACTGCCCGGTCAGCAGGTTGCCGCTGCGGGCCTGGGCGCGCAGACCGTTGTCGACGAAGGTGCCGAGCAAACGAATGCCGGCGGCTTCGTCGTCGGGATCGTGCTTGAATTCGGTGAGCATTTTTTTGTAGGCCTGACCGAGGCGCTGCGGGTAAATGACGATGCCGACGTTCAGCGGGAAGCTGCGTTTTTTAGCGTCGAAATCGAGATTGATGCCGACCACCCGGCCAATTTCCATGCCGAGAAATTCCACCGGCGCATCGACCTTGAGCCCGCGCAAGGACTGCTCGAAACGCAGCACCATGTATTGCGCTTTGCCATTGGGCGGGGCGAGGGCGGTCTGCTGATCGGCGAACAGTTCGAAATCCTTGTCGTCGGCGGCGGCCACATCGTTGGGGCTGTAATCCGGGGCGCGGAAGGCAATGCCGCCGACCAGCATGGTCGATAGCGATTCGGTTTTCACCGCAAAGCCGTTGGCGCCGACATTGATGTCGATGCCGCTGGCGTTCCAGAACCGGGTGTTTTCAGTAACGAACGCGTCGTTCGGCGAATGGATGAACACCTCGATGTCCACGCCTTTGCCCTCGGGATTGAGGGTGTAGGTCACCACCTGACCGACCGGGATCTTGCGGTAGTAGACCGGCGAACCAATGTCCAGCGAGCCGAGATCCGGCGCATGCAGCATGAAGCGCTTGCCCGGTTCGCCGTAGGTGATCGGCGGCGGATTCTCCAGGCCCTTGAAGTGTTTGGCGCGGCTGTCGGACTGGCCGATGTCGGCGCCGATGTAGTCGCCGGAGAGCAGGGTGTCGATGCCCGACACACCACCAGCGCCGATGCGCGGGCGCACGACCCAGAAGTGCGAGTCTTCGCGGGTAAAGGTTTCGGCCTGCTTGGCCAGTTTGATGGTGGCGTCGACGCTCTTCTGATCGCCGCTCAACTCGACGTCAGTCACCTGACCGATCACCACATTGCGGTATTTGACCTCGGTCTTGTTGGCGGTCAGGCCACTGCCGGTCTTGAAGTTGACGACGATGGTCGGGCCTTCCTGCATCAGGTTGTGCACCACCAGCGAAATACCGACCAGCACCGCGACGATCGGCACGATCCACACCAGTGAAATACTGAAGCGACGCGTCTTGATCGGCGCTTGGCCCGGTGCTCGTGGCTCATCGGCGGCTGACGACTTCATCCATGTCCTCCTCGGTTTGGTGGATGCTGAGCGTCAGGAACGCAAAAGCACTTCATCAATATAGAAGTGCTTGGCGATAGAGCAAATAAGCGAGGAGATGGTTACGTGGTGGATGCCTCAGCCGAGGATTTCACGCAGGCGATACCAGAACATGCCCAGTGCCAGCAGCGGCGAACGCAGGGCCGGCCCGCCGGGGAAGGTCATGTGCGGCACCGCGCTGAACACATCCATGCCCTGACTGTGGCCGGCGTGAATCGCTTCGCCCAGCAGCTTGGCGCACCAGTGCGTGACGTTGAGGCCGTGCCCGGAGTAACCCTGAGCGTAGAACACGTTCGGCTGCTGCTTGAGCCGGCCGACCTGCGGGAAACGGTTGGCGGTGATGCCGATCTTGCCACCCCATTGATAGTCGATGCGCACGTCCGCCAGTTGCGGGAAGACCTTGAGCATCTTCGGGCGCATGTAGGCGGCGATATCCGCCGGATCGCGCCCGGAATAATGACAGGCGCCGCCGAACAGCAGGCGTCGATCCGCTGAAAGCCGGTAGTAATCGAGGCCGACTTTCTGGTCGCACAACGCGAGGTTGTGCGGGATCAATTGCGCGGCACGTTCCTCGGACAGCGGCTCGGTGGCGATGATGTAACTGCCGGCCGGCAGTACCTTGCCGCTGAGTTGCTGTTCGAGTTCATCCAGATGCGCGTTGCAACCGAGCACCAGACTGCCGGCGCGAACGCTGCCGGTGGCGCAGCGCACTTCAACGGTTTCGCCATGAATGATCTGCAGCACCGGGCTTTGCTCGAAGATTCGCACACCGAGGGACGCGGCCAGGCGCGCCTCGCCCTGCACCAGATCCAGTGGATGCAGGTGCCCGGAGCCCATGTCGATCAGGCCACCGGCGTAGCCGTCGGCGTTGACCACTTGCTGACGGATCTGCTCGGGGCCAACCAGACGGGTTTCGTGCTTGTAGCCGAGGTCACCGAGGCCCAGCTGTTCATCCTTGAACGCCGCGAATTGTGTCGGGGTGTTGGCCAGCTCGCAGAAGCCCCAGCGCAGGTCGCACTCGATGTGGTTGTCGGTGATGCGCTGGCGCACCAGATCCACCGAATCGATCCCGGCGCGCTGCAAGTAACGCACGCCGTCATTGCCGACATAGCGAGCGAAGCCTTCGACTTCATGGCCGATGCCGCGAATCAACTGGCCGCCGTTGCGCCCGCTGGCGCCCCAGCCGATGCGTCGCGCCTCGATCAACACCACCGACAATCCGCGCTGGGCGAGTTCGATGGCGGTGTTGACCCCGGTGAAGCCGCCGCCGATCACGCAGACATCGGCGCTGAGATCACCGTCGAGTGCCGGCCAGGGCGTACTGGCCCGGGCCGAAGCTGCGTAGTAGGAGCGGGCGTGTTCTTTGCTGTACTGATTCATTTGTTCGACTTCACTTTGCTCCAGGACCGGGTCATCAGACGCATGATCGACTGGGGCGGGGTAGAGGAGATGTAGAGCTTGTCCAGCACCGCCTGCGACGGGTAGACCTCGGGATTGTTCACCAGCGCCTGATCCATGTACTGCTTGGCGGCCGGGTTCGGGTTGGCGTAACCGACCGAAGCGCTGACCTTGGCGATCACTTGCGGATCGAGCAGGTAATTGATGAAGGCGTGGGCTTCCTTGGTGTTGCTGGCGTCGGCCGGGATCGCCAGCAGGTCGAACCACAGGTTGGCGCCTTCCTTCGGAATCGCGTAAGCGATGTTCACCCCGTTCTTGGCTTCCTTGGCGCGGTTGGCCGCCTGGAACACGTCGCCGGAGTAACCGAAGGCTACGCAGATGTCGCCATTGGCCAGGTCGGAAACGTATTTCGAGGAATGGAAATAGGTGATGTACGGGCGAATGCTCAGCAGTTTAGCTTCGGCCTTTTTATAGTCTTCCGGGTTTTCGCTGCGTGGGTCCATGCCCATGTAGTTGAGGATCGCCGGAAACACTTCGTCCGCCGAGTCCATCATCGACACGCCGCACTGGGTGAGTTTCTTCAGGTTTTCCGGCTCGAACAGCACCGCCCAGGAATCGATGTGATCGATGCCGAGCACAGCCTTGACCTTGTCGACGTTGTAGCCGATGCCGTTGGTGCCCCACAGGTAGGGGACCGAATGCTGGTTGCCCGGGTCGTTCTTTTCGAGTAGTTCAAGCAGCTTGGGATCGAGATTCTTCCAGTTTGGTAGCTGCTCGCGATCGAGTTTGAGGAACGCCCCGGCCTTCACCTGACGCGCGAGGAAGTGGTTGGATGGCACCACCACGTCATAGCCTGTACGGCCGGCGAGCAGCTTGCCTTCCAGGGTTTCATTGGAGTCGAAAACGTCGTAGATCACCTTGATCCCGGTCTTGGCCTGGAAGTCGGCGAGGGTGGTTTCACCGATGTAGTCGGTCCAGTTGTAGACGCTGACCTGTGGCTCGGCAAGGGCTGCGGTGCTGCACAACAGCGCCAATGCGGCGGGAACCATGGATTTCAATAGACGCATATCGACACCTCTTCGAATTTTTTGGATTTTTCAGGTGGTTAGCTAATTCCTGTGGGAGGGGGCTTGCTCCCGAAGAGGCCGGTACATTCAACATTTTCTGTGACTGACAGACCGCTTTCGGGAGCAAGCCCCCTCCCACAAAAGCCCATCCCACAAAGGTGAAGGGGCTTTGTGGGATGGATCAGACGCTCAGCAGCAGAAACTCGCGCTCCCAGGAGCTGATCACGCGCTTGAAGTTTTCATGCTCGGCGCGTTTGACCGCGACGTAGCCGCGCACGAATTTGTTGCCCAGGTATCGGGCAACGGTGTCGCACTCTTCCATTTGCGTCAGCGCGTCTTCGATGGTGATCGGCAGGCGCAGGTTGCGGCGTTCGTAGGCGCGGCCTTCGACGGCGGCACTCGGTTCGATGCCTTCGACCATGCCGATGTAGCCACACAGCAGGCTCGCGGCGATCGCCAGATACGGGTTGGCATCGGCGCCCGGCAGGCGGTTTTCCACGCGCATGGATTCCGGCCCGGAGGTCGGCACACGCAGGCCGACGGTGCGGTTTTCTTCGCCCCACTCGACGTTGACCGGTGCCGAAGTGTCCGGCAGGAAGCGGCGGAACGAGTTCACGTTGGGCGCGAACATCGGCAGCACTTTCGGGATGTACTTCTGCAAGCCGCCGATGTGATGGCGGAACAGCTCGCTCATTGTGCCGTCGGCATTGGCGAAGATCGGCTTGCCGGTGGCGATCTCCACGACGCTCTGGTGCAGGTGCATGGCGCTGCCGGGTTCGTCACCAATCGGCTTGGCCATGAACGTGGCAGTGACGTTGTGCTTGAGCGCCGCTTCGCGCAGGGTGCGTTTGAACACGGTGATCTGGTCGGCCAGATCCAGTGCGTCGCCGTGACGGAAGTTGATTTCCATCTGCGCCGGGCCGTCTTCATGGATCAGCGTGTCCAGATCCAGACCTTGCAGCTCGCACCAGTCGTAGACGTCTTCGAACAGCGGGTCGAATTCGTTGGCGGCATCGATCGAGAACGATTGCCGCCCGCTTTCAGCCCGGCCCGAACGGCCCAGCGGCGCCTTGAGTGGCAGGTCCGGGTCTTCGCAGCGCTGGGTCAGGTAGAACTCCATTTCCGGCGCCACGATCGGCTTCCAGCCCTTGTCGGTGTACAGCTGCAGGACTTTCTTCAGCACGTTGCGCGGCGACAGTTCGATCGGGTTGCCGAACTTGTCGAAGGTGTCGTGGATGACGATGGCGGTCGGCTCGATCGCCCATGGAATCACATACACGGCGTCGCTCACCGGTTTGCAGACCATGTCGATGTCGGCCGGGTCGAGCAGGTCGTAGTAGATGTCGTCGTCGACAAAATCCCCGGTTACCGTTTGCAGCAGCACACTTTCCGGCAGGCGCATGCCTCGCTCATGCAGGAACTTGTTGGTCGGTGCGATCTTGCCGCGGGCGATGCCGGTCAGGTCGCTGACCACACATTCAACTTCGGTAATCTTGTGATCTTTCAGCCACGTGAACAGCTGATCGAAAGGGGCATTCATAAAGACCTCGTTATTGGTTTTATAGACGCCGGGGAGGGCGGGTTTCATCTTCCGCCCCTTCCCCTGTGGCGCGTTGACGACTATCTTGGGCGTGCCTTGCCGTTCCATCTATCCACTTTAAGCAGCACCAAAGCGCACCAAAAGAGTGCGCAAGGTCTCCCATGACAACGTGTAATCCGCTACAGGTTCAGGCTTTCAATACCGCTGATGTCAGCGAACAGATCCGCGCCACGCCGGGTTGGGTCCAGCATTACCAGCAGATGTCTCCCGGGCATTTCGCCGGGCAGATTCGCTATCTGGACCTGGAGGGTGTGCAGGTCTACGAAGAACAGATGAACACTCGCGTCGAGCAGACGTTCAGCGCGCCATCGGGGGCCTTGGCCTTCTGTTTCGATCGCAGCGATAACGCGCTGTATCTGCTCAACGAAGACAGCCGCAACATCTGGATCACCCCGGAGAACTACCAGGAAATTGCCGTGGTGTTCGGCCCGGAATTCGTCCGTCAGCACGGTCTGGATGTGGCGAGACTCGAAGGATTGTTCATGGCGCCGCTTAACTGCGGGCAGAACGCCTTGTTCAGTCGCTGGTTAAGCTCAACTCTCACGAAGTTGTCGCAAGCTGTTGATCCGTTTGATAAAGATTCACTGACTCAGCAGTTACTCGAAGACTGCCTGTTCATCCTCGACAACGCACACACCCGTCTTGATCGCGGCGGATTACAGCGGCGTAGCGAAGAACGGATGATCATGAAGCGAGTAGGGGAGTGGGCGGCAGATTCGCCGGAAGACACCGTCAATCTGCTCGAACTGTCGAGGGTTGCAGGGGTGCCGTTGCGGCAATTGCAGCAGGCGTTCAAGGCCTACACCGGGATGACACCGAGTCACTGGTTGCGCCTGCGCCGGCTGAACAGTGCACACCGCGAATTGCTCAAGCGCCGGCCCACGGAAACCACCGTGGCTGAGGTGGCGATGCGCTGGTCGTTCTGGCATCTGGGGCGGTTTTCCAGCAGTTATCGGGCGCTGTTCAAAGAGCTGCCGAGCGAGACGCTGAAACGCTAGAGATTGCAGTAACGGGCAAAAATATCTTTGTGTCCCAAGCGAAGTTAAATAGAATCAGTCTCATTTGAATCTAACTTCGCGCAGGGTCTCTTGAGATGATTGAAGCCGCCACGCCATCTGAGCAGAGCCTGCACGCGCTGTACCGCGATCACCGAGGCTGGCTGGAAACCTGGCTGCGTCGACGCATGGGCAATGCGTGGGATGCGGCGGATCTGAGCCAGGACACCTTCATGCGCGTGCTGTGCAGCGCCCAACCGATTGCCGACATGCGTGAGCCTCGTGCTTATCTGCTGACCGTGGGTAAGCGTCTACTGAGCAACTTCTACACCCGCCGCAGTCTGGAAAAAGCCTACCTCGAAGCCCTCGCGCAACTGCCGGACGAGTGCGTGCCGTCGCCCGAGCAGCGTTGGCTGCTGCTGGAAACCCTGCAAGCACTGGATGAGTTGCTTGATGGTTTGCCGCGAGCAGTGCGCCGGGCGTTTTTGTGGAGTCAGCTTGAAGGCCTCGGTTACCGCGAAATCGCCGAGCGCTTGCAGGTGTCCGAGCGCACCGTCAAACGTTACATGGCACAGGCCTACGAGCATTGTCTGCTGGTGGATCTTTGATGCGCGTTGCCCCTAGTGATGAAGCCCGCGAGGTCGCCCGCGCCGCCGCGCAATGGCTGGCGTTGATTGAGTCCGGCGAAGCGGGCGCTGACGATCATGCGCAATTGCAGGCCTGGCGTAACAGCGATAGCCGGCATGAACACGCGTGGCAGAAAATCCAGCGCTTGCGCGAACGGTTTTCCGCTCTGCCTTCTGCGCTGGCCATGGCTACGCTGGATCGTCCGGACGCTGCGCGTCGGGCCGCGCTGAAACGCGCGCTCGGCATCGCGGCACTGGTGCCGGCGGCCTGGCTGCTCAGTCGGCAACTGCCGTTGGACGTCTGGCGCGCTGATTTGCAGACGGGCACCGGTGAACGCAAAAAATTGCCGCTCGCCGATGGCAGTTCGTTGCAGCTCAATACCGACAGTGCCGTCAATGTGGATCTTGCTGCCGGTCAGCTGACGCTGGTGCGGGGAGAGATGGCCGTTGATGTACCAGGCAACTCAGCCCTGATCATCAATGTGCCGTACGGGCGGATCATCGTCAGTCACAGTGAGATTTGCGTGCGTCTCAATGAGCGTGACTGCAATGTGTCGGTGGTCAGTGGCTCGGTGCAGTTGCAACCGTCAAGCGGGCCGGCGCTGATCCTCGATCAGGGCCAGCAGATCAGGCTGCTGGCTTCTGGCGCGGGTTCTGTCCGGGTGTTTGATGTCTCGATGCCGAGCTGGCGCGACGGTGTACTGATGGCGCAGAACCAGCCGCTGGGGGATTTTCTGCGCGAATTGAGCCGTTACCGCCCAGGCGTTTTGCGCTGGGACCCGGAGCTGGAGGCGTTGCGCATCACCGGCAGTTTTCGCCTGGATAACACCGATCAAGTGCTCTCGCTGTTGGCGGCCAGCCTGCCGATCGACGTGCAGAAACGCACGCGCTTTTGGGTCTCTGTCGTTCCGCGAAAACCCTCTCAGTCTAAAAAAACAGCCTGATACCTGTCCCTTTTTTTCGCCTCGCTGGTCATTCCAGGCAAGTGAATCCAATCGAGAGCTTGTTCCTATGCCTGCAGTATTTCCAGGTCGTGTACGCCCGTTGTTGCAGTTGAGCCTTTTGTTGAGCCTGAGTGCCAGCCCTGTATTGATCCCCAGCAGTTGGGCGGAAAGCGCCGACCGCCGCGCTTATCAGGTGCCGGCCGGCAGCCTGGGTGCTGCGCTGACCCGTTTTGCCGGACTGGCCGGGGTCAATCTGTCGGTAGATCCTGCCCTGGTCAGCGGGCGGAACAGCAATGGTTTGTCGGGTGAGTTCGGCGTGGAGGAGGGCTTTACCCGGTTGTTGCTGGGCTCCGGTCTACAGCTGCAACCGGCGGGCGAACGTGCTTACACAGTCATTCCGGCGCCAGACGGCGGTAGTCAGGAACTGGCACCTACTTCGATTCTTGGATCGACGGGTAGCACGGATTCCGAGGTCTTTGCCGGTGGCCAGGTGGCGCGCCGAGGCTCGCAAGGACTGCTGGGTTCCAGGGATTTCATGGACACCCCGTTCAGCATGACCACCTACACCAGCGAAACGGTGAAAAACCAGCAGGCCCGCACTCTGGGCGATCTGATCGCTAGCGATCCCTCGGTGCGTGCGACCAACCCGGCAGGCGGCCGTTATGAGCAATTCACCATCCGCGGTTTCAGCCTGTTCAACAGTGATGTTTCCTACAGCGGGCTCTACGGGGTTCTGCCCACTTACACGATCGACATGGAAATGGCCGAGCGCGTCGACATCCTCAAGGGCCCGAGCCAACTGATCAACGGGATTTCGCCGCGGGGCAGTGTAGGAGGGGGGATCAACGTGGTGCCCAAGCGCGCCGGCGATCAGCCGAATACATCGCTGACGGCCAGTTACGCCTCGAACAATCAGCTCGGCGGCGCCGTCGACATCGGCCGTCGCTTTGGTGAGGACAACCAGTTCGGCCTGCGTTTCAACGGCGTCAAACAATCGGGTGATACCGAATGGGATCACCAGAGCGTTGATCGCGACATGGCCGTGCTGGGCCTGGATTTTCGCGGTGAGCGCCTGCGGCTTTCCACCGATATCGGTCACACCGAGCGCGATACCGATGCACCGCAAGAACGTGTGCAGGTCGGTGCAAACGCGAAAGTTCCTGATGCTGATGATGTGCGCGACAACTACGCGCAACCCTGGAGCCAGGCGCGAACCAAAGATACGTTTGGCACGCTCAATGGCGAGTTCGACGTCAGCGATTCGGTCATGTTGTATGGCGGCGTCGGCGCCCGTAAAAGTAACCACGATTTCCTTCGGCATGCGGTGTCGGTGACCAACGACGTCGGCGACTTCAGTGTTCAACCGCGGGATTTCACCCGTGACGAAAATGTCCGGACCGCCACGGCGGGTGTACGCAACTGGTTCCATACCGGTTCAGTCAGCCACGAGGTCAATCTGGCGGCCAGCTACTTCTACATGGATTTCGAAAATGGTGGCGCGCGGTATGCAGCAGGGCGCAGCAATCTGTATGACCCGGTGGAAACCGCAAAGCCGCGCACGCCAACACGCTACGACGCCAGGGTCTACACGGAAAACCGCTTCAGCGGCGTCGCACTGTCCGATACGCTGGGGTTCTTCGATGATCGCCTGTTGCTGACCCTTGGCGCTCGCTGGCAAAGGGTTCAAGTCGACGACTGGAGCGATGATGTGAAGGGTGACACAGCCTATGACGAAGAAAAACTCTCGCCATCGGGCGGCATTCTGTTCAAGGCGACGGACAAGTTGTCGCTCTACGCCAACTACATGGAAGGCCTCAGCCAAGGGAAAATTGCGCCATCGACGTCGATCAACGAGGATGAAATCTTCCCGCCTTTTATCAGCCGACAAGTCGAAGTCGGGGCCAAATATGACGCGGATTCGTATGCGCTTACAGCGTCTGTGTTCCGGATCAAGCAGCCTGCTTATGAAACCAACGCCTCGACACGAGTCTTCGGCCCGAACGGCAAACGACAGAACGATGGTGTGGAATTGAGTGTGTTCGGCGAGCCGTTCAAAGGGTTCCGATTGCTCGGCGGCGTGATGTACATCGACAGCGAACTGACCCAGACCACCCATGGAACCTTTGACGGCAACCGCGCGCCCGCGACACCCAAATACAACGTCAATCTCGGCGCAGAGTGGGATGTACCCAATATGCAGGGGCTGACGCTGACAGGCCGTGGAATCTATTCGAGTTCGCAGTATCTGGATCAGTCCAACCAGAAGGAAATCGACTCATGGGAGCGATTCGACGTGGGGACGCGCTACGCCTTTAAACTGGACGACAAGGCCATCACCGTACGCGCCAATGTCGAAAACGTATTGGATAAACGCTATTGGAGTTCGGCAGGCGCATCAGATGACAGCGAACCCGGTTTGACGCTTTCGACGCCGAGGACTTATCTGTTATCGGCAACGGTGGATTTCTGAATTGCTTTCTTGAATAAAAGGGTCGCTTAAAAGGAGGGTAAAATCTTCTAAATTCAGCGATCTACTGTTAACTACACTAAATAGCCGTTTAGTAGAGCTATCGTAAAATAAGCCGCCATCCACCGGAGCAGACCATGTCTCAACGCACAGTAAACGCACAGGCCTTGATTCAGGCGCTGGATCTGCAATCTCACGTGGAAGGCGGTTATTTTCGCAGAACCTATCAGGCCGATCATAGAGAGATGCTCGATACCGTCGGTGGCCCACGGTACCTGATGACCTCGATTTACTACCTGTTGACCGAGCAATCACCAGTGGGCCAGTTTCATTTCAATCATTCCGACATTGTGCATTTTTTCCATCTGGGCGATCCCATCGAGTACAGCATGATCCATGCTGACGGCTCGCTGGAAACGCTGGTAATGGGCAACGACATTCTGGCGGCACAGCATCTGCAAATGCACGTGCCTGGCGGAATCTGGAAAGCTTCGCGACTGCTCGAGGGAGAACATGGATTTGGCTTGATCAGCGAGGCCGTGTCGCCGGGATTTGATTTTGCGGATATGGAGATGGGTGATCGACGCAAACTGATTGCGCAATTTCCACAGCACCGGATGCTGATTGAAAAACTGACGCGGGATGCTGATTGAAGGTCGCCAATTGCAGGCAAGGCCGAGGTTTTGAAAAGAGGACTCAGGGTAAAACTCTGGATTGAAATCTGGCGTGCAACCGGGCTAACCCTGAAACATCTTGTTACGTGTAATGTATATTATGTTAAACCATGTGTCTGGATGGAACTGTTATGAAAGCCCTGCCTGAGCTCACCCCCCCCTAACGAATGCTTTGAACATCGCTGCTACCTAATTGAAGTGCAGCACGTTCCATAAGCGCTAAACGAATGCCTAGAACCTCATACATCAGATCTGACATCGTCCCACGAAGGCTAGCGGACAAATCGGACGCCACTGTTTCAGCCACTTCGTTTTCTAGCTCGTTTTGAAAACGACTGAACACACGACTGAGAGAACCTGCTACGTCGATAAGTACATCATCTGCAGAACCTTCTAACTTCGTCGCTATGCACTCCATACTGCGCCCGCATCGTTCCATCATGATGGTTACAAACTCAAGCTCTTTGGCGTTCATCTCACGCCCTGATTCTGCGCAAGCTGCCGACATAGCTCCGATGGCCTCCAAAGCCTCATCGTAGAGCCTTAAGTCTTCATCGATTATCGGAGAATACGGTACGCTATCTTTCCATTTGTCAGCGAAGGTAGCGTCGGGAAATAACGAAACTATGAAAGTCATGCCCATAGGAGCTAAGCGTCCATTGATTACCGCTCCGTAGCTAACGGTTACTTGAGGCGATAGTGCTGCTGCCACTGCGGAGAAAGACTCCTCCGTGGTTAACCAATCAAAAAGGGTCTCAACCTTCAAGAGAACAGCAAACTCAGCATCTGGCCATTGAGCACCACTGCTTTCAGGCTGACTACGCGAATACACTTCGACGTCCAACCCCTTGTCCGCCATAGCGAGCCGTATCTGTTCTCGGCGAGCGGATGTCAATGAATCAGCCCTTTGGAACGCATCTTCCGCAGCGCGACGTAGAACTGAGTGGCGACGACTCATGGTACGAAAACGGCTTGCAGACAGACCGCGTTGCTCCGGATTCATAGCAGCGTCGGCAAGTACAGCGCGTATCTGCCGAAGCGTATCGGCTATTTGAACCAACATTTCCAGCGGAGGCTCGTTAGTCATGCGCCATAACTCTGGGCGGTGTAATAACTCTGCGTCGCGCACCAGGCTAGCTGTCCGGGCAGCCATAAGGTTCGGTTTTTCCGAAACACCGTCAGTGAGCTCAGTCATCAGCCGCTGCAGACCTGTAACAAAGTCATGAAGTTTGTCACTTTCACTCAAGTTACCTACCGATAGAGATCCAGTGAGCGATTCATTGATACTCGGAGGTTGAATGAACGTGGTGAGCCAGTCCCGAATCTGTAGAAGCATTTTCCACTTCGCTCCCGGAGTTTCCATCCGACAGTAGAAATCCCCCGCCTCCCTCAGCTTGACTCCAAGCTCATTGACAGCGACGGCTAAGTCCGTTGTTCGCTGGGTTTCGGTCGGCGCAGCAACCAAACGATTGATCGCTCGAATTTCAGCCTGATTCCAGGCAATACGTGCCGGAGCAATCACTGCATGCCGCGGCATACGTTTGGAGTTCTGAGAGTGCTCACCATATCCAACGGGACTGCCGTCGCTGAAAATCGCGTCTGCGATGAGGAGCTCGGCATCAGGTATCACAGCGCTCATGGCCGTGCAAAGGCGTACGACCTCCTCGTTCAGATCTGGCTGAACCTCTGGATGAACGAAACGGACGTACCCAGTCACACTGAGCATGCCGTCGGACTCTCCGATTTCAGGGCGAGTTACCCAAGGCCTCTCATTGTACAAACGACTAATAAGAGCGGTTGTACCCCCGGACATATCGACTACGGTCCGCGCAGCATCTAAATCTACTTCTCTTAGCGTGATGAGAAGAGTTAGAAGATCTTCCAGGGGCGCTTCAGACAAGTCACCACTTGGAAGACACCTGATAGACGGCGGTGATTTGCAACCGGCAATTGGCAACAGCGTAGCCGCGAGCTCAGCTGTCTCACTAACACTTAGTTGGGTCGGCCAAGCGTCTTTTGCCATCTCGATCAATATTTTACGAAGATCGGCGACATCAACTTTCGAGAAGGAGGCGTGCGCTATCTTCGGTTTGGCAAACATCGGTTCATCGCCGAAATCCACACTCGCAAGAGTAAACATAAAAGTGAACCCGCTTAAGCGGTCATCAATATCTGCTGAGCGAGAGATTTCCAGCCATTTTTCTGCAACTCGATCCGCACTTGCGAGACCGAGTCCATGAAGAACAGGGGGCCAGCACTGCCCTTCTTCTGACTTTAGTCGAGCAACGAGACCTCCCAACATCGCTGCTTCCTCTTCAGGCCATTGTCGCAAGACTCTGACGATGAAAGGCGCAAACGTATCGCTCGCAAGGGTCTCAGCAGCCGCTGTAACTGCCCGACTGCGAGCTTCACCAAGAAGATCTCGGATGGCTCCGTCCAGATATGTCGAACGAATCTCGTGCGTAAGCGTCTGGCCAAGTCACCTTCAAAACTCCAGCATTAAGGGCGATGGTGTCCGCGTATTTTTAAGCGGACGCGATCGCCCTTAATCGCCAGG
>NZ_JACHCY010000013.1:0-156357 GCF_014200835.1 Pseudomonas sp. JAI115
TGCCGACGCAACGGGCGAGTGAGATCGACCAACTGCTGCCGCATCAGTGGGTATCTGTCTGACTTACGCAACGTGAGTTGGGCAGACGCTTACGATCAAACAGATGATTCCGCATGTTTATGGAGTCGACGCTTCCAGCTTTCCTTTTGCAGACGCGCTGCGCGCTACCCTGAGTTACGCAAGTATCAGTTGGATTGGAAGTGGTTGACTGTCGGCCTCCCTGGCCCGCGATGTCAGCATGGAAGGGCTGTCGCGTGGAGCTCATCCGAGCTCGTAAGAGTGCGCTCCTGTACCAGCAAGGTTTCCGCTATCTACGATGAGATATTCCTCGCGAATTCGAGTGCCTTCAAAGTAGCTCTGCAAAATTTCCAATGTGCCCGCAGCATAACGTGCTTGAGCCGAGAGAGACGTGCCGGACATGTGGGGTGTCATGCCATTAAACGGCATGGTTCGCCAGGGATGTTCGGGTGAGGCGGGCTGAGGAAACCAGACGTCTCCTGCATAACCTGCGATATGTCCTGATTTTAAAGCCCTGACAAGTGCATCGCGCTCCACCAGTTTGCCGCGGGCGCAATTGATGAGATAAGTACCACGCTTCATTTGGGCCAGTACCGCTTCGTCGAGCAGGTTTTCGGTGGACGGATAGAGGGGGATCTGAAGGTTGATGATGTCGACAGTCTTGATCAGCGACTGCACATCTGAATGAAATGTTAGGTTCAGCTCATTTTCAATGGTTGAGTCCAGGCGGTGACGCTGGGTGTAATGCAGGTGCAAACCGAATGGTTTAAGCCGACGCAGTACGGCCAAGCCTATTCGCCCAGCGCCGATAGTGCCGAAGTGCAGCCCTTCGATGTCATAGCTTCGGGAAACACAATCCGCGATGTTCCAACCGCCATCAATGGCTGTTTGATGAGCAGGCAAATAATTGCGCACCAGCGACAGCGCCATCATCACCACATGTTCCGCGACACTGATGCTGTTGGAACCAGTGACCTCGGCAACAGTGATATTAGCGCGCGCCGCTGCAGCAAGATCCACATGATCAGAGCCGATACCGGCGGTGAGTGCAACTTTCAGGTTTTTTGCTTTGGTGATCCGGTCTGCGGTCAGATAAGCAGGCCAGAAAGGTTGAGATATAACCACCTCGGCGTCAGGTAGAAGGCGTTCGAACTCAGAGTTCGGCCCGTCCTTGTCGCTGATCACAATCAGCTCATGGCCGCCTCGCTCCAAATAGTTACGAAGACCCAACGCCCCTGAGACACAGCCCACCAGTTCACCGGGTTTGAAACCGAGAGCGCCCATTGGCGTCGGCGCTGTCTGGCCATTGGCATACGTCGTGATGGTTGGAATCTCATCTCTTGCATAACGAGGTGGATAGCCATCAACAGGGTCGGGATACAGAACACAAAGTATTTTTGCCATGAACTTTATCTCCCGTGTGTCGTATGACTTTCGGTTCAGCCGGGATAAAGCGATTGGGTTGTAGGTCGTCCAGGGGCAGTGAAAGGGGGAAGGTGTCCAACTGAGGCCATCTATGTAGCCGTGCACTCAGGATTGGACACCCGGGCCTAACAGGTTTGGCACCTAGTGGTGATAGCCTTCACCCAATTTAACTTTGCCTCTGAAAACGTAATAGCTCCACGCGGTGTAGACCAGAATAAAGGGAAGCGTAAACAGTGCTCCGATCAGCGCAAACAGCTGGCTTGCCACCGGCGAGGCCGCCTGCCACATCGTGATGGAAGGCGGCACGATATTGGGCCAGATGCTGATACCCAAGCCACTGTAGCCAAGGAAAATCACAAGCAGGGTTAACAGAAACGGACTTGCGGTTGCCCGATGCGCAAGCGTAATCAGTGTTGCAATGAAACAGAACAGCAATAGCAGGGGTACAGGCAGGAAGTAGAACAGGTTCGGCATCGTGAACCAGCGTTGCGCGATCTCCGGATGGACGAGCGGCGTCCAGATGCTGATCACTGCAATGACGAATAACAGGGCATAGATAAAGTAGGACGAAAATCGGTACATATCCTCCTGCAATCGGCCTTCAGTTTTCATGATCAGCCAGGTGCTTCCCAACTGGGCATAGGCCACCAGCAGTGCGAAACCACAAAACAGCGGGAAGGGACGAAGCCAGTCGAGACTGCCACCCGCGTAGGCATTGTTGACGACCGGGATACCGTCAAGGAAGGCACCGAGCGCAACGCCTTGACTGAAAGTGGCAACGATAGAACCGCCGACGAAAGCCTTATCCCACCAATGCCGGTTGCGGTCACTGGCCTTGAACCGGAACTCGAAGGCAACACCCCGAAAAATCAGGCCCAGCAACATGATGATCAGGGGCAAATACAGCGCGCTGAGAATGACTGAATAAGCCAATGGGAAGGCTCCGAAAAGTGCGGCGCCACCGAGTACCAGCCACGTCTCGTTGCCATCCCATACGGGCGCAACCGTGTTCATCATGACATCTCGCTCTTCTTTGTCTTTGATCGCAAGAAAGAGCAATCCAACGCCCAGATCAAAGCCATCCATTACGACATACATCATGACGCCGAAGATGATGATCAATGCCCAAATCAAACTTAGGTCGATGCCGCCCATAGCGCTCGCTCCTCAAACTCGGATAATTTTTTGAACATCATTTTTCAACCGCAGCCGAAATTGGCCTGGATGGTGTTCGATGCTGGCCTGCGCCGCCTTCCGGAGCAGGTTCCACCCCATGAGCCTGCGGCCCTTTGTGCACGAGTTTGAGCATGTAAGCGATACCTGCCCCGAACAAGGCAAAGTAAACAAGAACGAACAACACCAAGCTGATGCTGACTTGTGAAACAGTCAGTGGCGATACTGCATCAACCGTCCGCAGTAAGCCGTACACCACCCATGGCTGACGACCCATTTCGGTAGTGACCCATCCGGCCAGCAACGCAATGAGTCCAGAAGGGCCCATGCAGAGCCAGAACACCAGGAATGGACGTGAGGTGTAGAGCTTTTGGCCACGTCGCAGCCACAGGCTCAAAAGTCCTGCAAGGATCATTAGCATCCCCATGCTGACCATCAATCTGAACGTCCAGAAAATCACAGTTGAATTAGGTCGGTCTTCTGGTGGGAATGATTTGAGAGCTGGGATCTGCTTGTCGAGACTGTGGGTGAGAATCAAACTGCCCAGCACCGGGATCTCAATCGCGTAGCGGGTCTTTTCCGCTTTCATATCCGGCCAACCCGCGAGGATGAGCGGCGAGGGCTCTCCGGGAACGTTTTCCCAGTGACCTTCAATCGCGGCGATTTTTGCCGGCTGATGCTCCAGGGTATTGAGGCCATGTGCATCACCGACGACTGCTTGGATCGGCGCGACGATGAGAGCCATCCATGCCGCCATCGACAACATGGTGCGCGCTGCCGGCGTGTCGTGGCCTCGCAGGAGGTGCCAGGCGCCTGATGCACCCACGAAAAATGCTGTCGCAAGAAAGGCCGCAATTGCCATGTGCGCGAGCCGGAACGGGAATGAGGGGTTGAACACAATTGCTAGCCAGTCAACAGGTACCGCTCGACCGCCAACGATTTCGAATCCCTGTGGCGTATGCATCCAGCTGTTGGATGACAGGATCCAGAACGTTGATATCAGGGTACCCAAGGACACCATCGCGGTAGCAAAAAAATGCAGCCCACGGCCAACCTTTTCCCAGCCGAATAGCATGACGCCTAGAAAGCCTGCTTCAAGAAAAAAGGCGGTCAGTACTTCATACGTCAGTAGCGGCCCGTTGATACTGCCAGCGAAATAGGAAAAGCCGCTCCAGTTGGTACCGAATTGATAGGCCATCACTAGGCCCGATACCACACCCATGCCGAAGTTTATGGCAAATATTTTTACCCAAAAAGTGTAAAGATCTTGATATACATCTTGCCCCGTTTTGAGCCACAAACCTTCAAGTACTGTAAGGAAACTGGCCAAGCCTATTGTTATTGCAGGAAAAACGATGTGGACGCCAACAGTGAACGCGAATTGAATTCGCGCTAAATCAATTGCTGTTGAATCGATTATGTCCATGCTTTCTGCCTCTCAGGGGGGGGGCAAATTTTGCCTGGGAATACAGCGGGGAAGGCAACTACGCGAACCCGGTTTATAGGCTGTCCGTTGCCTTGACATGGTGGTGCTTGCCGCCTAGATTTTAGATCACGGTCGAGGAGTGTGAGCAAATATTTCACTATCGTAATGAGAATTGATCTCAGAACTTGACCTATTCACTAGTTCTGTTTTGTGCTGTGTGACTGTGACGTTTACTTTTCTCGTTGAGAGGGTAGAGAGTTACGTAATGCCGCACTATAGCGGCAGGCGATATGCAACCATCGACTCTCGCCATAGAGTTATGAGTCGTACTTGGAGCGATCATGGCTATTAAGCGCAAAGTACCCGGTGTTCGAAATTACGATGGCCCCGCAGGAGGTTGGGGAGCACTTAAGGCCACCGCGACGGCGGTGCGCGAGCAAATGGATACGCTCAAAGCTCCTCTTACGTTGATGAGAACCAATCAGCCAGACGGGTTTGATTGCCCTGGTTGCGCATGGCCAGACAAAGAGCACAAATCAACTTTCCAGTTCTGCGAAAACGGCGCGAAAGCTGTTACTTGGGAGGCCACCAACAAACGCGTACCTCCTGAATTTTTTGCCAAACATCCGGTTGCCACCCTGCTTAAACGTACCGACTACGAACTAGAGGATTTAGGGCGACTGACACATCCGATGGTTTACGACCGGGCAACTGATACCTATCAGCCGGTCGAGTGGGAGACCGCGTTTGCACGAATCGGTGAAATATTGCGCGGACTGCAGCCCAATCAAGTCGAATTTTACACTTCAGGCAGAGCGTCCAATGAGGCAGCTTATTTGTGGCAATTGTTCGCGCGTAATTTGGGTACTAATAACTTTCCTGATTGTTCAAACATGTGTCATGAGCCAACTAGCGTTGGGCTTCCACGTTCCATCGGTATGGGCAAGGGATCTGTATCGCTAGACGATTTTGAGCTGTGCGAACTGGTTATTTCTATCGGACATAACCCAGGCACCAATCATCCAAGAATGATGGGGACGCTACACGAGATTTCCCGGCGTAAAGTTCCAATCATGGTGATGAATCCATTGCGTGAGCGTGCACTAGAGCGATTTGCCGACCCGCAAGACATGATTGAAATGGCCACTTATGGTTCGACCCGTATTGCGTCTACTTATTTGCAGGTCAAGGCCGGTGGTGATGCAGCAGCCATTAAAGGTGTAATGAAGTCCTTGTTGGAAATGGAAGAATCAGTAGGGCAAGTGCTTGATTATGATTTCATTGAAAAACATACCAACGGCTTCGAGGCGCTCAAGGCGGATTTGTTGGCCACCGAATGGCCCGACATCGAATTTGCGAGTGGATTGCTCAAAGCTGACATGGAAAAAGTCGCGGCGGCCTATGCGAAATCCAATGCCACGATCGTGACGTATGGAATGGGGATAACCCAGCACAACGAAGGAACGGCCAACGTAAGACTGATCTGCGATCTTCTGATGTTGCGAGGCAACATCGGTAAGCCCGGCGCGGGCATATGTCCGCTGCGCGGGCATTCCAATGTACAAGGAAATCGAACCGTAGGTATTACCGAGAAACCTTCCAGTGAGTTCCTCGGCAAGATTGAAGAAGTGCTGGGTTTCAAACCTCCAGTTGAGCACGGCCACGACTCAGTGCAGGCCATGCAAGCAATGATTGCAGGCGAGTCAAAGGCGCTGCTTTGTCTGGGGGGAAATTTTGTCGTCGCATTGCCTGATCCAGGCCAGTGTTTTCCGGCGATGGGTAAACTGGACTTGACTGTGCACATCGGTACAAAACTCAATCGCACCCACTTGCTGGTTTCCAAGGAAACGTATCTGTTTCCTTGCTTGGGTCGCACCGAACTCGATGTACAGAACGGAGAGCGCCAATCAATTACCGTCGAAGACTCAATGTCGATGGTTCATGCTTCGGCTGGCAAGTTGATGCCCGCATCCGAGTTTTTGCGATCGGAACCTGCCATCATAGCGGGTATGGCGACTGCCACTCTGCCTGACAGCAAGGTGCGGTGGATGGAACTCTCGCAGAATTACGACAAAATTCGTGATCTGATTGAAAAAACCATTCCAGGCTTTGAGAACTACAACGAACGCATTCGCGTTCCTGGTGGCTTCCGCATGCCGCTGCCCGCGACAGAGCGTATCTGGATGACGCCTTCAGGGAAAGCAGAGTTCTTTGTGTTCCCTGGTTTACATGAAGATAAAGAGGTCGATGGAGACGATGTATTACGGCTGATCACTCTGCGCAGCCATGACCAATACAACACGACGATTTACGCACTGGATGATCGTTATCGTGGCGTATTTGGGCGACGGGATGTGTTGTTTATGAACCCCTCCGATCTCCAGTCACGAGGTCTGGCACATGGTGATTTGGTGGATATCGAAACGGTCGTTTCTGGACGCAAACTGCGCTACGAAAAAATAACGGCTATTGAGTACAAAATATCGGCTGGTTCAGTGGGAGCATACTATCCCGAGGCGAACACACTGGTACCTTTGGACTACATCGACAAAGACAGTGGAACGCCGTCGTACAAGTCGGTGCCCGTGCGTGTGATGCGCTCGGAGCTGAATTGATTACGTAACGGTATCCGGTTGGTCTTTCTTAAATCAAAGGAGGCGCGTTTTGCGCCTCCTTTTTTGTTCCACTAGATGAAGCTTTATGGGGAATATTTCAGTGATGAGCAGCGAAGCTCCTGAACCACAAGCGGTATGCAGTCCAATCACCAGCAGCGCTATTTTCATCGTGGCAACCCTCAAGGCTGGAAAAGAATCCGCAGACAAAGTGAAGAACTGGTGCGCTGATATTGCGGCGATCACACGCTCTGTCGGCAAGCGAGTACCTGCGGGCAATCTTTCTTGTGTCTGTGGATTTTCCTCCAATGCCTGGGACATTTTGTTCGCAAATCCGCGCCCGGTTTCACTGCACGGGTTTCGCGAATTTGGCGTTGACGGGAGACGTGCTGTTTCCACCCCTGGCGATATCCTTTTGCATATTCGTGCTGATCAGATGGATCTTTGTTTTGAGTTAGTGACGCAGCTCACATCGGCGCTGGGAGATGCCATCACGGTCATCGATGAGGTTCATGGGTTTCGATATTTCGACATGCGCAGCATCATCGGATTTGTCGATGGCACCGAAAACCCAGTAGGTCGCAAGGCCTCCCACTTCACGATAGTAGGGGATGAAGACCTTGCCTTCAGTGGCGGAAGCTACGTGATGGTACAGAAATATCTGCACAACATGACGGCATGGAATCAGCTATCTGTCGAAGCACAGGAGCATGTGATCGGGCGGAAAAAGCTTTCTGACATCGAACTGGATGAGTCGGTCAAACCAAGCAATTCGCACAGCTCTTTGACGACGATTACGAAGGATGGTGAGGAGGTGAAAATCTTGCGGGACAACATGCCGTTTGGACGGCCTGGTGCAGGTGAGTTTGGGACTTTTTTCATCGGTTACGCTCGTTCACCCGAACCACTCGAACTGATGCTTGAAAATATGTTCGTCGGCAAACCACCAGGGAATTACGACAGGTTGCTCGACTTCAGTACCGCTGTTACAGGCAACCTGTTTTTTGTGCCGTCATCGGATTTGCTTGAGGCTTTGGCTGATCGATAACCTTCGATATAAACCCTCCCTTTCTTCGCTTTGCTCTCGCTAGGGTAAGGCGTCGGTGATGCACGATTCCGTATCTATTTGCGAACGCTACAGTGCCTGTAACTCGTTCGTCGGCATCACAGTTGACTCATAGAGCGCTTTGATGAGAACCCGACTATCTTGATCGGGTGGCTGCTTCTCCGGCGATGACGCAGCCACTCCCTGCGAAGGGCTTATGAATAATCTCACTGCAACGCGGATTTCATACCTGGCTTCGGTAGGTACCTTTACAAGGAAGTAGATCCATTTGATTGAGCCTGTGTTATCCACCCTTGGAGACAACTCATCATGGCGACACTTTGCGAAATATGTAATGCGAGACCAGCCGTCGCGCGGGTGACGGTCTCGCAAAATGGCCAAGCGAAAACAATGTCCATTTGCGATCACGACTACCGCCAACTCGTCCGTCATCAAAGCATGCTGAATCCGTTTGACTCATTACTGGGTGGAGGGATGTCCCGTTTCTTTGACAACGTGGGTGGCCACTTGGATCAAGGAGATGATGATCTGAGGCTCTCAGCACAGGTGCCCAGAGAGTCCGTTGACGCAACCGATGCCTTCAGTTCCCAGACGATGGAAATCCTCCAGCGAGCTGCTGAGAAGGCCCAGGAACTCAACCGCAGCGAACTCGACACGGAGCATCTGCTGTATGTGTTGGCGGATACCGATGTGGGCACGGCATTGCTCAAGGAGTTGAAGCTCTCTCCAGACGAGATCAAGGGCTACATCGACCAACACGCGCAGCGCGGCAATGTCGGGTCGCCAGTCGATCAGATGACCGTCTCACCACGTCTCAAGAAGGTCTTCAATTTTGCGTTCCAGGCCTCCCGAGACCTCGGGCATTCGTATGTAGGGCCGGAGCATTTGTTGATTGGGTTGTCGGCGGTACCGGAGAGTATTGCCGGCACTCTGTTGAAAAAATATGGGGTCACCCCCGAAGCCTTACGGCAGAAAGTCGTCAAGGTTGTGGGCAAAGGCGCCGAGGATGGTCGGGTGGACACCCCGACTGGGACGCCGACGCTCGACAAGTTCGGTCGAGACCTGACGGCGTTGGCCCGTGAGGGCAAGCTTGATCCTGTACTCGGGCGTGCGCAGGAAATCGAAAACACCATTGAGGTGCTCGCCCGCCGTAGGAAGAATAACCCGGTGCTCATCGGCGAGCCTGGTGTCGGTAAAACCGCGATCGTTGAAGGGCTTGCGCAGCGAATCATCAAGGGCGATGTTCCGGAGATTCTGCGTGGTAGACGCTTGGTTGAAGTGAATCTGAACTCGATGGTTGCTGGTTCAAAATATCGCGGGGAATTCGAAGAACGGGCCAAGCAGTTACTTGATGAGGTCACAGCGAAGAATTCAGAACTGATTTTGTTCATCGACGAGTTGCACACCATCGTCGGTGCGGGTGCAGAGGAGGGCGGGCTGGACATTGCCAACGTACTCAAGCCTGCGCTGGCCCGGGGTGAGCTCAGCCTCATTGGTGCGACAACGCTTAATGAGTACCAAAAACACATCGAAAAAGATGCCGCGCTTGAACGGCGCTTTCAACCGGTGTTGGTACCAGAGCCAACTGTCGACCAGACCATCATTATCTTGCGTGGCCTACGCGATAAGCTTGAGGCGCACCATCAAGTGACATTTGCCGATGAAGCTTTCGTTGCCGCCGCCGAGCTGTCGGATCGATACATCACCTCGCGTTACTTGCCTGATAAGGCCATCGACCTGATCGACCAGGCGGCTGCGCGCGTTCGCATCAGCTCCAGTTCAAGACCAGCAAGCATCCAGGAACTCGAAGCTGAAATTACCCAGCTGAAGCGCGAACAAGACTATTCGTCCTCACGCAAACGCTTCGACGAAGCCAAGGGTTTTGAAGAGCGCATCAATCAGAAGCAAGCACAGCTGGAAGAAGAAACCGAAGCCTGGCAGCGCAAGACCGGTTCTGAAACTCTTGAGGTCACAATGGCCTCGATTGCCGATGTCGTATCGCGCCTGACGGGTATCCCGGTCACCGAACTCACGCAGGAAGAGCGGCAAAAACTGCTGAACATGGAAGACACCCTACGTGATCGCCTGGTTGGTCAGGAAGACGCGGTTCTGGCCGTCAGCGACGCGGTGCGTTTATCCCGTGCAGGGTTAGGACAATCGAATCGGCCAATTGCGACGTTTCTGTTTCTTGGCCCTACCGGTGTCGGTAAAACCGAACTGGCCAAGGCTTTGGCAGAGGCGGTGTTTGGCGACGAGCAATCGATTATCCGCATCGACATGTCCGAGTACATGGAGCGGCATGCTGTGGCAAGACTGATCGGTGCGCCGCCCGGATACGTAGGCTATGACGAAGGCGGTCAGTTGACTGAGCGCGTCCGCCGCAAACCCTACAGCGTGATCCTGCTTGACGAAATCGAGAAAGCGCATCCCGATGTGAGCAACGTATTGCTGCAAGTGTTCGATGATGGGCGCCTCACAGACGGAAAGGGGCGGGTCGTGGATTTCAGCAATACCATCATCATCGCGACCAGCAACCTTGGCTCGTCCGTGATCATGGACAATCTTGAGAGGCCGGAGGATGAACGCCTCACTGAGAAAGCCCTGCGTGATGAATTGATGGACGTACTCAAGGGACATTTCCGCCCCGAGTTCCTGAACCGTATCGATGACATCATCGTGTTCCATGCCTTGAGCCGCGACAATATCCGGGCCATCGTGGGCATTCAGCTCGACCGAGTGACTCGAACCGCCGCAGCACAGAGCATCACGTTGAAAATCGATGACTCGCTTGTTGACCACTTGGCCGACGTTGGCTACCAGCCCGAATTTGGCGCACGCGAATTAAAACGGCAGATTCGCCAAACCGTCGAAACGCGACTTGCCAAGGAGATGCTTGCCGACAAACTTAAAGCCGGCGACAGCGTTGAGTTGGGTTATGACAAGGGGCGTGATGAAGTGATCTTCAACAAGGTCGAGGTTGATGAGCCTAAGGCTTCTGAAAAGACTAGTCCACCGGCAGATCAGCCAAAGCAACCCGATGATTCAGCTTCTACGGCGGGCACTGGAACTTGACGTAAAACCAATATCGACCGAGGAGCGGGCCTGATGAGGTATTGATCACAGGCCTGCTTCGCTTTTCATCAAGGTATTGCTAGCCGAAAAGTTCAGGTGGTTCACAGACCGCCTTTCAGCTTAGGACATAGTCAACAGGTTGGAGTGGAGGGGGGATATAGGTGCGGCCAATGGCACTCAAGATATCTCGTTCAATCGCTCGAACAAGAGCATCAGTGGGAAGATCGTTTTCATCCCGTCCAAAAGGATCTTCCAACTCATCTCCGATGGCATCAAGTCCAAAAAATGTATAGCTGACTATCGCGGTGAAAATTGGCGCAATCCACCCCAAAGGTTCGGCCAGCGCGAAGGGCAGCAGTATGCAAAAGAGATAGATGGTGCGGTGCAGGAGCAATGTGTATGGAAAGGGAAGGGGGGTGTTTTTAATACGCTCGCAAATTGCCTGGGCCTCACACAAGCCCGTTAATCGCTGCTCCAGCGTCACATATCGCCACTCACTGATTATGTTTTCTTGAGCCAGGCGTGAACACTCCCTACCCGTTTCTTGCAAAATGCCATCGCTGATGTTGAAGGTCGGGGTGATCTTGATCAGAAGGCCTGGTACCCAGGGTCGAGCAGCTTTCAGCTCATCTTCATTGCGAAGCCTTGCGTTAAGCGTATGAGCGAACCCACACAATCCCAACAACATCCTTTCCCTTAACTCAGCGTCCTGAATGACACAGCTCTCGCGGATGAAAGAGCGTACTTCGATGATGATTCTTCCCCATTCCTTGCGTCCCTCCCACCACCGATCGTAACAAGCGGAATTGCGAAAGCTCATGAAGATGGACAGTGACAGGCCTAGTAGGGTGAAAGGTGTGGCGTTGACGCGTGAGAAGAACGCAGGATGCATGCTTTCAATCAATACGATGATGGAGGCCAGGACGGTGACCATGATGCTTCGCCGAACGATACGTTTAGCGATAGATCCTTTCAGCGTAACCAAAACGTTTAGCATGTTTGGTTTGGGATGAACGATCATGGTTACCCCGCAAACGAATGAAAGGATTGGAAGTTAACCACCCGTCATGTTCATGAAGCGCAGAATCTGGACGTCACCATTGGTTTCGAAATGGTGGCTGTAGGGCTTCAGCGTCATAGCCTCACGGATGGCTCTGTCAAGCCGCTCGCTATCTGCAGGGTAGCTGCGAAGAATCTGTTTCAGATCGCTGGAGTGTTCGTTACCCAGGCACAGGAGCAGTCGACCTTCGACCGTTACTCTCACCCGATTGCAGCTCCCGCAAAAGTTATGGCTATGGGGTGAAATGAAGCCAACTCTGATATTGGGTGCTTCCGCGATCCGCCAGTAGCTGGATGGGCCTTGGGTGGACTCGGCTGACTCGATCAAAGTGAAGACTTCGCTCAGGCGCGCTCGAACCTCGTCACTTGAACAGTAGGACTCATTGCGCTGGTGCTCAGTGATGACCCCCAGCGGCATTTCTTCAATGAAGGAAATATCTAGCTGTCTATCGATGGCAAATCGCACTAGGTCAACCACTTCAGTATCGTTACGTCCCTTGAGCACTACACAGTTAAGTTTAGTGTGACGAAAATCGGCGGCAAGGGCAGCGTCGATTCCAGCAATCACTCGGCTTAGATCGCCTGTTCTTGTCAGTGATTTGAAAAGCTGGCTATTCAAGCTGTCCAGACTGATGTTCAGGCGAGATACGCCAGCATCACGCAAGGGCTTTGCCATGTGGGTGAGTTGCGAGCCATTAGTACTCATGCACAGCTCTCTCAGGCCTGGCAATGTGGCGATCTGGCCACACAGCTTTACAATGCCGTTTCGTACGAGTGGCTCTCCGCCCGTCAGTCGAATTTTCTGCACGCCCAAAGCCACAAACTGCTGTGCTATCTGGAACAGCTCTTCCAACGTCAAAATGCTCTGGCGAGGTAGAAACTGCATGTCTTCTGCCATGCAGTAAACACAACGGAAATCACAGCGATCAGTCACCGACATCCTGAGGTACGTGATTTTTCGATTAAAGCTGTCTGCTAGCTCGTTGTCCGGTATGTCCACTTTTGCCGTACCTTTTCATTGTGATTATCGGTGTCGAGGCGAAAGCATGTTTTGGAGCCAATCTAGGAGAGGAGGAGGTGAAATTTAAGCATAGGCAGGCGTCCGAGAGGCGTCAAACGGCACGATATTCCAGGTTCGGCGACCCACTGTTCGTTAGCGTTTTTCGTCGTCTCCAGCGTCCTTGGCGTCCATTTCGGCATTACGCTCTTCCACTCGTTTACGCTGTTCATCGGTCAGCTCAATCCTCTGCGCGATATCTCGCAGAATCAGCAAGCCTCCGATGATCGATAAAAACGCGATTGCCATAATCAACCAGGCATACCAAGGCATGACGCTCTCCTGTGTTCGTACGTTGTATTTCCGATCAAGCGCCCATTAATTGGTTGGGGCGCTCTTTCTTTAGTCTAGACCGGTGGCAGATGCGTCACCTTATATAAGGTGCCCTGTTCGATGGGTAAATACGAGAGCTTTAATTGTAGACGTTGACTTTCTCAAAGGGCCACTCTTGGTTTTTGTTTGGATCAAGTCATTGGTGCATATCAATGTCTGATAGATTTACTCGATCAGGTAGTAATTATTTGTGATTGGACAAAATAATTGCGTGGATATTAAGCTTTATTAATTACTATAAATAGAATCTCGCCTCGGTGGATTTTGGCTTTTTAGGCGTCGGGCTGGCATGATGATTCGCCAATCACTGATTAACATAATGTTTAGAGTTGTTGTGAATGAAATCTATTAGTTTCGCTGACAGAGCTCGCTTCTATGAGAGTAGGAATGGTAGTCGAGAGAGCGGCTTTGAGAAAAGCTTAAAGGGACTGATGAATTCTTACGGGAAAGGACTCGAAGATATAATAGAGTTGTTCAATCCTGCCACTTTCGATCGAGGTGATCATCTATTAGTCGAAGCTGAAAATGTTGGCTCCCCAAAAGCATATAGAGGCTCTCGGCTCCCTCATTCTGCAAAGAAAAGCAGGCTCGATGCTGGCATGCCATTTATTAGAGACTTAAAATATCGATCAGGAAAAGGGTTCTTATCTCATAAAAATGCTTTGTTTGATCTATGTCCGGAGTTGTTGTCGCTCGATGACGCTCAAGGTGAGAGACTGTTTCGCGACTTTATCCGCCATTATAATTACAGCGGCTTAGTTTTTGACTGGACTCAGCACCTTGTTCTTTACCGCTGGCTGAAAAACTCCCACTATGCTGGTGCGTTGGAAAAAGAACATTTGGAAGCTGTCATGACTGCTGCCATTTCTCTATGGTGCGAAAACGACAAAGGTGGTTTTCAAGGCTTGGCCTTAACTCATCGCGATAATCCGACAATTATGCAAGGGTGGAAAGGCTCTTTTGATAAAAGCTGCTCGATTTTGGAGGTCGTGCCGAATGGAGTTAGTATTTCTCCATCCAGTGATTTTGCTTTCTGCTTCCTGTCGGACGACGGCTGCGAGTCGCCAACGGAGTTTGAGACTCTAAAGTTAATCTAACTTGCTCTAAAGCGCTACGCAGCATTTGCCTGATTCTTAGCAGGTGCTTTAATAACCTGCTGGTTCTGTTGCTGGCAGAGAGGCTTTTTTAATTTATTGGGGTTTATTATGCTTGGCTGGGTTCGTAACGTTCGTGTCAGCACTAAGCTGGGGTTGGGTTTCGGCTTGGTGCTTATACTTTCACTTTTACTGGTTGTTACGGGGTGGGTGGCGGTTAACGTCCTCGCTTCACGAAGCGTAAAGGTAGAAAGTATTGCCCGCATCAACGACATGACGATGGAACTGCGAGTCGAGCGGGTTCGAATGGAGCTAAACCCTAAAGGGAATAGTGTTCAGCTACTCCTCAATACTCTTGATAAATTGGCAACTCACTTGAACGCTGCGCGAATCTTGCTGACCGTGCCTAGTGATGAAGCGCTAATTGATCAACAGAAAGAGGCCGTCAAGATGTATCGCGATGAGCTGGGTATTGTTGGGCAACCAGGTGCGGATCTGCCCTCAGCTTTTGCTCGGATGAGTACCCAGGGCGATATCTTGCTCGACACAACTCGTGAGTTGATAGCATCACAAGCGGCTAAAAGAGAGGCTGACTCATCCTTTGCTAAAACTCTTCTCGCGACCGTAGCAGTACTCGCTTTGCTTCTTGGCACAATTGTAGCTTGGATGATTACCCAGCAAATCGTTGCTCCACTTCGGCAGGCTCTCAAAGATGTTGATCGTATTGCATCGGGCGACTTGAGCCAAGATGTCGCCGCTGATCGTAGCGACGAATTGGGGCAATTGCAGAAAGGTCTGCAACAAATGACCACCAGCTTACGGAAGCTCATAAGTGGAATCACTGGCAGTGTGATCCAGATCGCAAGTGCAGCGGAAGAGTTGTCTGCAGTGACGAAGCATACGAGTACTGGGGTTAACAGTCAGAGAATTGAAACTGATCATGTCGCAACTGCAATGAATGAAATGACTTCAACTGTTCAGGAGGTCGCGCGTAGTGCCGAAGAGGCTTCAGAGGCAACCTTGATCGCGGATCAACAGGCACGCGAAGGTGACAATGTTGTCGGGGAGGCAATCGAGCAGATCGAACGCTTAGCATTGGAAATTGGAAGTTCTTCGGAGGCTGTAAGTCATCTGAAGGAGCAAAGCGATAAGATTGGTGGTGTATTGGATGTTATTAAGGCTGTCGCCCAGCAAACCAATTTGCTTGCACTTAATGCCGCCATCGAAGCTGCTAGGGCTGGTGAGGCAGGGCGAGGATTTGCGGTGGTTGCAGATGAGGTGCGAAGCTTAGCTTTACGTACCCAACAGTCCACCGAAGAAATTGAAGGTCTAGTGGCAGGAGTACAGACCGGCACAGATGCTGTGGCGGCGGGCATGAAGACGAGTTTGTTATTGAGTGAACACAGCGTAGAGTTCACACGCCGAGCAGGCACCTCATTGGAAAACATAACCAGTTCGGTTTCTACCATTCAATTAATGAATCAGCAGATTGCTGCTGCGGCAGAACAGCAGACAGCCGTCGCGGAGGAGATCAATCGCAGCGTGATTAACGTGCGTGATATTTCCGAGCAAACCGCAGGTGCGAGTGATGAAACTGCCTCTGCAAGTGTAGAGCTAGCACGCCTAGGTCATGAGCTTGAAGATTTGGTTGCGCGCTTCAAGGTCTGACTATTTGGCGATAATGGCTTTCCGATATCAGTCTGGCTTGGCTCATGCGCATTTGGGAGGAGGCGCGATGAGCCAGTACCTTTTGAGTTTTGAGATGAAACGTTTCATCAAGCTTGAAAAGTGATACAGCAGTAAGCAGCCGGCGAACACACCTTCCCGCTAATCCAACTAAGGACGATGGTGTCAGCGAAATTTACAACTGAGCCCATGGATATGCCCGCCGACACTGACACCGCTATAGCGCGGGTGATGGCCGTGGCCAAGCGAGCCCTTAGGCATTGAAACTATGCAGGTAAATGCCGGCACTGCCACCGCTGATGCGAATGCTGGCGGCAATTTTGAGCACGGACAGACCAGCGTTGAACCTTAAACGTAGTACCTCTCGGAGGTTACGCAGGGATACAGGACTGTCACCTCCAAGTCGCCAGCGTATCCCCCACAGGCATGGTGCACTACGATAGAACCCCGGCGAATGCCGAGGCCTGAAATAGATATACGTATCTTTCCGCCGAACCACGAGGTGATTTCATATCCCCTACCTATCGGAATAACGAAACACCTGCTTCAGAAACTCGACTTCTTCATTACTCAAATCATGTGTTGGCGAATATTCAACAGTCGACGATGATTTAGAGTTCAGCGCCGCCCTCCATGCGAGCTGCCAGATAGCCCAATCCCGGTTTGTGGACGCATCTAAATATCCACTCTTTGACCGATCCAGCAAGCTGCGAGGCTTGGAAGCCTCAAACTCATCTCGCATTCTCCTATCCATGGCCAGTTTCTTATCCTATTCAAGGTGTCAGCATCGTCACGTCTAATGCTAGACCTCATGTGAAAAAACGAGCATGGATAATTTGTATGATGTGCGTCTGTGCGGATGCGCCCGGTCAATCAAACATTGCGTGACTAATGGGAAATTGCACCGTACCTGACCACCCGATTGCATCAGCACTGACCAGGCGTTTGCATTGTGCTTGACCACACTGGCCCCCATTCGATAAGAGCGGAAACCAAGAAGGTGCAAGTATGGAAAGCGTGATGAATGTTCAGGTAACTGAAATGACAGGCGAAACATTGGAATTTTTTCGTACTGCTCTGGAGTCCGCCGGTTTACCAACTGACGACATCGATCTGCCGGGTCGGTCTTTTTTTCAGTTCGCGTTGGACGGCATAACCGTTGGATGGGGAGGGTTTGAAGCATATGGCGAGGATGGATTGCTAAGATCGATGGTCGTTAGCCCCGACCATCGTTCGAAAGGAGTCGGAAGCGCAACACTTAAGGTCATTGAGCGTTTTGCCGCTGATCGGCGTGTGACACGACTGCACCTGCTTACAACAAGCGCCTCGAGCTTCTTTGGGCAGCATGGGTACGAGGTGCGCCAACGAGGTGCCGAGCCGCTTCTGATCTCCCAAACAAGACAGTTTAGAGACCTGTGTCCTGCTTCTGCTTTCTACATGTACAAATCATTGTAAAAGCCCAGTCATCCGCATCAGCTCAGTCGGATTTGACTCGTTGCCACGTGGTTATGTCTGCACGATATTGCTGGTCAAGTCGACTGCACATGGGTGGTCAAGTCGGTGCAATTACTCAACTAAACCGGATGCCACCTGTGCGGTAGCAACTGATCGATTTCACTCGCCCGCTGCGTCGGCAGGTACGTGAGCACGTCTTTCAAATAAGCATACGGATCATGTCCGTTGAGGCGCGCAGACTGGATCAAACTCATGATCGCCGCCGCCCGTTTTCCGCTGCGTAGTGACCCGGCGAACAACCAATTGGAACGCCCAAGCGCCCAAGGCCTGATCGTGTTTTCGACCGGGTTATTGTCTATGGGCACAGCACCATCATCCAGGTAGCGCGTCAGCGCTACCCAGCGTTTCAAGCTGTAGTCCAGAGCCTTGGCCGTGGCCGATCCCTCGGGCACAAGGTCGCGCTGAGCCAGCATCCACTCACGCAACTTTCCTGCGATGGGTACCGCCACTTCCTGGCGTAATCGCCAGCGATCTTCATCGCTCATTTCTTTGGCTTGGCGCTCAACTTCGTACAACCCGCCAATCGAGTGAAGCGCCTGTTCTGCCAGCTGACTTTTATTCGCTGCATGAAGGTCGAAGAACTTACGGCGGGCGTGGGCCATGCAGCCGATTTCGGTTATGCCCAGCTCGAAGCTGGCCTTGTAACCCGCGAAATCATCGCAGACGAGCTTACCGTTCCATGTGCCCAGGAAGTTGCGTGCATGTTCGCCAGCGCGGCTGGGGCTGAAGTCGTAGACCACGGCCCTCAGTGCCGAGAACGGAGTGGTGCAGTAGGCCCATACATAGGCCCGATGCGTTTTCTTCTCGCCGGGCGCTAGCAGCTGCACGGGTGTTTCATCAGCGTGCACGACACGCTGAGCCAGCACTGCCTCGCGCAGTGCATCCACTAGCGGTTGCAGCTGCACGCCGGTTTGGCCTACCCACTGAGCCAGCGTCGAGCGCGGGATGGCCAGGCCTGCGCGGCCAAAGATCTTTTCTTGCCGGTACAGCGGCAGGTGGTCGGCGAACTTGGCCACCATTACATGGGCCAGCAGGCCGGCAGTAGGAATACCTTTGTCGATTACCTGGGATGGCACCGGCGCCTGAATCAGTGTTTCGCACTGACGGCAGGCCCACTTCCCACGCACATGTTGCTCAACGGTGAACACGCCCGGGGTGTAATCCAGCTTCTCGCTCACGTCTTCGCCGATGCGCTGAAGCTGGCAGCCGCAGGCGCACTGGGTGTTCTCTGGCTCGTGACGGATCACGGTACGTGAGAACTGCGGCGGCAGTGGAGCGCGCTTGGGCTGTTGCCGTGGCTCTGTTGCAGCAGGCTCAGGCCGAAGCGCGTTCAGTTCTGCCTCGATGGCTTCGAGGTCGGCGTTGAGCAGGTCATCCAGCAAGCTGCCTTGCGCCGGGCTGATTTGCTCGCTGCGCTTGGCGAACTTGTGGCGTTTGAGGATGGCGATCTCGTGAGAGAGCTGCTCGATGATCGTCTCGTCACGGTGGATCTTTCTGCCCATTGTGTCGACCTTCGACAGCAACTGCGCAGCGAATGCACGCAGTTGGTCGGCGGCCATTTGGTCGAGATTGGGCGAGGAAGTCATGCCGTGGATTTTACCAAAGCAGCCCGCCTGTCACAGCTAAAAGGCGAGGTTCAGAGTATTGTAATTGCACCGCCCGAACCGACCCGTTGCCATGGCAAGCCGAGCACCAGCGCTTGAAGTTGTTCGGCGTCGAGTTCGACTTCCAGACCTCGATGAATGCCAGGCCAATGAAATTTGCCCTGGTTCAGCCGCCGTGCGGCAAGCCAGATGCCCACGCCATCGTGCACGAGCACTTTCATCCGATTGGCGCGGCGGTTGGCGAATAGATAAGCGCAGTGCGGCTTCGCCGCACCGAATACTGCAACCACGCGGGCCAGCGCCGTCTCGGTACCGGCACGCATGTCCATGGGCTCGGTGGCGAGCCAGATCGCGTCGATGCGGATCATTGCGAGAGGCTACGGATAAAGCGTGCGCAGCCGTCTGGGTCTGAGGACGGCCATTTGATCGTGATGGGCTTGTCGCCCAGCGGCAACGTGATCACCACAGCCTCGTCAGTTGGCCGCTTGGCGGTCGCTTGTAGCGGCACGAATGCTGGCAGGGCTGCGTGGGCTTGGTCTCGATAAGTCGGTAGCCATTTGCGAATCACGTTGGCATTGATGCCGTGGCTGATGGCGACGCTGGAAACTGTGGCGCCCGGTTGCAGGCATTCCTGAACGACTTGGGCTTTGAAGGGTTTGGGATAAGAGCTTCGTTGGCGCATGGAATTCCTGGCGATAAGGGTAATCGCGTCCGCTAAAAAATATGCGGACACCATCGCCCTTAATGCTGGAGTACGGAAGGTGTATTCCCGGAACGCTTACATACAGCACCGGTAAAGCCAAGAAAGACTTGGGTCAAACCGAAAAATTGAGTCAATGCGATGCCGCAAATCCGCCGCAAGCTTCTCTGGCTCTTCGGCAGTCATCAACACTGGCTCATCCGGTATTGAAGCGTTTCTCGAACAGACCTCCAAAGCGCTGGGTACTCTCAAGCAGCGTGCGGTGAAAAGTGCGCAGTTGATCGACCAGTAACCGCGCCTCGCTCGCCATGGGCTCCTCGCGGGGGGTGAGGTTGGCAGCGTGCAGCTAGCGCAGGGCGACACGGTAATGTCGCTGATGACCGGTAGCGACCTGCCGCGAAGGACAGCCAGTGTCGATAAATGTCGCTTACGAGTAGCTGCTTCTGGCCTGCTATCCAGCCTTCACCGTCCACAGTTGATCTATCTTGGTCGTGTAACTCTGGCTCATTAGGTCTCGACGCATCGCCCATTCAGGCGCCGCAGGCACACTAGCTAACCGGACAACTCCCTTTCCCCAGCGGTTATTGATCTCATCTAGAACACTCATGACCTTTGGAGTGGTCTAATGAAACCGGACACCCATTTAGGCGAGAATGCTCGCCAGATAGAGGTATCTGATGACCAAGCAACGTCGTTCCTTTTCCGCTGAATTCAAACGCGAAGCCGCAGTTCTCGTGCTCGATCAAGGCTATAGCCATATCGAGGCCTGCCGGTCACTCGGGGTGTTCGAGTCTGCGTTGCGTCGCTGGGTGAACCAACTCCAGCAGTAGCGCAGCGGTGTTACTCCGCAGACAAAAGCGCTGGCGCCCGAGCAACAGAAGATCCAGGAGTTGGAAGCCCGGATCGCTCGTCTTGAGCGGGAGAAATCCATTTTAAAAATGGCTACCGCGCTCTTGATGTCGGAAGAGCACGCGCTGATTGATCAACTGAGCACCCAAGAGCCGGTTGATTGGCTTTGCGTGGTCTTTGATGTCACTCGCTCGTGCTACTACGCCCATCGCCTCAGACGTCGAACTCCGGACGCTGAACGACTTCGGTTACGCAGTCGAGTCAATGAGCTGTTCACGCAGAGTCGAAGCGCTGCCGGCAGCCGCAGCATCGTGTTGATGATGAAGGAAAATGGCGAGCAAATCGGACGATTCAAGGTGCGTGGCCTCATGCGGGAACTGGCGTTAGTCAGCAAACAACCTGGATCACATGCCTACAAACAAGCGACGGTTGAGCGACCAGATATTCCGAACATCTTGAATCGAGAGTTTGAAGTGCCGGCACCCAACCATGTCTGGTTTGGCGATATCACCTAAATCTGGGCTCAAGGGACATGGCATTACCTGGCTGTCGTGCTCGATCTCTACGCGCGCCGAATTGTGGGCTGGGCGCTGTCGAGCAAACCGGACTCGGACTTGGTGATCAAGGCTTTGGACATGGCTTACGAGCAGCGTGGCCGGCCTCAAGGACTGCTGTTTCACTCGGATCAGGGCTCGCAATACGGCAGTCGTCAGTTTCGCCAACGGCTGTGGCGTTACCGCATGCGCCAAAGCATGAGCCGTCGTGGAAACTGTTGGGATAATGCGCCGATGGAGCGCGTGTTTCGCAGTTTGAAAACTGAATGGATACCGACCGTGGGCTACATGACGGCTCAAGAAGCGCACCGAGACATCAGTCATTACCCGATGCATCGGTACAACTGGATTCGACCGCACCAGTTCAACGATGGGCTGGCCCCGGCTCAGGCCGAGAAAAAACTTAACGTCGTGTCCGGGATTAGTTGACCACTACACTCGCGCGAAGCGCCTAGCATGGCAAGTAGAAGTGAGGTATGTATCTCTGATCTCACACTGGCAGGAGGCCGAAATGAGGTTGCAGAGCGATATTGATGCGCTAGCAGCGATCGAAGAGGACGCGAAAGCAATGCTAAAACGGGTAGGGCTGCCCGACGACGAACAGAAACTTGAGGTTGTCGTTTTCCTTCGACAAATAATCGACCTGGCAACTTACATGGAGTCGGCTGACCGATTCCTTGAGACGTCAATTATCGCTTGAGTGGCTCTGTTTGAATCAGGAATGGTTTGTCTCGTGTGTCTGCTTCTGTAGATGCGATAAAAGCGCGTCGCCCAGATCGAGCAGCGCCTCACGCAGTCGCTGATCTTCACGAGCATCGCCCGAATCCGGCTCGAATGTTTGCGCATGCCGAAGCAAAGCTTCGGCGTCGTTTGTGTTGAGATCAAAAGTGATCATGTCGATCCTCCACAAAGGGGCGCATTAGCTGACGAACCCATGATTGAGCCTATCGAGTTCTGCTTTCATGGCTTCATATCCCACTCGACTTTGAGCCATTTGCAACCGCGAGCAATCACCGGTTTCAACTGTCGGCTGGTTCAGCCAATGATCGGCTTTCTTTTTGTTGCCAAAAATCTGCTCGGCTAGGCGATGGATAAGTTCTGGCGTCGTTGAGTCTTGGCCGTGATTTTGTTTTGAATCCATGAAAGGCACCTCCTTCAAAGCATTCGCTTCAGACTTTGAAAAATCTCAGCCATCAGGCCAAGAGTCTTCGTCATTTTTAAAGGCATTGAGAGGGTGATGGGTATATGGTCAGCGCATTATAATGCGCCAAGCCCCCTCATTTCTTGGCTTCTAGCGCAATATAATGCGCTGATGTATCACCAAAGTACTCCCTCCAAGCGCTCGCTGATGGGCCTAGCAAGACACCTCTACCCTCAGCCCGAATCTGAAAATCTCTTGAATCCGCGAGAAGGCCTGCGTCATTGATTTTCGCTTGGTTGCCAAATGCCCATTGGCCTCGGTCTGGACTCATCTCAACCTGATTCACTTTATTGGCTCTAGGAATGTGTGCCGCTGTGCGCTCGTTTTAATTGGACGTGGAGGCTGATGCGGGGGCCTTTGCGCAATATTCGCGAAACGCCTTGATGCCGCGCGTGATGATCAGCATTGGCTTGATCATGTAGCGATAGCTGACGAACAAATTGAGTGCGATCCAGCCCAATTGGTAGGACGAGCCGTGGAAGCCCCGATGGTTAGCGCTGTTCTCCCAGAAACCATAGGCAACGAAGATCGTGAAGATGGCGACCATCAGAGGCAGGATGCTGAGCCTTCCCAGGGAGACAGCAATGAACGGGATATTGACGACCGAGCGGACTGGTTCTCCGTCGACCTGAATCGCCCAGATTCTGTTGACCTTGTCTTTGCCGTATTGGGAGGTCACTCGAACTCGATCACCCGCCTTTATATGCGCATCAAGCGTATCCGGGATTTCGAGCGTTTCGAGTTTCTTGCCGTCAATTTTCCAGTAGTGGTAGCTGACCATGTCCCCGCCGAAGCCACGCGATTTTTCGTCGAGTCGCCCGTCTGTGATCTGCATTTCCTTCATTTTGATCCCTGTCCTTGCGTTTGGAGTGATGGCAAAAGGATATTTCTGTCGAATGCTAAGGAATACTTAGTATCTGCTCAAGCCCAATCTAAGAATCTCTTAGCCTTTCGGCGATGAGAAATGACGACGTTCAGCAAGCGTTTGAAAGAGGCGCGCAAGGCAAGAGGGATATCCCAGGAACGCTTGGGAATAGATGCCGGGATTGAGCCAGCGTCGGCGTCGGCAAGGATGAATCAGTACGAGAAGGGGGTTCATCAGCCAGGTGACAACGTCGTGAAGCAGATCGCTGCCGTCCTGAATTTACCGGTGCCGTACTTTTACTGCGAGGACGATGAGACGGCGCATTTGCTGCAGTGCTTTCATTCATTGAAAGCTGAGGATCGCAAGGATGTGGTTGATCTGGTTGAGCGGCTGGCCTTCAATCACTGATTGAAGGTTGGACAAAGTTTGTCGCGTTGCCCACGCTGGTGAGGCAAACAATCGCGTTGCGTTCGGCCTGCCATTTTCTGTAATCCCACTCCGATCGGCTTGTTCTATGATTGGCTCCTGATCATTGACTGGAGCACCGCTATTGGATCGTGCAAAGACAATGTCACTCGCGGAGCGTGAGGGGCTGCAATCGGTAATTGATAACGCACGAAAGCATGCCGAAGCGGGTTATCCAGACTTTACGGAGAGTGATCCTGCTACGTTCGATGCGGACTTTGTTATCAATAAAGAGCGAGAAGGGATGAGTGTCGCTCAGGCGCTTGAGGCACTCGTCGCATTCAAGCGCAGCCGCAAACCTTGAGCCGTACTTGCTGTTAACTTTAGGATTGGGTGTTTTGGCTCTTTCAGACACTTAATAGCTTCATCAGTCGTCCACCTTTATAACAATTCCGGCCTTAGTCCCAGAGTTCACATGACTCATGGGCGTGTGAGCGATTGTTCAGGGCATCCGGTGCATTAGAGCCCCCCACCGTCGAGCCAACGAGCGTCTGTCTATAGACGCCTGGAGTTCGAGGCTCGCCTCGCCGTGTGATCGTCACGTTGAAACCCCTGGCAATGCCTGCGCGCCTTCGTATCGAGCCTTGAGTCGCCAGCTAGAGCGTCTCGCTATTCATGATACGGATTGCGATAAAAAAAACGCTAAAGACGGATCCAAAAAAGTTGCCATGGCTACATGTTGTGCTTTAATTCTATAAAATGCACATCATGTGGTGTTTTTCATGAATAGATCGAGCATTCAACAAGACGTCGCCCTGTTGCACCGGGAAATTTGGAAGCAGAAGGAAATGCTGTGGCCCGATCAGCAGCTAATGCCCCTACAAATGCTGGAACCCGATGCGGCAGCGTACCTGCTTGATGTTGAATACTTGATGCTTCCAAACTTGGGATCCTCCAGATTCATGCGCTCTGGCCGAGGCCCTGGCATCGCAGGGCTTATTGATCGCCAAGCCAACAAGATTGCCATCTCGATGGCCTACCCTGAGCAAGTTCAGCGTTTCACCGGCGCTCACGAAGTGGGACACTTCATGCTTCACGAGGGCCAAATCATGCACCGTGACCGTCCACTGGACGGCTCTGCCAATGCGGGTCATAGATCAGATATTGAACGCGAAGCGGATTATTTCGCGGCATGCTTTCTCATGCCGCCGAACCTTCTGACGGCACATTTTGAAGCGCAGTTTGGATGCAAAGGCGCCTTCAAGTTTACCGAGACGACATCCTTCTACCTGAGCCATAACGATCCCGACTCCTTGCAATATGCTTCGCAGGGCTCCCTGGATCGCGAGTTCGCCTTGGCTCGCTGTGAAAACTTCGGCAGCCGAAGAATGAATTCACTGGCAAAACAATTTCGGGTCTCCGACAGCGCGATGGCGCTTCGAATCAAAGAATTGGGGTTGGTGCTGTGGCCATGACATCCAACCAGGAGATCGGCATGAATATTCCCGAACAACACACCATTCAATGCCCTCAATGCGGTGGTATTGAATTCGAGCAGCCGCAGGTTTTGAGCGATGGTGATTGGGTCACCTGCGTGACTTGCACGCAGTCTTTTCCATTGGGCGACATCCGTCAGGTGGGGATCGACCAAGCGATGGAGGTCGTGATTCCCGAAATCAAAGCTGAGGTTCAAAAAATGCTGGAAGGCCTGTTCAAGGGCAAGTTCAAATGACCTTGTATGAGACGTTGACGCTATTGGCGTCTCTCCTCGCTCTCGTGGTGTCCACCGTGTCTTTGGTTCGCGGTCGTAAATTGGGTCATGTGCAGGAAGATCTGGCCAAGATCACCTCAGAGCTCGCTCTGCGACAAATCGATTCACTCGAAACCGCCAAGCTGGAGAAAGCGGTTCCGCAGCTGGGCGTGCATATCAAGAGCTTGGCCAAAACAAGCTATTTCATCATCACGAACACGGGGCAGGGGAGCGCTTTCGATGTTGATCTGGAATTGATCGACTGTCCCGATAATCCGTTGGTCACGGCGCGTAATCTCTTGCCATGTCCCGAGCTCAAGCCTCGTAGCACTGTGAAACTCTTGGCGAGTTTTAATCTGTCGAGCCCGCTTCGGTACCAGGTCAAGTTGAGATGGACGACGGAGAATGGGAGAGGGGAATCCGAGGTTTTTTGGGTTTCTCAGGCATAGCGCTGAACTTTAGGGCCATGACATTCAGACGGCTGCCTATGTGAATGAGGGGTGCGCCTCTCTCTACAAGTGCCGATCTTGCAGATAATCCTCTACCGCAATCAGCAGAGCTCGTTCCGAAAGGTCGGCATTAAGGATATCTGCGCGAGGTCAGCCAGGTAGCGCGGCAGCTAGTAAGCCATCCCGCGATGTGTTGCAACTGGACTGGAGAAGACGCACTAGTGGATCGCACCTGCCAGAGTTCATCTTGCTAGGTGTTGCCAGCGTTCTCTCAGTCAGTAGAGGGAGGCCCATAAATATGTATTAGAGCGCCGAGTGCAGTCGTACATGCCAAAATGGCCATGAATAAAGGCGGTTGAGCCGCTTGAGGCCCCTCTGCCAAGGCATAGACCAAAACGGCTATTACCAACGTCAACGCAACCGCAATTTTACCCATGTCCGATTTCCTGAAGGGTAGTGGCTTATTGAGGTTATGGTGCCACTACGCGACCGAGCGTAGCTGAGCAATATGACAGTTGTATATCTCGATCGTGGCTACGGAAACCGGCATGCTTAGCATGCTGTGTTCCGCAGCTAATCGAATCTCCCATCCCCTGTTCAGCGCAGTCTTACCAGGAATTCCAGTGGTATCGCGTGCCTCCATTGCGTTGCCAAGCAGTATCTCCTCGGAACTGACTGAAGGCGAGTTCTGAGCCGAAAGGTGTCGCATTGATAACCGCCAACCTCCAATGGACGGCAATCTTCACGGCCAGGTTTGACACTAAATCGAAGGTGATGGATTCCCTGTCCTCCACGACATCGTGACAGAGCTCTTTAGCGCAAAGCTTGCTCTGATGATGGCCACAGCTCTGCAGGGCTGATCTGGGACTACGGCAATTTGAGCTAAAGACTTATTTTTGAGTTCATGAGTTTTCTTTAGGGCGAATAAAGCTGACAAATGGTGTGGATAGGAAGAAAAAAACTGAAAAAGAAAAGCAAAAAATGCTAGCAGTTTTGGCTGCATCAGTTACAGCTTTGAGTGCTTCCAATGATGCGCTAGACGTCTTAATTTTATGCTGAGCGATAAGGCATTCAGCTCGGTAGCTAGAAAGCGTTCTGCAGTCTGTCTGATCCAAAACGAGCTGAGTGTTTGCTTCAAATTTATACTTTTCGGTGTATGCGTCAATTTCTTTGTCATATAACGTCAATGCGGTTTGCGAAATTCCAATCAAGTAAACTCCTATTGAAACAGTGCCGGCTTTAAATAGCCCAGAGTAGGTGGATTTGTCAAAGATTGTGGAGAGAAGCTTTACCACTCCTGAGGCGGAGCTCGTCGTTGGAGTGATTTCAGACTGTGCGACTTTTGAGGGTGGTGGCAGGGTATTCATTTAGCTTCTCCATCAGGGGGGGATTAAATTTTTGAGTAACTTTAAAAAATACTAGCTAAACGGTAGAGAAGATAAATAACACATAGGGCTCGCTTTATCCGCTACGAGTTAGAGGTACTGTTCTTTGATTCACGTGATAGGCTGAAAAAATCTTCTCACGCTCCCCCACAATTATGAAGAGCAGTGGTTTGTTTAGGGACAAGCCGAGTTTTTTCCACTCGTTGTAGTCGATGCCAGAAGGTGATGGATTGAATTGTGGGTGTGTATGCCAGTCTCCCAGGTAATCAATGCGGCCCTGGCTATCTTCCCAAGCCCTTGTCACGGCAAGCTGATGACCAGGATCCAAGCGTTCAAAACTGACCCGTGAGCTTCGATCTAGGGGCATGGGTACTGTCGCGCGCAAGACATGAAGGTGCTGACCTGATCGATATCCCATCAGCGTACCTCCAGCTTCGTGCTTCGTTTTACTGTCTTGGCGATAAGCACATATGACGTCCAGAACATTGCTTTCGACGAGGATGTACATCCCCTGTAGCTCCGGGGCCGTGAGAATTATTGCTTCGCGCATGCGGGACAGTTACTCAGCGGTGTAATGTCTTGGTTCTTTATTTTGCGGGTGTCTGCGTTTTCCACTGCTCTGGTTCGAAACCTAGGGCTTGGGCTGCCATTCTTTTTCCAGTCAATCAACATGTCTGCGACCAAGGCAGCAGCAGATAGCGATGCGGACACTGCGTACGGTGTAAAATGTTGGCAAGCGCGAAATCCCTTTTCGACATCGTTATTGAGCACTGGAAATCGTTCCGTCATTTCGTTCCCAGGGGCATACCGCCGCAAGCAGCGGAAGCAACCGTGTTTCAATGAGTCAGTCCATAACGCTTGAACACATTCGCCATTACCCTTGATCCATGCATGCAAGATAGGAGGAAACGTCCTTTCATTGCTAATGCGTAGCGCATTCAACATTTCTGAAAGTGGTTCTTCACCGGTCGCATTGATGATGAGATCGAAGCTGGAGTAATCGAGCTTGGGTGTTATTGCGATAGGCCGAGACTCGATGTTGCTGTAGGGGAACTGCAAATCAAGCTCATCCTTCAAGGCTTGAGTTTTACGCTTGAGCAGCGCGTTAAACCCGAGAGCGTGGCGACCTATGTTTTCAGGCGCCAAAAACTGACTGTCGATCAACGTGAGCAGGCCGCCCTCTGTACCAGCGCCCAGTCGCGTCAATGCTTGAGCGACATATCCTCCGACCGAACCACACCCAAGTAGTGCGATTTTCAGCCCGGACAGCCCGTTTTTCAGTGAGCCCGACAGGTTTCGCGTGTGTACAAAGTTCGCACTGAGATCTGTCGTAAGGAGACGTAATATCTGCTCTGATCCGCCGACTCGATGGAGATATTGAAAGTATGCTTTACCCGCAAATTTACGGCTCCCCGCAGCCCCCTTGGTAGTTGCTTTGGTGATGTAACGCTTGTTGACTGTAAAGCCAAATCCGATCCACCCTACAGGCGAATCAACCAGTATATAAATTCGGCTTGAGTTCAAAATCGACGTGTCAGCTTCAATCCGCCTTTGCACTGCGGCATAGAGTGAGTTGTCCCACGTTTTCAGCCAAGTCAACGTCTCCTTGACTGTCCAAGGGAGCGCAACGGATGTGTCCGGTAGCGCAGTCGTCCGGAAAAGCCAGCAAGATTGTGTTTCAAGTGGTTGGACGCTTGCACCCCAAGAAAGGGCGATCCGATCCGCAGCTTCTTTGCTGTTTGTAATGATGTCGCCAAATGGCCCTTTGGGGGACAGTCTGTATACCTTAGCTGTGTCGTTTGCTGATGTTAGTTCAGACAATCCAATTGGGAGCAGTGTCCCCGCGCTCGATCCGGCCCAATAGGACTGAAACTCTGCTTGGATGTCAGCTTGGCTTTTTGCGGGGTTGCTGATGAGTTGGTCGATAAGGCTTGTGGCTTGCTGCAAGCAAAAAGCGACTGCTCCAGCCGGATTGTATCGATCGAGCACTACAGATCCTTCAGCCAAGTAGCAAAAGTCGCCACCGACTACTGAGTGCGCCATTCGAATCGGCAAAAAAGAAGGCTTCTCTGTAATCTGGATTTTCGGGTAGACAAGAAAATTCCAATCGGCCACGGCCAATTCAATGGGAACTGGCCCGGCGATGGACGTCAATGTTCCAAGAAAACGGCGCACCCCATTCTTGGTCGGACGGGTTTTGAAACCCAGTCCATGCATGTAGCGAAGCACATCGCCAAGGCCTTCAAATTCCATATCAACCTGCAGAAGTGTTCGGTACACGAGGGGCTGGCACTACGGCAGGTGCGCTGGAACGCACAATTTCCGTGGCGCTTTCAACATCGATCAGGTTCGTGTTCAATGAGATTCGCTCACCTAGCTGACCTAAGGTGATCTGCAATGCCTGATGCTTTTGGTACTCCTGGCACCCTCTGGCTCTTCTGAGCGCCACGGCCAGATCCTCGGCTTTACTTGAGGCTTCGTCGCGTTCTTCCTCGTTTAAGCGGTTGAAATCCTCTGCGCCGTCATCAATGCCGGGCTCGCGAATCTCAGCACTCAGTGCTGTGGACAGAGCGTTGGCAGCATTCTCGAAAGCAATGTCATCGCGGCCCCGTTTACCCTCGAAGCTCTGCGCAATCGCGATCATCAACGAAATAGAGGTTGGCCCGCGAGATTTCCAGTGGAAGTCACGCCAGGCTTTGGCGTAGCGACATACCCGAAGGAACTGATTACCCAGATCACCAAAGCGTACGACTTGGTCTCTGATCCATTTGGCAACATCTTCAGGGTCTGATGCCCTCCACAAACCAGACCGAGATGCGAGCATAATGGTGTCAAGATCGTCCCATGTCTGAGCGATAGCCTTCGCTAACACCTCAAAACTTTCGTTTCCGTTAACACTGTCAAAAACCATCGAGCGTCGTTCGTTGTTGAGTGCGACTGTGCGCTCGACAATCTTGCTGAACTCCTCAAGTGGAGCCGCATACAGCGGAATGTCAATGTGTGCCCACGAGCAGACGTCTATCCGGATGCAGGTGTCTTTGGCATCGGAGCCGGTTATCAACGTCCATCTTTCCTGAGCGCAAAGCACCTGCAAGAGCGTTTCAACAAGGTCGAAGTATTTTTTAGCCATCGCCGCTGGCGGGCCGTTTTCCTGCCAAACATCCACAGGCAGGTAGACGCCATAGTCCAAATCAATTTCCTGCTTGTCAGTGTGCGCGGGTTGAATGCAGGTTTTATATGACCAAGAACCTTGCGTCCTAAATCGGGGCTCCACACGCTTTTCCATGCCCAAAACAGCGACGGTCGCGTCGGCAATCGCGGGCTTCAAATATTCACGAATTTTTGTGCGGCATTGGGTCAGAAAGTCACGCTGCTCGTCCGTGGGCGCGATTTTGTCGCTGAAAACGATATCGTCAGCGGAAGAGAAAAACAGCTTCGTAAGGTTCAGCATGTTTCAGGCTCCTGACGTGTTGCGTTGTTGCCGTAGTAAAAGTTTATTGGACGAGCTTGGTGCGCAAGGAACTTCATGAAGTCCGTTTTTCCAAGGCATGTTTTGGCTTTCTCAAGGCCAGAGCCGATGAGCACTTCCTGCGCGTGGATGTCCGCTTTGTCTAGGGCGACCGCCTTGGAGCGATCGTCTGTCAGATCTTCGTCGACATGCATGTAGCGTGAGCCGAGCTTGTGCTGCAGCATGAAGTCGCAGAGCGACTCTTGAACGGAAATCGACAAGCCAAACAGCCGTTGTGCTGCTTTCAGGGGATTACCTCCGCCCCAGTCCATGGCACCGCCCTCACGGTTGTTTTTTGGGTTCACTGTAAATTTGGACGACATCGTCCCGATGGACAGGAGATGAATGTCCGAGCTGGCTGCGTCGAAAAACGTTTCGGCTTCATGGAGCGCGAGAAGACCAGGGGCGTTGGCAAACAACCCGCCATCGACGTATTGGTTGTGTTGGAACTGATGACGCGGAAAGTAGGTTGGAGCCGCACTGGTGGCGAGGGCTATGTCCACCATTGAGTGTTGGTGGTCACGGCGAAAGCTTTCATGGTGCGGGGTTTTGAACAGCACTGGCTTGCCCGTCGAATAATTGATCGACGGGATGACGACCGGGTGCAGGCAATCACCAAGAAGCTTGGTGCCCAGCATTTCAGGCGTTGATATTTGCTTTTTAAGCTCATCGCTGCTGAACGTGGATTTAAAGATAGGCATGCTCGTGCGGGGGTTGAAGATCGCCTCTCCATGCTTTTTAAAGAGGTCTACGATTGCTTGAGCAGGAATCTCTGATGCGATGGCGAGTGCCAGGATGCCGCCAATCGATGTTCCGGCAATGAGATCGAAATGGCGAGCGATGGGGCCGCCGATTTCGCGTTCGACCTCTGCCAATATGGTCGCGGTATACAGTCCTCTGTACCCCCCGCCTGATAGTGCTAAAACCTGAAAGCGATCTGATGACATTTAGACTAATCTCCGGTGCTGCGTATGGGGAGCACGATTAGTCGCAATTTACCGGGATCATCGTGAGTGAAAAATGGAGTTTGGTGTAGTGTTTAGTAAGTTTCGTCTGCGTCGGCTGTCTTTCCCTTCATGAAACTACGCAATGTGATCGAAATATACTGAGCGTGAGTATTTGCTCACGTTTTGTATGTTGATTTGGCAAGGAATACAAAGAACTATAGGATGGAGCGGTTTTTTCTGAGGAAGGCCTGATGTACAAAATTGCGATAATTGAAGATTCGGAGACCGTGAACAATGCTCTTGCGGATTTCTGCCGTAAGCTCAATGGCGAAACTCAGGTAGATCAATTTTTTGACAGAGCCTCTGCGCAGGCTGCGGTCAAAGAAAATAATTATTCATTGATAGTCTTGGATATTGAACTTCCTCCCGAGAGAAATGCTGGTGTAGGTATTATAAGCGAAAATTCAAAATGCTTTAGAAGTCCTGTTATGGTCGTTTCGGGGCTGGATTCATCCGTCTATCGCTCAATCATGTATGAACTTGATGTGTGGGACTATTTGGAAAAGCCTATTGCGCCAGATGGCCAGTCTTTTTTGGCTGCAGCTATGCGAGTGCTGCGAACCGAGCAAAGCGCACAGGTTGAAAATGTTGAAGATGAATTTTCGATAGATCCTGATACGGCAAAAGCGAGCTATAAGGGGAAGAGACTGAATCTGCCTGAAACCGCTAAGGTAATGTTGAATCGCTTTTATAAGGCTAGGGGTGAACTCGTTTCCTATGAGGCACTTTTTGATCTAGTGAAAACTGGTAAAAATAAAGAAGCGATCCGGCAGCATATAAAAAATATCCGTGACGCACTGAAAGATGTTGGCGAGGTCAAGGATCATATTCATGTCGTCAGAATGAAGGGCGTGCGGTGGGTGGACTAGACTTACGGAAGGTAAGAAATAATTTAAATAAGGCCACTTTCAGGATTTATATTGTTGGTGTTCTTGTTATTTTGTTTTTTCTTGTGATTTTTGGGACTTATTTTGCGCTCAATGTGAGCTTTGGCTCTGTGTTTGAACAATATAGATCGAACGTTCAAAGAAATCTTCAGCGAATTGTTTATGAGTTTGATTCTATTGATGGGAGAATTCAGCTGGATAATGCAGGGCATTCAGCTCCCGATATTTTTGGCGTACCGGTTTTTAAAATTCCGCTGGAATATATAAATGTTACTCCTGGGCATGTGGAAGACATAAGACCTCTGCTTGGATGTAGCTTTTCAAGTCTTCTTTCACCCCAAGATAAACTGTGCGTGGGCGTGCTTTCTAATAAGGCTCTAGGTGCTATTGCATATGTTCGGGGATCTTTCGATAAGGGTAACGGGTTGTCCTCTCCGGCTTATATTGAGGATCCTCGTACGGGTGATTATTTCCTAGTAGAAGTTAATGTACGAGGTGTTGCAAGTAAATTCGTCATAACCTTTGATGAGGTTAATAGACAGAGTAACTCTAAAGTTCCCTATTTATCTCCTGCTTGGAGTTTGACGGGGTTCAAAATTGGCACTAGGGACAGATGGGCATACTCGCGTGAGAAGCAAATTAGGGGGCGGGCCCTTAAAGTCAGTGATAAGATCGGAAATGATCGCTTCGAGTTCATTTTTCAAATTCCGATATCTGCTTTTGCGGATGACGCCGTATATGCTTATCAAGCGTCTGAGGGGGCCGTTTGGCCACCCAAGGATCTATCCGAGGCGCGAGTTTCTGTAAAGCTGATTGGTAAGGAGGCGAACGGTGAGAGCAGGATTGTGTTGGACTCATCGATGGCAGATCCAGATACGGTTTTCTCCTTTAGAAAAATGGGAAACTACTTGTCGCCAGGAGAATCTTTAACGTTCAACTTGTCTGATGGCAGCAAGTTTTTGGTAAAGCACTCGGATACAGACAGCCCGGTAGTAGGGCAGCGTTTCCCATTTGGGATTTTAGATCGACTAACAGATTTAATTATAAAATTTATCGTCCCAAAAATTCAAATTAATGAAGTCGCTTTTTTGCCGGGTGGGCGGAGCGTGGCTATTCACGGAGATGCGTCTAGCGTCTTGGGCGGATGGCGTGCGGCTGCCCAGTCTATCATCATGCTTTCGATTCTTTTGATGATAGCGCTCATTGTGGCTTATATTGTTCTTCGCGTATTCGTCTTGACACCGCTTTACCGTGTTAGGCGAAATACCTTGCATATAAAAGAGCGGTTTAAAATTGGCCAAGACCTCACGCTCCCATTCGAAATCAAGGAAAGCCAAAGTGAAGTCGGTGTATTGTGGCGAAATATTTTAGATTTGCATGAAGAGGTATTGGCCTACAGTCGTAGCGCTGTCGAACGGGCGAAGTCGGAACAGAAGCTCCTGCAAGCCATTGGTCATGAGATCAGGTCTCCCCTGCAAGACCTTTTGCTGCGTCATAATGATGAAAGTGATCCGAGTGCTCGTTATGTTCGCAGGATTTCATTTGCAGTGCAAAATTTATATGGCGGCACGTTGGGGCAGGATAATGGTGACAATCTAAATCTGAAAACCCCTCAGGAAGCGATGAGTTCATTAAATGGCAATATTACCAAGGAAGATGTTGTTGAGTATTTGGTTAATGCCTCGGAGTCGTCAGTCAGTGATGTTGTGTACGTCGGGCAAGCTTCCTCTGCGATTGTCATGGCAGACGGGGATATGCTGGAGTCCGCTCTCACGGCTATTTTAAATAATGCAAATGATTTTAGAGTGCTTGGTACTTCTATTTTTTTTAGCGTCGAGCTTGTGGGGGGCGATGTGCTTGTAACTGTTCATAATACAGGCCCATGCGTTCCAAATAACCCTATTGAAGAAATTTTTGAATACGGGGTGTCTGCGCGCTCAGGGAGGGATGAGCATTTGGGGCAAGGACTCTATATGGCTAATACGTACGTTTCGCTCATGGGTGGGACGTTAAGTGCAGTCAATACTGTAGACGGAGTTCGATTTGAAATGAGGTTTCCCTGCGTTGAGTGGGTACCATTAGGAGAGCGCTCGTGAGCTTCTGTCATGCCTGTCGAGATCGCTGGAAAGTCTAACGCTTAGATTGTTAGTATATATTCACAATCTAGAATGCGAACAAATTTGATAAATGCTCAGCACATAACAATGTTCGAGTTTTTTGTAGGATAATCAGCTTCCTACGCCAAGGCCTTATACTCGATAATTGATCAGTTCTGACGTAAGACGACGAATTTCACTGGCAGCAGGTGAGTGCGGAGCTATATCGATGAGCGAATGGAAATAGCAGTACCCATCCAGAAAATTCCGGCCTTCATTATAAAGCTCGATCGCGATCTTGTGAGATGCTGTCATTTCCGTTGTCAGCATCGGCAAATCCAGCTTATGAATGAGCTGGCTCAAGCGCTCACGACGCAAATATATTTCGCGCTTGGCTTGCTGGAGATCATCACGAGTCTCATCGCTCAAGCCTGGGAGGTCTCCTACGAACTCTTGCAGCTCTCTGCTGACCCCGCCCACATCGCAGTTTGTAATCAGCCCAAAAAAGGCTGGCGTAGCCTTACGACACTTGATGGCTCTTTGGGCTGCGAGAAACGCCTCCGCGCTCTGAATTGAGTAGTAGCAGTTGCTGTCCAGAACAATCGCCACCAAGTCGGCGTGTCTTCGGATCAGTTCGGTCTTCACGTTGATATCCAGAAAAACGTAGTCGTATCGAGTAATCAGATCGCTGAGCCGTTCGGTGGCTAAAGCCTTGCGCTCAATCGCCTTGAAAACGTGACCATAGATAAAGCGGCCCATCTGTTGCTCCTCAATGGGTAGATGGGTGACATGTTCGCGAATCTCTTTTTTCATTTTTTTGAGATCCGCCGGCGAGGTTACAAGGTCGAGCTCATCGTAAAAGTCAATTTTGCTGACTTGGGTGCCAGTAGCCGGCCCCCGACCGTCATGGCACATCCCGCGAAAAACCCCGTCGTCTGTGACAACAGCAACCTTCAAGTGCTGCGCCGCTAGCTGTGCTGCAACGTTAATCGTGATGGGCGATTTGCCAACACCACCTTTGTAGCTGGTGATAGACAACACACGCCCCAGTGGTTTTCCATTCGGACGAGCTGTGAACTCTGGGGGTATCTCGATTCCGGAGCGTTGAAAGAAGCTCCACAGTGCTTTTTCGGATGGCTGGCGGTCATACTTTGCACCTTTCAAGGTCTCCCAGGAGCGCCAAGTCCGCTCGTCCACAAATGCTCGCTTCGCTGCCAGTGCGACGCTGATCTTTGCTGACTTGCGAAGTGTTCTAAGTAATATGCGAAGCTCGTCTCTCATTGGTCTTCTCAGGCCCTGTCTTGGTGAGAGGAAGACTAGCTAATGTCTCCAGCCGAAAAAACTAGGAGCATTGCTCCTAGCTCAGTCACGGCTTGTCGGTAATTTAGAAGAGAGGAAGGGGTATGGCTTTAACGCCAACTGCCATTTACCGTCACAGGACGAGCATCGAATGTGCGTTAAGCATTCTGCAGGATGGTTATTTCAACCCTGTGAGCGAAGACCCTCTGAACGGGGATGCTTGCATGAATCTTTGGGATCAGCAGACAAATCTTGCCAGTAACATTACAAAAACAGGCGTAGACATCGTGGTCGCCTGGTATGGCACGCCTGCGGTCAGGGGTAACCCGAGCTCCTATACGCCTCTTCCCCCTGCGACCTGTATCGATTTCAATCCGTGGAGGGTCGCTATTACTCAGCATATACCGAAGGGACTGCTGCGAGTTTTACGGGTAGAAGTGGTTGATAAACAGAGGGTGGATGATTTTCTTCAGAGTAAGTTCTGGCGTGCTCGTACGCCCTGCGGCCTTCGGCAAGAGAGACTCAGACTCTTTCGGTATATCAGGAGGGAGATCAGAGCAAAGGATTGCTTCCTGGAGATAAAATGGTGTCGATTCATCTGATTCAACGGCAGGTGGCTGAATGAAGAAACGATATAGTCACTAATCAACTAATGGTCAAGGCGGCAGGCTCATGGAGGCAACAATGCTGGTACAAAAGGCCGTAAAACTAACAATAAAAGAACACCAGATTTTGGATTCAGTTATGCCTGGTCAGGATGGTTGGCACTTGCAGAGTGACTTGGAATGTTTGACGTCGTGTCCTGGTTATGGGCAATGTGACGGCCAAGGGCCTGATGGGAAGGTATGTTCCGATCGTTGGAGAGAGTCTTCACTGAGTGATGACTCAGCCAAGGTTTTCGTTCATGTCCTGAGAAATTTTGATTTCTACAACCAAGGTGATTTGCCAGGGCTGGCCGCGAAATCGGAAGAGGTTACGGCACTCCGTTTCAAATTCTTGCAGGCGATGGATGACTTTTCTTCTCAAGAGTACACGGAAGGCTCTTTACTGCTGACCCAGCATCGCCGGCGTGAACGTGCCAAAGGCCTTTCGCTGCGTTTGAAGTGGGAGCGTTTTGATCAAACCGGAAAACTTGAATGTGAAGCCTGTGCTATCGATTTCTTCGCAGTTTATGGCGAGGCTGGCTTTCGGGTCATCGAGTGTCATCATCAGATTCCACTGTCTCATGAAAATCACATGGGTAAGACCAGGCTGGAAGATTTGGCGTTGCTGTGTGCCAACTGTCACCGACTCGCTCACACAGATGAACAGTTGCATGGCGTCGATGCGCTGAAAGAATACGTCAAGGAAGCGCAGGGAAATCCGTTACCGCCGGCTTGATGCTGCCCTGAGTTTTTAGAGCTTCACGATGGATCATCGTGAAGCTCTGGATTGTTAGCGAACGTTGAGGCGCAGAACGTAAGCGATCACCCGCATTGCATAAGCTTGGCGCTTGACCCAGCGATAGGTCACCTGCGACGAGGTCACCAGATGATAGCGATCGTTAAGGTCGACTGATTGGTTCGGTCGCTTCTGACTGATTGTGAGAATCAGAGAGAGCTCAATGAATAGAAGGCCTGACACGGCTCAGCCCCTGTCTGATGAGATCAAGGCGCACAAAAAGAATTTTTGGAATCAATAAAACTGCATAGTCTCTTTTTAGGCCCCGGCTGGCTAAAGTTGACTGCATAGGCCTGCGCCTTCAGGCACGTGTTATTGGGTGAGACGTAGCGGCTGATCAGACCAATCAACTGAAGAGTGTCACCAACTTTCATCGGCTCGCCATCAAATATAGGCCCTCCACTGTCACCCCGACAGAAGGAGCTATCAGTGGGGGTGGCAGCCGCATCAAAATCCCAAACGAACGATTGGCGAGGTGTCAAGAGATTAACTGTCAAGGGGCCGATAAGTAAGCCATCGGGTTGTCCTCCGTTGTAGTTACTTTCACCATAGCCCGCAATCGTTATCCTTCTACTGCCTGAGGAGGGGGCAGCGGCCAAATTGGCAATGGGTACCCATGTTGTTGTGTCGGCCTCGGCAACTTTTAGGACGACAAAGTCATAATCATTGTCGCCGCATGTAGATGAACAATTATGATTCAAAACCTCATCAGGAACCATGGGCGCAGAGATCAGCGAAAGGGCTTTTCCGCTGGGTGAAATTACTTTTATTTGAGACGCGTCTATGAGTCGATCATGCATTCCAGTACTGTCGATCACGCAGTGTGCTGCCGTTAAAATTTTGCCTCCTCCTATGAAAACTCCCGTGCACTTGGAGTGTGGGGATATTTCAATTTTTAGCACTGACACAAATTGTTTCCTGTCCCAATCGATCTCTTGGCATCGAGTGGGTTGTGACTTGGCTAACAACCCTATCCTATGATCACACGCGGGGTTTGCTACGAATACTTGGTTTAGTAGTATTTTATAGATATCGCCGCTCAATTTCTCAGGCAGTATCACAGTGGGCATGTCGGCATAAGAGATTTTTGCTAGAGCTGGTTTGATTTCATCTTTAAGTGTAGGAGGTGAGATCACAATTCCTGAGTTTATCGCTTGCAAGGCTGATCTGTTGAGCAGGTCTGTACGGAAAGTTTCGATATCTTCGTCGCTTGCTCGGGACAAGAATGCGGTCGACGTGTTCGTTCCCAGCGCCTTGTTTGTAGCACCTATCAAAAGCCCAGGATTCAGTGCCGCCGCCGTGGTGATGACTTTGGAATCGTCTTTTGAAAGAGAGCCTCTTTGTTGCAGTCGCTCTATCAATGTCCGACCGACCACATCGTTAGTCGGAGACGGTGGGGTAGCCACTGGTGTGCTTTGAATGGCTTGGCATCCAGACAAAATTATTACCAAGCAGAAAAGCGCTCCCGGTTTCATTGGCCACCCAACCCGGTAAGCCTGCGTTCAGCCTCAATTTTGTCGGCTTTAGCGTTCAGCATTTCTGTCTCAGCCTTTACAGCTTGCAAAGGTGCACTGGCTTCTGCAGCGTCCTCAGCAGCTTCAGTACTGCGTTTTTTGCTTGCATAGCCTTCATAGGCAGTTGCCGACTCAGAAACCGTTGAAGCGATTTTCTCAAATCGGCTTTCGGCTCCGTAAGTAGCACTTTCTAGTCGCCCATTGGGGGCAAACGAAACAGCAATATTATTTTTCTCAAAGGGCCTGTTCTTCAAAGGGAGAATGGCATAACGGCCCAACTGCGCAATCTGGGTGCTGAAGATCGCAATCGTTTCCGATTTTGGATCATCATGGGCCCCAGCGCTAACCTTGATGGTAGCGTTGATGGGTTCTCTGTAAATGATTCCTTTTTCAGAAAGCTCACTAGGCGGTAACGCTGCAACTGGGGGCGGTGCTGAAAGTTGTATGCCAGTCGTTAACAACCGTTTGAATCGCCGCTTGTTTTCTTCTGTTGCAGCTTTAATTTCCGAGAAGTTGGCAATCCAGCTTTCGACGTAACTGTCTCGCGGCGTTTTTGATATAGGCGTATTGCTCTTGTCCGGATCAAATACGTATGTTTCTGAGAACTGCAGAATTGATTTTGCGTACGTGATACTCGCAACCCAGTTAGCGCGAGTTTTCTCATCCAAGGACTGATCCATTAGCTTGGTTGTGCCATCGTTGACCGTCTGTAGTGCCTTGTACACATAATCATGACATAGAGACGGTTCGCCTGAAGCCGCTGGTGTTCCCGTAAGAACTCTCGCCGTGCTGAGTGCTGTGGAAACCACGGCCTTGGCCACCGCAGCTGTCTTGTCCTCCACTGTTGTATTGAGTGTGTGAAGTGTTTGGTTGTCATACAGTGTTGCAACCAGTGATGTGGTCTTCCATCCGGATGATAGTGTGTCCAGTGGAATAGAATACTTTTCAGTCTCGTCCGCCATAGTGAGCTCTGCGATAGTTGCAGTTTGAGAAATTACCAACTTCACATTTCGCTCGGGTACTTTCGCATTGATATCAGGGCAGCTCTTCAATTCATACGTGGCGGTTACGAGGTAGCGTTGTTTAGGTAAAAAATAAGTTATTCCCGGTTTCGTGGGCTGAGCGCCAGGTTGTATCCGTTCATGTTCTAGTGAGGTAGTGCACCCGGCTACCCCGGCGCAAAGAAATACGATCATCCGATTTTTATTGGACACGATATTCCCCATCCCTGATGTGGCAATTGGCTATCTCGACAGAGTATTGGCGACTTTTTTAAAAAAACCTCTGAGCATTCAAAAAATTTATTTATTGGGACTGGTTAGAAGAAAGGTAGAAGCTATTTGTGGTTCCCGAACGCTGTCGTGATCATTTCGATGTCCCCGATGATTTGCTCACCCAGCACATCGGAAATGATAGGCCACCAGCACTCGGTGCTGGATGGCATCGGGAGGGTTGCTAGCGGCTGCTTTCCGAAATGTCTGGCATGCTGCTTAGATTTTTAGAGCTTCACGACGGGTCATTGTGAAAGTCATGATTGTTAGCGAATATTGAGGCGTAGCAGCCTGGCGATAACCAACATTGCATAGGCTTGTCGCTTGACCCAGCGATAGGTCACCTGCGACGAGGTCACCAGATGATAGCGATCGTTTAGATCGTCTAATTGACTCAGCAGCTTCCGTCGATCAAATACAGAAAGCCCCTCAGAAGAAAGTTGCGCCATGAGAGCCGCGCGCTTCCTTTCATAATCTTCTGCCCATGCGGGTCGGAAACGATTTTGTATCGTCTCCAAGCGCAAATAAAGATAAGCAGTCGCCGACAAGGTGATTGATGAACTTACAACCGTTAGGTCGCCCTGATTCCATAAGGCTGCGAGTGCCATGCAAGGGGAGGCCGCGACAAGCGATAGATAAACCCAGCGTTTGGGAGGATCGATTCCGTGGTGTGACAACCTACTGTTGAGTGCAGCAATCATGATGCTTCCTCGGTGATGGGATACGAAGGATCCTCTCACAAGTCTTTCAGTCGATCATCCCAAACCAGGGTCAAAAAAATACGGTCTGCGCTTGTGCTAATGAGGGCATGGAAAGAAGGGCGCAGAACCAACACCTGCGACTTCGCTGTCTGGTGAAAAGCCTCCTCTCGGCTAACCTTTTCTATCCGGCTTAGGAATCGGGTTCATCAGCTTGTCCCGAGTCAATCCATTCAGCGCCGCGTTGTGAATGAAGATCTGAGCAGTTTCGGCCATGAGTTGGAGCTCTTTTTTCAACCGATTATTCTCCTCCTGCAGTCTGAGAATCTGCTCAGCTGCAGCGGTGAGGCTTTTCGGCAACGGCATACTTGCCATGCGATCCCGGTCTGAAGTGATCTCCGCTTTTCTAACTTTGTAAGCGTTAACAACCAATGCTTTCCCGGCCAGCGCTTGGCGGGTTGGAACAAAGCCCAAGGCCGATTGAGAGGCTTCGCATATAGCCTCCCAAGTCAGCTTTTTCTTCGACGGCCACTCTCTGATAATGGCCGTTATAGCTTTAAGCTCCTTCGCGGTGAACGCGCTAGGCATCGTTGTTTTCTTCCATTAATTCTTTCAGGCAGCTTAACAAATCGTCGCTGTAGACGTCACTGAGCCCACTGGACTCAAGCAGTTCAGGGTGTTTGGTCGTCAATATGCGCTTGGCGTGTGTGAAGTCATGACCCACCATTTGCACCGGGCTACCATCCGGAATCGCTGGATTCTTGTGCATCGCCACAATCTCATCCAGGCGCACCAGGTACAGTTGATGGCGATCGACCCAGCGTGTCGCCGCACGATTGCCTGCCTCGATTTCCTTGAGTGCTGCCTCCAGGTTTTCCGCAACATGCGCGCGCTCGCGCTCCACGGCCTTCAGGGAGTTCTTGTGCCCTTTGCAATGCAGCAGCTCTGAGCAGTTCAGACAGTCTGCAGCCTTCTCACAGGCTGATACCGTCCATGGATGAGTACAGATGCCATACCGGGTCGTTATGTGGGGCCCCTTGCCGAGGATGCTGTATTCCTCCTCCGTGATAGGTGTGTGTGTGGTATCCGTCACCGGTATCAAACGATCACCAATTTCCCGTGCAGTCCGCTTCGGGTCTTTATGCATGTACGTGCGTGATTGCTGAACAGATGCGCGACCGCTCCATGCAGTAATTCGTTCGATGGCAACACCCGCCTCTTCAGCGGCGGTGTTCAAGAAGTGCCGGAGTTGATGGGATTTCAGGGTGATGTTTTCGTAACCATGTCGGTGCAAGAAAGAGGGGTACGTCTTGCCATTGAGCTTGCTCACGTTGTTCTGAGACAGACGCTTGTTGTAGTAATCACCATTGATGGGGGCCAGGAAAATCGGGCTCGTCGCGAAGCCATCCGCCAATTGGAATTCGCGGAAGCAAAGGAGTGATTCCGACATTTTGGGCGGCGTGATGGAGCAGAGCCTCGGGTCTACCTGGTAAGGGAAGAACGGGTTGTTCTTTTTGTGATACTCAACCACGGATGCCCACAGTGTCCTAAGCGTCCACCCTGCCAACCTTCGATGGCCCTCCATCCATTTCATCAGGTTTTCTGCTGACTTGAGGGTAGGGCGACCCAGTGCTGCGACGGCTTGGTCGCGTGTCAGAACCTGATTGGGGGGAATATCAGGACAGGTTTCGTGCGGATAGAAGTCCTTCGCGCCTGATTCATAATAGCGCGCGAGCTTTCGACCTTCTTCAGTGATTTTTTCCAAGCGTCGGAAAGCCTCTTCGCAGTGGCTTGCCATCACCTGCGGAATCTCTTTCGTAACAATTTTGTTTATCTTTGGAGAGTAGTGCCGCAGGAATTTCTGAGGTTGGCCGAGAGTGTCGAAGTCCTCTTCTAGCGATACGGGCTTCAGCCAGCTCTGTTCATTGATGCGAAAAGGTGCCGAAAGGAAGATGGCCGTAATACTAGTGATGTAGGTTGCCTCATCATTCAGATCACCTGTGTGGCCGTTTGCAAAGATTTCGGCGAGCGCCAACAGAGTTTCGTCAAGGGGAAGCTTCGTTTCTCGGTCGTAGGTAGCGCCAGGTTCTCGTAGGCCTCGGAAAGGGTGCTGCCAGTGGCGAATGCCGCTAGAGGTGATGTTGTGCTTGGTGACTTCATCAACCAAGTTTTTTAGCGCCGCGCCCATACCTAAAAGATCGACATAGGTCTCCTTGATGATGGCAGAGGCGCGATCAAGGTGCTGCTCCGAAAGCCGAGTAATGTCTGCATATCCGTCTACTTCAATGAGCGCTTTTTCAACGACCATTATTATAGAGAAGTCTTTTGCGGGCACCTTTGCGGCGCTTCCTCGTCGCGTTTCCACGATGTAGGCCTTGGCGAACTCAATAAACTCTGGTGCTAGTTGTTGGCTTGCCGAGGGCGTGACGCTCTTATGCAACCCCGCGTTCTGCAAGTTCAAAAAGCGAAGCCTGCCACGAGGTAGTACCCATACGTTGTCGCTCCAGTTAAAGCTTGAGAGACTGGCATATGTTGGGTTCACATGCCTTGCATTGAAGATGTAGTTGGCAAGGTTTTGAGCGTTCGCGATAGTGGCTTTTGATTTGAAAGGCGTTGGCGTTAACATTTTATTTTTTTCCCAATTCAGCTTTGCGTTTCTCGCACAATGCAATAACCGTTTTGACGGCCCTGATATCCTTGTCAAGCTGAAGAGGTGCCAACATGCGGCGCGACTTGCTCGGCAGGTGGATATTGTTTTCTTCTTCTTGGCGATCAATGAGCCGAATCAAGACCTCTTCGTGTGGCCCGTACACCCAGGGCTGAAATTTGCTGCACCGGTAGCAGGGGATCGGTACCGAAGCGGAGCAAAACCCTGATTCGCCGCAAGTGCCCACACCCTTGCGTCCATCCAACTCAATTCGGCTGGTTGGATCATCGCCTCGAATAGCGTGGGACTCGTCATCCCTGATTACTCCGCTGAATGCTTGTGCCAGAGGAGCAAGCAGCGTCCCAACGTCGTTGTTGAGGGTTCGCGCGCGTTCAGCTGGATCGTCATAGTAAGAATCGAGAGAAATTGGAGATTCGTGGCCCAACCAATACTGAAGAACCTTCCTCGGTACTCCCAACCTTGCCAATTGACGGGCGCGCGTATGCCGCATCCGATACGCAAATTCGTGAAGCAGTTTTCCTGTCCTCTCGGAGAATACGGGGCTACCGTCTTTTCTCTGAAGGATCTGGCACATCGACGACGAGCTTTTGTGCCAAAGTAACGAATAGTAGTACTCGTCGCCAGTGGCATATTTGTCTGCCAACTTTTTTCTTCTCCTAAGCGCCGGCTCATGAAGTGTGAGGAAAAAAGGTAGCTGGCCTCGCTCGGTCTCGCTTAAGGTTTTTCCAAAAAAATGCTCAAAGGCTTCGATAGAGTTTTTAATTTGAAGTTGACAGATATCCCAGAGGTCATCACCCATTGGGTGAACTTCAAATTTTCCGTCGCGAAACTCCCCGGATTGCTCATCTTTTACGCTAGGAAAGGATACGCGCTTTCCAGATACCCCAAATGTCGATCCCGTCGACTCAAAATCCATGTTTTTTAAGTATGAAAGTTGTTTGGGGCGTCTACCGTATTGAGCATTTAATAGCGTAGCTACGCTATTTTGTAGGCTAACCCGCCCCGTACCATAGTCGTGCCACAACGTACTGACAAGGTCGTCATATTCTTGTTCCGAGTACCAGCCTGTATCGATATTTCCCGCGACGGCTCTACTATTAGACTTGTGGTAGGGGCGGTGAAGCCTATGAACAGTGTCAATCACCTCGTCACTAACACCAGGGATGCCAAGTGAATGCCAAGTAATTAGCAGATTTCCGATTTTGTTGGTGGTTACGTTATCTTCATTCGCAATGAGCTTTGCGTAGGAGTCCGGTGTAAATGTTAGCGTTGGGGTGATTCGCAGAACCTTTACCAAGCACCGGATTTGTCCGCGAATTGAGTTGGCGGACAGCTTTCCGGTGCGGCCAACGGTTGTTACCATTGATTTGAAACCGTCAACGGTTTGTTCGCTCATGGCAGCCATAGGAGCAATGTTCATTCCGTAATGACCAACAACGACCAAGCGTTCGTCATTAAACTCTGCAATAAACCCTCTTTTGCTTTTAACACTGCTTTTGTCAAATTTTTCAAGTGTGTCCAGAATCTGTGCCGGGACTTCAAGCTTTTCACGGGCGCTCATTTATTCTTCCTGCTTTTACTGTCTTTTGCTGTATCTTCAGCAATTGCCAATCCTGTTTTAAATGCGGACTCGCGCACGTATCGACGATCATAGACTTTGGCGGATTCTGATCCTGCCGCCCACCCCATGAGATACTCTCTGTCAGAGCGTTCTTTTGCCTCACTCAAACCCTCTTTCTCACACTTAAGTGAAAAACGGTAGTTCCAATCATGGCGGAGCAAATGAGGGTGAAGATGCCTCAAGCGCGCGTCTTTTTTGATCATCTCCGTAAGAGCGGCCCTGAAAGTATTCAAAGTGATCTCTCGTCCTTGACCCTCTCCCTTTTTGTGCTTTACGAAAATGAAAGCAGTCTTCTCAAAGCCCACATTGGGAATGTCGGCGCGCCAAGTCCCCAAGTACTCAAGGATCTTCTTTTCAAGTTCGGGAGAGATCGCGATATCTCGCCCTAATGTCTTTGCGACAGGCTGCATTTGACGGCGGTCATACCGATCATCATGGTTGCGCTCAACAACAATGTAGGGATGATCACCACCCCGGGCGGGGAGGAAGTGCTCTAACTTCAGGCTTAAGAGCTCTCCCGCTCTCATGCCAGTGTCGTAAAGAATGTAGAGTGCCAGCGCGTTGCGAAAGGCAATGCCCTTATCAAATGCGGTTGCATCGTCATCGTAGGGATTGGCGAACATCTCCAGCAACGCTTTCCGAGTGACCTCATTCAGCTTTTTGTCGAGCTGTTTTTGTTTTGCTGCTGAAGAGGAGCCAGGTTTGACCTTGCGCTCCAATAGACTCTTCTCAAGCTTCTCGATGAGCGCATAGTTTTCCGGTGCGTTCGAGTCCTGGGTGAGGTGACCAAAGAGCCAAAGTAGATAACGGGCAAGCACCTTCAGAGAGTTGTTGATGCGTCTGCCCGTCACCTGAGTGCCATCGTCCTCGCGGCTGCTAACGGAGATGTGTTGGGTCAGGGACTCCACTTCTGGGAGTGATAGCAGCTTCTTGGTGGCGAACCGTAGCTCAAGGTCGATGCCTTGGTTACAGGCCCAGGTGTACAGGCTTTTCAGGACGTAGAGGTTCGACCTTTGGGTGTTCGCCGTAAGGCTTGCCATCCGAAGGGTGGTGTAGGCCGTTGGATAGAACAGCGGAAAACCGTCACCATCGGTATCATAGAGGAGGGAGAAGCGCCTGCCGTTCCTGGCAATGTGATCCTTCACCTTCAGTGTCTGTTTACGTTTTTGATCGGACTTTGTATTTTTCATTTTTGGTTTTTACATTTTTTAGCCGGATTTTGGAAGCAGATCTCTCTCACGGGCTGCTACCATAGGGCTTCTAGGTCGAGGTTATTTACTCTTTATGGTTAACAGGTTAGTAGTACTCGATACCGAAACCACCGGCATGCCGGTGACCGATGGTCACCGGATCATTGAGATCGGCTGTGTCGAACTGATCGGTCGGCGCCTGACGGGCCGGCACTTTCACGTCTACCTGCAACCGGATCGCGAGAGTGACGAGGGCGCGATCGGCGTTCACGGCATCACCAACGAATTCCTCGTCGGCAAACCGCGCTTCGCCGAAGTGGCCGACGAGTTCTTCGAGTTCATCAACGGCGCGCAACTGATCATCCATAACGCGGCGTTCGACGTTGGCTTCATCAACAACGAATTTGCCTTGATGGGTCAGCACGATCGCGCTGACATCACCCAGCATTGCACCATCCTCGACACCCTGATGATGGCTCGGGAACGTCACCCGGGGCAGCGCAACAGCCTCGACGCCTTGTGCAAACGTTATGGCGTCGACAACTCTGGCCGTGAACTGCACGGCGCCTTGCTCGACTCGGAGATTCTCGCCGACGTCTACCTGACCATGACCGGTGGCCAGACCAGTCTGTCGCTGGCCGGCAACGCTTCCGACGGCAATGGCACGGGCGAGGGCGCGGACAACTCCGCCACCGAAATCCGTCGTCTGCCGGCGAGTCGTCAGCCTGCGCGGATCATTCGGGCGACGGAAGAGGAACTGGCGGCGCATATGGCGCGGCTGGAAATCATCGCCAAGTCGGCGGGCGGTCCGGCGCTGTGGACGCAGATCGCCGAGGCTGATGCTCAAGCTTGACCCCCTCTGTGGCGAGGGAGCTTGCTCCCGCTTGGCTGCGAAGCAGTCATAAAACCTGAATGCACTATTGATGCTGAACGAATACTGGGGGCCGCTTCGCGCCCCAGCGGGAGCAAGCTCCCTCGCCACAAAAGCCGAGTCAGGCTGAGTGAAGCCAACTGGCCACCCTCGCCACTTTCGCTGCAACCCTCTACCCTGAGTGCATTGGCAGACTTTGATCCGCCGCCTCGGGACACTGAGCCTCATGTACAAAGATTTGAAGTTTCCGGTGTTGATCGTCCACCGCGACATCAAGGCCGACACGGTCGCCGGTGACCGTATCCGTGGCATCGCCCGGGAGTTGGAGCAGGAAGGTTTCAATATCGTTTCGGCCATCGACTACACCGAAGGGCGGTTGGTGGCCTCCACCCATCATGGTCTGGTGTGCATGCTGATCGCTGCCGAAGACGCCAGCACCAACTCGCATCTGCTGCAGAACATGGCCGAACTGATCGGTCTGGCCCGGGTGCGCGCGCCGGATCTGCCGATCTTTGCCCTCGGCGAACAGGTCACTCTGGAAAACGCCCCCGCCGATGCCATGGCCGAGCTCAATCAACTGCGCGGCATTCTCTATCTGTTCGAAGACACTGTGCCGTTTCTGGCGCGGCAAGTGGCGCGGGCGGCGCGCAAGTATCTGGACGGTCTGCTGCCGCCGTTTTTCAAGGCGCTGGTGCAGCACACCGCCGACTCCAACTATTCCTGGCACACCCCCGGGCATGGCGGTGGCGTGGCCTATCACAAGAGTCCGGTGGGGCAGGCGTTTCATCAGTTCTTTGGCGAAAACACCCTGCGTTCGGACTTGTCGGTATCGGTGCCGGAACTCGGTTCACTGCTCGATCACACTGGGCCGCTGGCCGAAGCCGAAGAGCGCGCCGCGCGCAACTTCGGCGCCGATCACACGTTTTTCGTGATCAATGGCACCTCGACCGCCAACAAGATCGTCTGGCACTCGATGGTCGGTCGGGATGATCTGGTGCTGGTCGATCGCAACTGCCACAAGTCGGTGCTGCACGCGATCATCATGACCGGCGCAATCCCGCTGTATCTGTGCCCGGAGCGCAATGAGCTGGGGATCATCGGCCCGATTCCGCTGAGCGAATTCAGTCGCGAATCGATTCAGGCGAAGATCGACGCCAGCCCGCTGACCAAGGGCCGGGCGCCGAAAGTCAAACTGGCGGTGGTGACCAATTCGACCTACGACGGCCTGTGCTACAACGCCGAGCTGATCAAACAGAGCCTGGGCAATAGCGTGGAAGTGCTGCATTTCGATGAGGCGTGGTACGCCTACGCGGCGTTTCACGAGTTCTTCGCCGGGCGTTATGGCATGGCCACCTCGCGCACCGAGGACAGCCCGCTGGTGTTCACCACTCACTCCACGCACAAGCTGCTCGCCGCGTTCAGCCAGGCCTCGATGATTCATGTGCAGGACGGCGGAGCGCGGCAACTGGACCGTGACCGTTTCAACGAAGCGTTCATGATGCACATCTCGACTTCGCCACAGTACAGCATCATCGCTTCGCTGGATGTGGCCTCGGCCATGATGGAAGGCCCGGCCGGGCGTTCGCTGTTGCAGGAAACCTTCGATGAAGCGCTGAGTTTTCGCCGGGCGCTGGCCAATCTGCGCCAGCACATTGCGGCGGACGACTGGTGGTTCTCGATCTGGCAGCCGCCCGGCGTCGAAGGCATCGACCGGGTGCAGACTGAAGACTGGCTGCTGCAGCCGGACGCCGACTGGCACGGCTTCGGCGAAGTCAGTGACGACTATGTGCTGCTCGACCCGATCAAAGTGACCCTGGTCATGCCCGGGTTGAATGCCGGTGGCGCGCTGAGCGAGAAGGGCATCCCGGCAGCGGTGGTCAGCAAGTTTCTCTGGGAGCGCGGGCTGGTGGTGGAGAAGACCGGGCTGTATTCGTTCCTGGTGCTGTTCTCGATGGGCATCACCAAAGGCAAGTGGAGCACGCTGCTCACCGAGTTGCTGGAGTTCAAGCGCAGTTACGACGCCAACATCAGTCTCGCGACCTGCCTGCCGTGCGTGGCGCAGCAAGACACCGCGCGCTATCGCGGCATGGGCCTGCGTGACCTGTGCGATCAACTGCACGCCTGTTACCGCAGCAACGCCACCGCCAAACATCTGAAACGCATGTACACGGTGCTGCCGGAAATCGCCATGAAGCCGGCCCATGCCTATGATCATCTGGTGCGCGGCGAAGTCGAGGCGGTGCCGATCGATGAGCTGGAAGGAAGGATCGCGGCGGTGATGCTGGTGCCGTATCCACCGGGAATTCCATTGATCATGCCCGGCGAGCGCTTTACCGAGGCAACCCGCTCGATCATTGACTACCTGAAGTTCGCCCGCACGTTCGATAGCAGCTTCCCCGGTTTTGTCGCTGATGTGCATGGACTGCAACATGAAGACGAGGGCAATGGACGGCAGTACACCGTCGATTGCGTCAAGGAATGAGGACTTTTCCGAGTATGCAACCGGTCATGAATCCGAAATACCCAGGGCTGTCGGTGCGCGTCGCCGACGATGGTTTCGCGGCGTACATCTGGGGCAGCGACTTCAGTTTCGAGGTGGCCGCGTACGGTGCCGCCGTCATTGGTCAACCGGTCGAGCGCTGGGCGGTGACGCCGATCGTGCCGTACCGCAAGTGCTACGGCATTGATCCTGAAGAGTTCAGCAGCTATCGCGATGCCGCCGACAGCGCGATTTTCATGGCGTATCTCGATGATGAGCCGGTCGGTCATCTGGTGATCAGCACCAACTGGAATGGCTTCGCCCATATCGATGAGCTGGCGGTACACGCACCGGCGCGCCGGCATGGTGTGGCCAAGGCGCTGCTGGATGTCGCGCAGTTCTGGAGTCGCAAGAAAAAACTGCCGGGGATCATGCTCGAAACCCAGAACAACAACCTCGGCGCCTGCCGTTTGTATGAGCGTTGTGGCTACGAGATTGGCGGTATCGACCATTTGCGTTATCGCGGGATTGATCCGAACACCGCGGAAATTGCGTTGTTCTGGTATCGACTGTTCGATAACCCGCTGGAACACCCGCTCAGCTCGCCAGCATCGCCTCGGCTTGTTCCGTGACAATCGTCAACAGAGTCTGAATCGCTGCCGGCGTGGCGCTGTGCCGGTAGGTGAGGGCATACAGGCTGACGGGCACCGCCGGTGACAACGGGCAGACATCCAGTCCGCTCGTCCGCGCGCCGAGGGCGGTGAACGGGTCGACGATGGCCAGGCCTTCGCCGGCCTCGACCATGCTGCGCATCATCTGATGAGTTTGCACTCGGGTCTGGATGCTCGGTGCCGGGCGCAGGGCCTGGAGTTTGTTCTCCAGCGCCGGGCTCAACGGGTCGTGGCCTTCGAGGCCGACCATTGCCTGGCCAGCCAGATCCTGCAGGGAAATGTATTTCTGCTTCGGTTGCAGCCAGCCGTGGGGCGCGAGCAGTTGCAGCTTGCCGTGGGCCAATGGCTGGCAGTGGATGTCGGGGTGTTCCGGATCGTGCAGGCTCAGGCCCAGATCGCTTTCGCGCAGCAGCAGGCTACGGACGATGTCGCAAGTCGCAGAGCTGAGCAAACGGCAGGGTGCATCGGGCAGCCGCCGGCGCAGCAGCGCGATACTTTGCGGCAACAGCTGTTGCGCCAGCGGCGGGGTGCCGATGATGCGCAGGGGCGGGGCGAGGTATTGCTTGAGGCTGCTTGCCAGACGCTGCACCGGTTCCAGTGCCTGATAGACATGAGCGATTTCCACCTGCAACGCCCGCGCTTCAGGCGTCGATTGCAGCCGGCCGCGTACGCTGGCGAACAGCATGAACCCCAACTCGCTCTCGGCTTCGCGCAAACGCTCTTCGACCTCGGTCACCGGGAGCTGTAGCCATTCGGCGGCGGTGCCCAGGTGACCGGTCTGCAAGAGCGCCTGAATCACTTCGATATGACGTAAACGCATGCGTGAAGTCCATGTTCAGCAGGTGGGGTCAGTGGCTGAATCCTACCCCAAGTCTGCGCATATGACTTCTGCTCATAACGGCCAGTTATGACGCGACGGTTGTCTCAGGCTCGCGGGTCAGGGTGATACCTGACTGAACCAGGAGAAACTCGGTGTCACTGACTTTGTTGACGCGATCGCCAATGGCCAGTTTGTAAATCGGCTCCGAGCCAGTGGAACCGTCTGCCGACGGGGTGGATTCCTGGAACTCATGCACGGAATAAACGCGGCCTTCCGCATCTCTTGCATGGAACTGACCGACGAGTACTGCTGCCATCTGCTTAGAACCTCTGGAGATAAAACGCTTGATTTGCGGCTTGGTAGACCGTCATCAAGCCCTGTAAGTTTTCCTACAGGAAAAAAATAATCAGCGCGCAGGAATTTCCCTTGCTCGCTGGTGAAACTGTCATCGAATCATCTATAACTACTGGCTCTTCCCACCGACAGTCGAGAGTCTTCCATGAGCAATGTCTACAACGTCGCTGTAGTCGTCGGCAGCCTGCGCAGAGCATCGATCAACCGCAAAGTCGCGCTGGCGCTGGCCGAACTGGCACCGGCGAACCTGAAACTGAAGATTGTCGAAATTGGCGACCTGCCACTCTATAACGAAGACATCGACGGCGATTCACCGCCGGCAGCCTACAGCACTTTCCGCCAGGAAGTCGGTTCTTCCGACGCGGTGCTGTTCGTCACACCGGAATATAACCGCTCGGTGCCGGCGCCTTTGAAGAATGCGATTGACGTGGGTTCACGGCCGTATGGCAAAGCCGTCTGGAGCGGCAAACCGGGTGCGGTGATCAGCGTGTCGCCGGGGGCGATTGGCGGTTTTGGCGCCAACCAGCATTTGCGCCAGTCCTTCGTGTTTCTCGATGTGCCGTGCATGCAGCAGCCGGAAGCGTATCTGGGGGGCGCGGGTTCGGCGTTTGACGAGGCGGGCAAGTTGAGCGAGTCGGTCAAACCGTTCCTGCAGAATTTCATCAATGCGTATGGGAAATTTGTGGAACAACACAAAAAATAATCTGGTCAGAGCTGCGATAAAACAGAGATCCTGTGGGAGCGGGCTTGCTCGCGAAGGCGGTGTGTCAGACACAAAGTTGTCATCTGACACACCGCCTTCGCGAGCAAGCCCGCTCCCACATTTGGATCTCCACTCATTGAATAATTGAAGGCTGTCGCGAATGCTCGCTGCGTCACTGATCTTCCTGCTGACCATCACCCTTGTCATCTGGCAACCCAAAGGCCTCGGGGTCGGCTGGAGCGCGACGCTCGGCGCGGTGCTGGCGCTGATCTTCGGCGTCGTGCACCTGAGCGATATTCCGCTGGTGTGGCAAATCATCTGGAACGCCACCGGCACCTTCGTTGCGCTGATCATCATCAGCCTGTTGCTCGACGAAGCCGGTTTCTTCGCCTGGGCCGCGCTGCATGTGGCGCGCTGGGGGCGGGGCAGTGGGCGCAAGCTGTTTGCCTACATGGTGCTGCTCGGCGCGCTGGTGTCGGCGCTGTTCGCCAATGACGGCGCGGCGCTGATTCTCACGCCAATCGTGATTTCGATGCTGCTGGCGCTGCGCTTTTCCCCGGCGGCGACCCTGGCGTTCGTCATGGGCGCCGGTTTCATCGCCGACACCGCGAGCCTGCCGCTGGTGGTGTCGAACCTGGTCAACATCGTCTCGGCGGACTTCTTCCACATCGGCTTCAACCGCTACGCCGCGGTGATGGTGCCGGTCAACTTCGTCAGCGTGGCCGCGACCCTGGGCGTGCTGCTGTGGTTCTTTCGCCGCGACATCCCCAAGGCCTACCACCCCGAACAGCTCGAACAGCCGCACACGGCGATCCACGACAAGGCCACGTTCTATGCCGGTTGGGTAGTGCTGGTGATTCTGTTGATCGGCTGTTTCTTCCTCGAACAGCTGGGCATCCCGATCAGCGCGATCTCGGCGGTCTGTGCGGCGCTGCTGCTGGGGATCGCCGCCCGTGGCCACAAGATTTCCACGCGCAAGGTGCTGAAAGAGGCGCCGTGGCAGATCGTGATTTTCTCGCTGGGCATGTATCTGGTGGTGTATGGCCTGCGCAATGCCGGGCTGACCGGGTATCTCGCTGGCTGGCTGGATGTGTTCGCCGGGTACGGCGTATGGGGTGCGGCGCTGGGCACCGGGGTGCTGACCGCGCTGTTGTCGTCGATCATGAACAACTTGCCGACAGTGCTGATCGGCTTGTTGTCGATTGATGCGAGTCAGGCCAGTGGCGTGGTCAAGGAGGCGATGATCTATGCCAACGTGATCGGCAGCGATCTGGGGCCGAAAATCACCCCGATCGGCAGTCTGGCGACCTTGCTCTGGCTGCATGTGCTGGCGCGCAAGGATATCCGGATTGGTTGGGGGTATTACTTCAAGGTCGGGATTGTCCTGACGGTGCCGGTGTTGTTGATTACCTTGGCGGCTTTGGCGCTGCGGTTATCCCTTTAGACCGAGTCGGCCCATTCGCGAGCAGGCTCGCTCCCACAGGGAGTGTGGCGCCTCTCCCTACATTTGAAAATGCAGTCCAAATGTGGGAGCGAGCCCGCTCGCGAAGAGGCCGGGTCAGGCATTGAAATTTTCAGGCCTGGCCCGGCACATTCGGCCAAAGATCCGCCACCAGAAACAACCGCTCCGCCTCTTCCCATTCGCCCTGCGCATTCTCGGTCAGGCGCACCAGCAGTTGCGCCGGGGCCATCGGTTCCAGGTCGTCCAGCCACATCTGCAGATGTTGAGCACTCCAGGTCTGATCCGCCGGGTAGTGTGCCGGCGCCAGCCACGCATGGCGGGGCAGGGGTTGCCAGCGCCCGGCCGGACGTTGAACGACGAACGCCGGCCAATCCTTCTGATGCAGCCAACTGCCACGCAGGTGCTGCGGATGCGCGCCGCTCGGTGAGGCAGACGTGCCGGGCCACGGGTACAACAGGTATCCGCCCAGCCACAACTGCGCACTGAACACCTCGATATCCAGCTTCGCCAGCACCTCACGGCTTTCCGGGCGCGCCGAGATCGGCAGTTGATGTTCGGCCAGATGCGCCAGTTTGCGGTCCAGTCGATCATGACAACCCGGCCCCAGCCATTGCGCCGGGTCGTGGCCGTCGCCTTCCTGCGGGCCGAGGTAGAGCTTGATCGCCAGTTCCAGGTGATGCACGCCGTCGCGGTCGCGCAGCAGCATGTCGAGTTCACCGAGGGTGTGGCCTTCGCGGCGGATCGGCAGGTTGGCGGCAATCAGTTCGATGCCCGGCGCATGCTGCACGGCAAACTGCCACAACCGTTCGTAATACAGGCCCAGCCGCCGCGTGCGCGCCTGCGACAGCCAATGCAACAAGCCATAACTGTCGCGATCGAGTTGCCGCAGCCAGTGCTCCAGGCGCTGCGGATCACTGACCCAGTCGCTGCCGGCCAGCGGATGGCGCTGCGGCCACGGCGTTGCGGCCAGCATCGGAGGGGCGAGAATCACCCACGCCAGGTCACGCACTTCCGGATGGCGTAATTGGTGTGGTAACTGGAGCAGGTCGGGAAACAGGATCATCTTGCGAGCATAGCCTGAAACACGCGCGCCCCCTTGAGGCTGAAAGGATTTTGTCTATGGCGGGCTTTCGCCCATAATCGTGTTTTTCGCGTTTTCGATTGTCCGCAGAGGTCCCATGGAGCAATTTCGTAATATCGGCATCATCGGTCGCCTGGGCAGTTCCCAGGTGCTGGATACCGTCCGCCGACTGAAACGCTTTCTGCTCGATCGTCACCTGCACGTGATTCTCGAAGACACCATCGCCGAAGTCCTGCCGGGCCATGGCCTGCAAACCTCGTCACGCAAGATGCTCGGCGAAGTCTGCGACATGGTCATCGTCGTCGGCGGTGACGGCAGCCTGCTCGGCGCCGCGCGGGCGCTGGCCAAGCACAATATTCCGGTGCTGGGGATCAACCGTGGCAGCCTTGGTTTTCTCACCGACATTCGTCCCGATGAGCTGGAAGTCGAAGTGGCCAAGGTGCTCGACGGCCATTATCTGGTGGAAAACCGCTTCCTGCTGCAAGCCGAAGTTCGCCGCCATGCCGAGGCCATTGGCCAGGGCGATGCGCTGAATGACGTGGTGCTGCACCCGGGCAAATCGACGCGGATGATCGAGTTCGAGCTGTACATCGACGGTCAGTTTGTCTGCAGCCAGAAGGCCGACGGCCTGATCGTCGCTACCCCGACCGGCTCCACCGCGTACGCACTGTCCGCCGGTGGCCCGATCATGCATCCCAAGCTCGACGCCATTGTGATCGTGCCGATGTACCCCCATATGTTGTCGAGCCGGCCAATTGTGGTCGATGGCAACAGTGAGCTGAAAATCGTCGTGTCGAAAAACATGCAGATCTACCCGCAGGTCTCTTGCGACGGGCAGAACCACTTCACCTGCGCGCCGGGCGACACCATCACCGTCAGCAAGAAAGCCCAGAAGCTGCGGCTGATTCACCCGCTCGACCACAACTACTACGAAGTCTGCCGGACCAAGCTCGGCTGGGGCAGCAAGTTGGGTGGTGGAGGCGACTGATGCTCGATCCCGCGCGCAGTTATGACTTGATTGGTGACGTGCACGGATGCGCCCTGACCCTCGAACACTTGCTTGACCGTCTCGGTTATCACAAGCAGGGCGGGGTCTGGCGGCATCCATCGCGCATGGCCGTGTTCGTCGGCGACATCATCGACCGTGGCCCGCGAATCCGCGAGGCACTGCACATCGTCCACGACATGGTCGAGGCCGGGCAGGCGCTGTGCATCATGGGCAACCACGAATTCAACGCACTGGGCTGGAGCACGCCGGCGCTGCCGGGCAGCGGCAAGCAGTTCGTCCGTGAGCACACGCCGCGGCACGCGCGCCTGCTGCATGAAACCCTGACCCAGTTCGAAGACCATCCGGGCGACTGGCATGACTTTCTCAACTGGTTCTACGAACTGCCGCTGGTGGTTGATGCCGGACGCTTCCGTGTGGTGCACGCCTGTTGGGATGCCAGCCTGATCGAACCATTGCGCGGGCTGTTTCCCGATGCGCGCATCGACGAGCACTTTCTCCAGGCGTCGGCCGTGCCCGGCAGTTTCGCCTGCACCGTGTTCGACCGCTTGCTGCGCGGCACCGACATGCGCCTGCCGGATGGCTTGACCATGACCAGCGGCGACGGTCTGGTGCGCTCGTTCTTCCGCACCAAATTCTGGGAAGACGACCCGAAAACCTACGGCGACATCGTCTTCCAGCCAGATGCATTGCCGGAGCCGGTGGCGCAGAAACCGCTGACCTCCAGCGAAAAAAACAATCTGCTGCGCTATGGCATCGACGAGCCGTTGCTGTTCGTCGGCCACTACTGGCGCAGCGGCAAACCGGCGCCGATCCGCCCGAACCTCGCGTGTCTCGATTACAGCGCGGTGCTCTACGGCAAACTGGTGGCCTATCGTCTGGATCAGGAAACACGTCTGGATCCGCATAAATTTGTCTGGGTCGATGTCGAGCGGCCGGAGGTGCTGCAATGAGTGCGGTAGCGGTATTGCGTCTGCCGTTGGCGGTGGATCTGAGCGGTTTCGTCAAGCTGCTGCAACGGATGCAGGTGCCGCATCGAGTCAGCGAAGAGGCGGGCGAGCAGGTGCTGTGGGCGCCTTCGGAAATCAGCGAGGACGTGCGTTCGCTGTACGAGCGCTTCCCGGCCGGCGATCCCGATCAGCAACTGGACATCCCGCTGGCGCCGACTTTCAAGCGTCCGAGCTTCGCCGAGCAACTCAAACACGCCAAGGCCACCGGGTTGATCCTGCTGCTGAGCCTGCTGGTCGGTGGCCTGACCTATCTGGGCGACAACCTCGAGACCATTCGCTGGCTGACCTTCCTCGACTTCCGCGTGGTCGGCGAGTACATCCAGTTCACGCCGCTGGCCGACAGCCTGGCGGCGGGGCAGTGGTGGCGCCTGTTCACGCCGATGCTGCTGCACTTCGGCATCCTGCACCTGGCCATGAACGGCATGTGGTACTGGGAACTGGGGCGGCGCATCGAGTCACGTCAGGGCAGCATCAACCTGCTCGGTCTGACCCTGCTGTTCAGCCTGGTGTCGAACTACGCGCAGTTTGCCTGGAGCGGCCCGAGCCTGTTTGGCGGCTTGTCTGGCGTGCTCTACGGTTTGCTCGGCCATTGCTGGATTTTCCAGTTGCTGGCGCCGAACCCGGCGTATCGCCTGCCGCGAGGCGTGCTGGTGATGATGCTGGTGTGGCTGGTGATTTGCATGTCCGGACTGGTCTCGATGATCGGTTTCGGCCAGATCGCCAACGCCGCGCACGTCAGCGGGTTACTCATCGGATGCTTCACCGGTTTGTTGGGCGGTTTGTATAACCGCCGTAAACTGGCCGCCTGAAATTTTAAGTGAATAAAGAGCACGGAGACCCTGATGTCCTCTTTTAACGACATGATCAAAAACATCACCCCGGACATCTACGAGAGCCTGAAACTGGCCGTGGAAATCGGCAAGTGGTCCGACGGTGGCAAACTCACCGCCGAACAGCGCGAGCTTTCGCTGCAGGCGATGATCGCCTGGGAAATCCAGAACCTGCCTGAAGACCAGCGCACCGGTTACATGGGCCCGCAGGAATGTGCGTCGAAGTCGATCGAAGTGCCGAACATCCTGTTCAAGTCGGATGCCATCCATTGATCGAGATTGGCCGCGGTGCAATCAGCAAAATGTCGGCGCGCCTGGACGGGCCGAATGTGCAATACGCGTTTCGTCTGGATGACGTCGAGGTGCCGGTCAACCCCATGATCGGCACCACGGTGCGTCTGGAGTACCTGGGGGCGATTCATTGCACCCATTGCGGGCGCAAGACCAAAACCAGTTTCAGCCAGGGTTACTGCTACCCGTGCATGACCAAACTGGCGCAGTGCGATCTGTGCATCATGAGCCCGGAGCGTTGTCACTTCGAGGCCGGCACCTGCCGGGAGCCGGAGTGGGGTCAGAAGTTCTGCATGACTGATCATGTGGTGTATCTGGCCAACTCGTCGGGGATCAAGGTCGGTATCACCCGCGCCACGCAGTTGCCGACCCGCTGGCTCGATCAGGGCGCGAGTCAGGCGCTGCCGATCATGCGCGTATCGACGCGCCAGCAGTCGGGCTTCGTCGAAGACCTGTTCCGCAGCCAGGTGGCCGACAAGACCAACTGGCGCGCCTTGCTCAAGGGCGATGCGGCGGCGGTGGATCTGGCGCAAGTGCGCGATCAACTGTTTGAAAGCTGCGCCGAGGGCTTGCAAGGCCTGCAGCAGCGATTCGGCCTACAAGCAATTCAGACGATTGCCGATGTAGAACCTCTCGAAATCCGCTATCCGGTCGAGCAATACCCGGCCAAAATCGTCAGCTTCAACCTGGACAAGAACCCGATTGCCGAAGGCACGCTGCTGGGAATCAAGGGTCAGTACCTGATTTTTGACACCGGCGTGATCAACATTCGTAAATACACGGCCTATCAGCTCGCCGTGCATCAATAAGGATTCCAGCATGCGCACCGAACAACCGAAGATGATTTACCTGAAGGACTATCAGGCGCCCGAGTACCTGATCGACGAGACGCACCTGACCTTCGAGCTGTTCGAGGACCACAGCCTGGTCCACGCGCAACTGGTGATGCGCCGCAACCCGGAGCGTGGCCCGGGCCTGCCGCCGCTGGTGCTCGACGGCCAGCAACTGGAACTGCTGTCGGTAACCCTGGCCGACCAGGAACTGAGCGCCGGCGATTATCAGCTGAGCGAAAATACCCTGACCCTGCAGCCGGCCAGCGCCAGCTTCACGGTCGACACCAGCGTCCGGATTCACCCGGAAACCAATACCGCGCTGGAAGGCCTGTACAAGTCCGGCACGATGTTCTGCACCCAGTGCGAGGCCGAAGGCTTCCGCAAGATCACCTATTACCTCGACCGCCCGGACGTGATGAGCAAGTTCACCACCACGGTGGTCGCCGAGCAGCACAGCTATCCGGTGCTGCTGTCCAACGGCAACCCGATTGCCTCCGGCCCGGGCGAAGACGGCCGACACTGGGCGACCTGGGAAGACCCGTTCATGAAACCGGCGTACCTGTTCGCGCTGGTGGCCGGTGATTTGTGGTGTGTCGAAGACACCTTCACCACCATGACCAATCGTAATGTCGCGCTGCGGATCTACGTCGAGCCGGAAAACATCGACAAGTGCCAGCACGCGATGAACAGCCTGAAGAAGTCGATGCGCTGGGACGAAGAGGTCTACGGTCGCGAGTACGATCTGGACATCTTCATGATCGTCGCCGTCAACGACTTCAACATGGGCGCGATGGAGAACAAGGGCCTCAACATCTTCAACTCCAGCGCCGTGCTGGCCCGCGCCGAAACCGCCACCGACGCCGCGCACCAGCGTGTCGAGGCGATCGTCGCCCACGAATACTTCCACAACTGGTCGGGCAACCGCGTGACCTGCCGCGACTGGTTCCAGCTGTCGCTCAAGGAAGGCTTCACGGTGTTCCGCGACGCCGGTTTCTCCTCGGACATGAACTCGGCCACGGTCAAGCGCATTCAGGACGTGGCGTACCTGCGCACCCACCAGTTCGCCGAAGATGCAGGTCCCATGGCCCACGCGGTACGCCCGGACAGCTTCATCGAGATCTCCAACTTCTACACCCTGACCGTGTACGAAAAGGGCTCGGAAGTGGTCGGCATGATCCACACCCTGCTGGGCGCCGAAGGCTTCCGCAAGGGCAGTGACCTGTACTTCGAACGCCACGACGGCCAGGCCGTGACCTGCGACGATTTCGTCAAGGCCATGGAAGACGCCAACGGTGTCGACCTGACCCAGTTCAAGCGCTGGTACAGCCAGGCCGGGACGCCGCGTCTGGCGGTCAGCGAGTCCTACGACGCCGCGGCGAAAACCTACAGCCTGACCTTCCGCCAGAGCTGCCCGGAAACCCCGGACAAAGTGGAAAAACTGCCGTTCGTGATTCCGGTCGAACTCGGTCTGCTCGACAGCAAAGGCAACGAGATCGCGCTGCGTCTGGCCGGTGAAGCGTCGGCGCAAGGCACCACCCGCGTGATCTCGGTGACCGAGGCTGAGCAGACCTTCACCTTCGTCGACATCGCTGAACAGCCGCTGCCATCGTTGCTGCGTGGTTTCTCGGCACCGGTGAAACTGAGCTTCCCGTACAACCGCGACCAGTTGATGTTCCTGATGCAGCACGACAGCGACGGCTTCAACCGCTGGGATGCCGGTCAGCAATTGTCGGTGCAGGTCCTGCAGGAGCTGATCGCCCAGCAGCAGAAGGGCGAGGGCCTGGTGCTCGATCCGCGGCTGATCTCGGCGCTGAAAACCGTGCTGTCTGACGAGTCGCTGGATCAGGCCATGGTCGCCGAAATGCTTTCGCTGCCGAGCGAAGCGTATCTGACCGAAATCAGCGAAGTGGCGGATGTCGAGGCGATCCACACCGCTCGCGAGTTTGCCCGCAAGCAACTGGCGGACAACCTGTTCGAAGCGCTGTGGCTGCGTTATCAGGCCAACCGCGATTTGTCGAAGCAGACGCCATACGTGGCCGAGGCTGAGCACTTTGCCCGTCGTGCGCTGCAGAACATTGCGCTGTCGTACCTGATGCTCAGCGGCAAGCCGCAAGTGCTGGCCGCTACGCAAGAACAGTTCGAAAACAGCGACAACATGACCGAGCGCCTCACCGCGCTGGCGGTACTGGTCAACTCGCCGTTCGAAGACCAAAAGGCCAAAGCGCTGGCAACTTTCGCCGAGCACTTCAAGGACAACCCGCTGGTCATGGATCAGTGGTTCAGCGTGCAGGCCGGCAGCACACTGCCGGGCGGTCTGGCGCGGGTGAAGGCGTTGATGCAGCACCCGGCGTTCAATATCAAGAACCCGAACAAGGTGCGTGCGCTGGTCGGTGCGTTTGCCGGGCAGAACCTGATCAACTTCCACGCCGCCGACGGTTCGGGCTACCGCTTCCTTGCGGATCTGGTGATCGAACTGAACGGCTTCAACCCGCAGATTGCTTCGCGGCAACTGGCGCCACTGACTCGCTGGCGTAAATACGACAGCGCCCGTCAGGCGTTGATGAAGGCTGAGCTGGAGCGGATTCTGGCTTCCGGTCAGCTGTCCAGCGATGTATATGAAGTAGTGAGCAAAAGCCTGGCGTAACGCATAACGAAATGTGGGAGCGGGCTTGCTCGCGAAAGCGGTGTGTCAGACACGGAGATGTCGACTGGTATACCGTATTCGCGAGCAAGCCCGCTCCCACAGGTTTTTGCGTTTTCTGTTATTTCAGGTCAAACCGATCCAGCTCCATCACCTTGGCCCACGCCGCCACGAAGTCTTTGACGAACTGCTCTTTCGCGTCAGCACTCGCATACACCTCGGCCAGCGCCCGCAGTATCGCGTTGGAACCGAATACCAGATCAACCCGCGTCGCGGTCCACTTCACGCTACCGGTCTTGCGGTCGCGTCCTTCGAACTCATCCGCCGCTGCTGACGTCGGTTTCCACTCCACGCCCATGTCCAGCAGGTTGGTGAAGAAGTCGTTGCTCAGCGTTTCAGTGCGCGAGGTGAACACGCCATGCCGGCTCTGCCCGACATTCGCCCCCAATACCCGCAGACCACCGACCAGTACGGTCATTTCCGGAGCGGAGAGGGTGAGCAGTTGCGCCTTGTCGATCAGCAGCGCTTCGGCCGACACGGTGTATTTGCCCTTGCTGTAGTTGCGGAAACCATCGGCAATCGGTTCGAGGAAACCAAACGACTCGACATCGGTTTGCTCCTGAGTCGCGTCGGTGCGTCCTGGATTGAACGGCACAGAGACCGAGTGCCCGGCGTTTTTCGCCGCTTGCTCGACCCCGGCGTTACCCGCCAGCACGATCAGATCCGCCAGCGAGACTTTCTTGCCGGATGAGCCGGCGTTGAACTCGTTTTGAATGCCCTCAAGGGTCTTCAGCACCTTGTCCAGTTGCTCCGGCTGGTTGGCCTGCCAGAATTTCTGCGGGGCCAGACGCAGACGTCCGCCGTTGGCGCCCCCCCGTTTGTCCGAACCACGGAAGGTCGATGCGGCGGCCCAAGCGGTGGACACCAGTTGCGACACCGACAGACCGGACGCCAGCACTTTGCTTTTCAGCGCTGCCGCATCGTTGCTGTCGATCAGCGGGTGAGTGGCCTCAGGAATCGGATCCTGCCACAGCAATTCTTCGTTCGGCAGTTCCGGGCCGAGGTAGCGCGACAGCGGGCCCATGTCGCGGTGGATCAGCTTGTACCAGGCGCGGGCAAAGGCGTCTGCCAGTTGATCCGGGTTGGCCAGGAAGCGGCGGGCGATCGGCTCGTAGATCGGGTCGAAGCGTAGCGCCAGGTCGGAGGTGAGCATGGTCGGCGAGAGCTTTTTGCTTGGATCGTGCGCGTGCGGAACGGTGCCAGCGCCGCCGCCGTTCTTCGGTTTCCACTGATGCGCACCGGCCGGGCTTTTGAACAGTTCCCACTCGAAACCGAACAGGTTTTCCAGGTAGTTGTTGCTCCACTGAGTCGGGGTCGTGGTCCAGGTGACTTCGAGGCCACTGGTGATGGTGTCGGCGCCTTTGCCGGTGCCGAATGCGTTGCGCCAGCCGAGGCCTTGTTCTTCCAGGCCGGCCGCTTCCGGCTCAGGCCCGACATTATCGGCCGGGCCGGCGCCGTGGGTCTTGCCGAAGGCGTGACCGCCGGCGATCAGCGCGACGGTTTCTTCGTCGTTCATGGCCATGCGGCCGAAGGTTTCGCGGATATCGCGACCGGAGGCGACCGGGTCGGGATTGCCTTCAGGGCCTTCCGGGTTCACGTAAATCAGGCCCATCTGCACGGCGGCCAATGGATTTTCCAGATTACGTTCGCCCTGATCGGTGCGGCTTTGCTCTTTGCCGTGCAAGTCCGGTTCGGCCACCAGCGTACCGTCACCCGGTTCCTGCATGGCCGACTTGTCTTTGCCGTAGCGGCTGTCGCCGCCGAGCCATTCGCGCTCCGAACCCCAATACACGTCTTCGTCCGGTTCCCAGACATCGGGACGTCCGCCGGAGAAGCCGAAGGTCTTGAAGCCCATCGACTCCAGTGCAACGTTGCCGGTGAGCACGATCAGGTCGGCCCAGGAAATATTGCGGCCGTATTTCTGTTTGATCGGCCACAGCAGTCGCCGCGCTTTGTCGAGGCTGACGTTGTCCGGCCAGCTGTTGAGCGGGGCAAAACGCTGTTGTCCGGAGCCGGCGCCACCGCGACCATCTGCGGTGCGATAGGTGCCGGCGCTGTGCCAGGCCATGCGGATGAACAGCGGGCCGTAGTGGCCGAAGTCGGCTGGCCACCAGTCCTGGGAGTCGGTCATCAGCGCACGCAGGTCTTGTTTCAGGGCCTGGAAGTCCAGGCTCTGGAAGGCTTTGGCGTAGTCGAAGTCCTTGCCCAGCGGATCGGACTTGGGCGAGTGCTGGCTGAGGATCTTCAGGTTCAGTTGATTCGGCCACCAGTCACGGTTCGTCGTACCACCACCGGCGGCGTGGTTGAACGGGCATTTCGATTCGTTTGCCATGTTCGAGTCCTTATCAGGTCTTGTGCGGCCGGCTCATGCCGACTTCGGACTAGTAAGGCTAGACCCGACTTGGGCAGTCAGCTAATAGGCCGACTATTGGGGCGTGATAGGCGCAGTCTTTCGAGACCCTGGTAACGCGGGTCTATTCCATAGCTGACTGATACTTTGCCGAAAACTGGTTTGATAGCGCCGTTAATGATTTTAAATAGTGAACTTTTTATTTCGAATTGGGCTAGCGGCCTGTCAGATATGACAGTAGCGCTCGAAGTAATGGCGCATTAGCTTTGTCAGCGGAAGCAACGGTCTCAAGATTTTTGAGAGCCATTCATCACGATAAAACTATTTTGGAATGCATGCAGATGAGCGAATCAATTCATACAAAAGAGCAACTCGAGGCATTGTTAAAGAAGGCCAGTCAAGGTTATGACGGCGTGTTCAATGCATCTATTGGTGGTAAAAATTTCGTGTCGGCGACGGGGGATAATACGACGTTCTATGAAGCAGCGGACGACTTCTTGATTGTTGGATTTGATGACGAAAAACGAGGTCATGTTGCTTTCACCGTTCCAAAGAGCCTGGTTGGGGATGGCCCTCATAAGGTGGAATGGTATAGAGGCCAAATAAGTTGGAGCGCTGATGTCGATGGCGATTTTCAACTTGTTGAATCAGGATGGGCAGAGGTGACATTTTTGAAAAAGGTGTATGCACGAAACGGCGCTGAAGGTGACATCCATTTTCAATTGCCTGATGGACAGAAAATAGAGGGAGACTTTCAAATCAAACGTCGTTAGTAAACGTAAAGGGACGGATCTAATCCGTCCCTCCCTGATTTCAACTCGATTGCACAGTTTCATCATCCGGCAACGCATCCAACGGATCTTCCTGCCCAGGCAATTCAGTAATCACACTGAAATCCGTGACCTCGACCGCACCCAATCCATAACCCAGCAAATGAAACGAGAAAGCCTTGCGTTGCTGCGGGTTGTCGAAACTGAAATCCATCTGCAGCGGCTGATCGGCCGTGGCGACCATCTCGGTCGGCAGGCCCAGTTGCACGTCCTGTTCGAACTCCTTGGCTTTGAGCTGAATGTACGCCGCCTGCTGCGGGTCTACCGATCGTACGGTCAGGCGCACGCGGGTGTGCGAGCCCTTGGGCATTTCCAGGTATTGCGCGCCGATCAGGTTATCGGCCCAGTCATCCTTGATCTGCGCCTGCAGCGGGATCACGTTGTTGCTGCCGAACTGGTAACGCTGATTGAGCGGGGTGCGCAGTAGCGACAGGTCCAGGGCCATGGCCCGCGCGGCAATCTGCCGGGCCTGCTGGCTGCTTTCATTGCCCTTGAAGGTGGCCCGCTCGGCAATGAACCCGGCGCTTTCGTAGTAGCGGCAGCGGCGCGGCATGTCGCACTCGGAAAAGATCCCCTGGCCGTTGTGGTAGCGCAGCTTGCCGTTGGTGTAGGACATGATTTCGCGTCCGCTGTCGTAGTCGCGGAACAGCGAACGGCCGCTCAGCGCCGACGGCACCGGCAGATCGAAATAGTCGAGGATCGACGCGCTCAGATCGACATGACCGTAGACCCCGGCATTCAGTCGCGGCAGTTGCTCGTGTTCCGGTGCCAGAGTCAGGTTGAAACCCCAGGACGACGCCAGACGCACGCCATCGATGCCGTGGGATTCGTCCGAGGTGATCACCACCAGCGTGTCTTTCAGTACGCCCTGGCGTTCGAGACCGCTGAGGAACTGCTCCAGCGCATCATCGAGATAACCGACGGCAGCCTGTTTCGGCGTCTCGTAGCGCGCCAGATAGTCTTCCGGTGCGGAGTAGGGCTGGTGCGTGCCGACGGTCAACAGAGTGAGCATCCACGGTTGCTTCTGCTTCTTCAGTTGGCCGACGTAATCCAGCGCGCCTTCGAAGAACGCCTTGTCATCCTTGCCCCACGGAAACTCCAGATAGTTGGCGTTGCTGAACCACTCCAGACCATGGGTCGCATCGAAACCGATGTGCGGCATGATCTTGTCTTTGGCCATGAAACGCAGACCGGCGCCTTGCAGGTAGTGAGTGCTGAAGCCGTTCTGCCGCAGTTGCGCCGGCAGGCAGGCCTGATTGCGCTCCTGCTGGGTGAGCATTTCCACGCCTTTGGGCGTGCCGTTGTTGAGCTTGTCGTAATCGCCACAGAGCATGGCGTACAGGCCACGAATGGTCTGGTGCGTATGCAGCACGTAATCCGGGGTGTTCATGCCGCGCTCGGCCCAGCGACTGAGATGAGGCATCAGGTCTTCCTGATAATGACTGCCGATGGCCTCGCGATTGGCGCGGATGTACGCGCCGGGGATGCCCTCCAGGGCGATGATCAGCACATTGCGCGCCTGCCCCGGTGCGGCCAGCAGCTTGTGGCCATTGAGATCCAGATCGGTCAGCCCGGCCATCTGTGGCGCGGCGGGTTCGACGTCACCGTCCAGCCATTCCTCGGCCTGCAACTGCAGCTCGGCGACTTGCGAGGCGAGCAACTGATGCGGCAGGTTGTACAGGCGCCACGGATCCTCATCGTTCGGCCACTGGTTCTGCACGCCCCAGTGCGCGGCGAACAGCAGCGCCGGGGCCGCCCACACGGCACGGGGCAGGGCAGCAGCGGGCTGCGCGCGATTGGCGAAACGCGTCAGCAACCAGAGCAGCAGCGCCAGCAACAGGGCAACGCCCAGCGTCGGATGGGCAAAGCCGCCACCGGTGGAGTTCTCCACGAATTGCGGGTCAATCAGGTAATGCAGGTCGGATGGGTTCGGCAACCGGCCGACAGCGCTGACCAGCTCCGCCGTCGCCACCGCCAGCAACCCCCAGAACAGCAGCAACGGCAACGCCAGCCACCACGCACGGCGATGCAGCAACAGCACCAGCAAACTACCAATCGCCAGGTCGGACAAATAGCCCAGCGACGACGACCAGCCCAACGCCGCGCGCAGGCACACCGGTACAATCAGCACCAGCAGAATCAGGGAAAACAGGCGGGCATGCGGCTGCCGCAACCAACGCAATAAAACGCTCACAAACAAAGACCTTCCAGCCATCAAACCGTCATAAAAGTGTGCGCGATGATACCAAGGGTGGGCTGTCTGATCGCCCTTTTAAACTACCGGCTGATCCGCTCTCGCAGGCACGGCGCAGGGCTTGAGGCCGTGACTGGCGTTGGTGTCAGCGCGCTGACGGCTGACGCACAGCGTGTAATCGATGGCAGATTTATTGTTTCAGGCTGTTTAAATCAGCGCATGACGGCAAACGTGAGCGTGCTATGGATATTCGATAACGGTATTTAATTTCTGTTTTTTATAGCGATAGAGTTCGGCCTTTCAGCAATCCACCCTGCTGCGAGGTTGTCATGGCCATACCGTTCAAACGTTCTGCGCTGACTCTGTTGGCCGCATCCCTGGCAGGCAGTCTGCTGTTCAGCGCCGGCGCCCAGGCCGAAGGCAAGATCAGCATTGCCCAGCAATTCGGCATCGGTTATCTGATTCTCGATGTGGTCCGTGATCAGCAGTTGATCGAAAAACACGGCAAGGCGCAGGGGCTGGAGATCAAGGTCGACTGGAACAGCATCTCCGGCGCCACCGCCATGAACGAAGCGCTGCTGACCGGCGCGCTGGACGTGGTCTCCGCCGGGGTGCCGCCAATGCTCACCGTGTGGGATCGCACCCGGGGCAAACAGAACGTCAAGGCGATTGCCTCGCTCGGCTCGATGCCCAATTACCTGCTGACCAACAACCCGAACATCAAGACCCTGAAGGATTTCAGCGACAAGGATCGCATCGCCGTGCCGGCGGCGGGCGTGGGGTTCCAGTCGCGGACCCTGCAGATCGAAACGGCCAAGGAATTCGGCAATGACCAGTACAAAAAATTTGACGACATCTCGGTCAGCCTGCCGCATCCGGACGCCACGGCGGCGCTGATTGCCGGTGGTTCGGAAATCAACTCGCACTTCTCCAGCCCGCCGTTCCAGTATCAGGCGTTGCAAAACCCCAACGTGCACAAAGTGCTGAGTTCCTACGACGTGCTCGGCGGCCAGGCCACGTTCAACGTGCTCTACACCACGGAAAAATTCCACGACGAAAATCCCAGGACCTACAAGGCGTTCTACGACTCGTTGGCCGAAGCGGAAAAAATCATCAAGGCCGACAAGCCCGCCGCCGCCCAGGCGTACATCCGCGTCGAACAGTCCAAGCTGCCGCTGGCGCTGGTCGAACAGATCGTCAAAGACCCGGAAATCGACTTCACGGTGGTGCCGCAGCGCACGTTCATCTATGCCGAAAAATTGCAGGAACTGGGCGTGCTGAAGAACAAGGCCGACAGCTGGAAGGATTACTTTTTTGAAGAGGCGCATGGTGGCGCGGGGAGCTGACACCTCTCAGACAGCGCCCACCGCCGGCCAATTCGGCGATCAGTTCAAACCGTCGTCGAAGATGCTTTCAATCGGTAACTCGAACGCCCGGGCAATCTGAAAGGCCAGTGGCAGGCTCGGGTCGTAACGCTCGTTTTCGATGGCATTGATCGTCTGACGTGACACCTTGAGGCGTTCAGCCAGATCGACCTGCGACCAGTTGCGCTCGGCGCGCAGCGCCTTGAGGCGATTTTTCATTGGTAGCGACGTCGAGCGATTTGCAGGCCGACAATCCACATCGCGCCCATCACCGGCCACACGCAAGTCCACGATATGTGCGGGGCCCCGACGTTTTCCAGAAACCCGTAACTGAAGGTCAGCAACGCTGAGGCGGCGAAGGCAAACCCCAGCGCTTCGAACTGGATACGCAGATGCATTTCGTCCATGCGCCGCATGTTGCGCACGATACTCCAGCACATCAGTCCTGCCGGAATAACCGGTGTCAGCGCAACGACTGAGCGCAGAATCATGTTGGCGTCCGTCAGGTATTGCGTGGCAATCACTGAGGCCGTCAACACCAGCATGTAGAGGATCAAGGCTGCGCCCATTTCGAGGTAGTACCGGTTCATTTTTCAACTTCCTGTGTAAAAGACCCTTTACATACTTACTAAAATTTTCTTCTATGTAAAGCAAGCTTTCCATCAGCATCGAGCGGGTTGTTTCTGGACAGCCTGATGGCCACTCAGTAGCATTCGAGCCCAACGGACTTTCCCTTTGCACGTCGTCCGACGTGGAATTCTCAAGGAATCGACATGCGCGACACCCCCAATGGCGAACAACGAACGGTCGTGACCTTGGTCAACGGCGAGATTCATCACGAAACCCAGATCAGTTTCAGTTCGGTGTCGGTCGTCAATGGCGAAGTGCGGGTGCATACCGCTGAAGGCAATCAGATAAATGTCCAGGTACCGGGGGCGGACTTCTCATTGCGCTTTGATCTGGATGGAGTGCAGCAGATTCCACTGGCGCAGCAGACACCGGTTGAAACGGTGCCCGTCGATGACGGCCTGAAGTTGTTCACCTCGAAATCCGTGCTGATCACGCTTGGGCTGTGGTTCTTCGTCGGTTCGATTTTCGGTTGGCCGGGATTTTTCGTTGCAGCCGGATATTTCGGCTATCACTGGCGTCAGGTGTTGAAGCGCAAGCAGCAGTTGGCTGTGGCGCCCGTGGAGAAAACTGCAGCGGCATCGCGCTCGGGGATGTCGAGAGAAAGCGTGCGCAATGCACTGGCCCGCAAGCGCGGCTGACATGCGCGATAAAAAAGGGGCGACCTGATCATCAATCAGGCCGCCCCTTTTTATTACCGCCAAGTCAGATCAATGCATCTTGCTGTGATCGTGGCCTTCCATGTGCGTCAGCGCACGCACTTCGGCTTTGACTTCGACGGTTTCTTTCTCGCCCTTGGCGTTTTCCACGGTCAGGGTCAGCGGTACGCTTTCGCCTTCCTTGAGCTGGCCGGTCAGGCCCATCAGCATCACGTGGTAGCCGTTCGGGTCGAAGGTGACGGCTTTGCCGGCTGGCAGGTCGACCGATTTGACCGGGCCCATGCTCATCACGTCGTTCTTCATCGACATTTCGTGGATCTGCACATCCTTGGCCACTGGCGAGGCCACGCTCAGCAGTTTGCTGTCGCTGTCCGCGGTGACGGTCATGAACGCGCCGCTGGCCGATTGGGTCGGCACGGTCGCACGCACCCAGGCATCATCGACCTTGGTCTGAGCCGAGGCTTGAAACGCCAGGCCCAGCAGGGATAGGGCGAAAACGGCGCGTTTGATGTTGTTCAAAACGGGGTGCATCAGCAGACCTCCATAACGGTGAGCAAATCTTCCGTGCACTCTTGTGCCGAAAGCGATACAGACAGACCCATGCGCAACTGGCCGCGCGAGTCGTAGACGTAACTGGTGGACGTGTGGGAGATGGTGTAGGTGTCGCCGGCCGGCACCTTCTCGAAGAACACGTCGAATTCCTTGGCGGTGGCCCGGGTTTCTTCCAGCGTGCCGTACAGTGCGACGAAGCTCGGGTCGAAGGCTTTGACGTAGGCGTCGAGGATCTGCGGCGTGTCGCGTTCCGGGTCGAGGGTGATGAAGATCACCTGCAGACGGTCGCCGTCCTTGCCCATCAGCTTCTTGATTTGCGCGGCGCGGGCGAGGGTGGTCGGGCACACCGCCGGGCATTGGGTGAAGCCGAAGAAGATCATCGGCATCATCCCGCGAAAGCTCGACAGCGTCATGGTTTCGCCGTCGGTGTTCTTCAGCTTGAAGGTGCGTCCGAGGATCTTGTCACTCAGGTCCTTGCCGTACTTGTACGACAGTTGGCCACGGGTGTCGCAGCCCGCGAGCAGGCCCAGGCCCAGCACGCCCATTCCCGCAAGCACCTTGCGGCGAGTCAACAAAGCCGTCATCTAATACCGCCTTTTGCAGCCCGTCAGTCGGCAGGACTGGCGGGGGGTTAACCGTAAAAGCGGCGCATGATACCAAACTGACGGCAGACGCCGGCCACGGATCGCCGCGCGGCGCAGGATCGGGCGACAAAAGGTGTAAGAAAAAGTGACGACGGACTACTGAACATTCGCCTCATCGGCCTGCCAGCCGCCGCCCAGCGCGGTGTACAGGTTGACCTCGGCAACCAGCTGCGCAAGACGATCAGTGATCAGCCCCTGCTGTGAACTGAACAGCGAACGCTGTGCATCGAGAAACGTCAGGCTGCTGTCGACGCCATTCTGATAACGGTGTTGCGCCAGGTTGTAGTAGTCCTGAGTCGCCTGCACCAGATCGCGTTGCGCCTGCAATTGCTGCTGATAAGTGCTGCGCGCCGCCAGGCCATCAGCGACTTCCTGAAACGCGGTTTGAATCGATTTCTCGTATTCGGCGACCGCGACGTCTTTCTGCAATTTCGAATAATCCAGACTCGCGCGCAGGCTGCCGGCGTTGAAAATCGGCAAGTTGATTTGCGGCTGGAACGTCCACGCCCCGGAGCCGCCGCTGAACAGGCCGGACAGATCGCGGCTGGAGGTACCGGCGCTGGCGGTCAGGCTGACACTGGGGAAAAACGCCGCGCGCGCTGCGCCGATATTGGCGTTGGCCGCTTTCAGTTTGTACTCGGCCTGGAGAATGTCCGGGCGCCGTTGCAGCAGATCCGACGGCAACCCGGCCGGCAATTGCTGAACCAGATCGTTGGCCAGTGGTTGCGCCGGCAGTTGCTCGGGGACCTGAGCGCCAACCAGCAGCGTCAGGCTGTTGAGATCTTGCGCCACCTGGCGTTTGTATCGCGCCAGATTGGCCCGCGAACTGTCAACGCTGGTCCTGGCCTGCGCCTGTTCCAGCGCCGAAGACTTGCCGGCCTCACGGTTGCGCGTGGTCAGGCGCAGGCTTTGCTCATCCGCGGCCAGGGTCTGGCGCGTCAGTTCGAGCAACTCCTGATCGGCGCGCCAGGTCAGGTAGGCATTGGCGACGTTGGCCACCAGACTCAGCTGGGCACTGCGCCGCGCCTGTTCGGTCGCCAGCCAGGTTTGCAGCGCCTGTTCGCTGAGGCTGCGCACTCGGCCGAAAAAATCCAGTTCATAGGCACTGACACCCAGATTCACCGCATAGGTCGAATTGATCATGGCTTTGCTGCGGGTCACGCTGGGCGGCATGCGCTGGCGCGACTCGCTGGCATTGGCCGACACCGCCGGCAGCAGATCGGCGCGCTGGATCCGGTATTGCGCCTGAAACGCCTCGACGTTCAGCGCGGCCACTCGCAGATCGCGATTGTTCACCAGCGCGCTTTCGATCAACTGTTGCAGCGCCGGGTCGTTGAACAGCGTGCGCCAGTCTTCAGCGCGCGCTGCAGCGGGTGTCGGTGCCGGGTAAACCGCGCCTTGCGGATACTGCGCCGCGCTCGGTGAAGCAGGACGCTGGTAGTCAGGAATCAACGAACAACCGGCCAGCAGGGCGGCGAGGGACAGCAGGGAAATGCGCAGCATCGAACGCTCTCATGCAGAAAAAACACGTGCCGGGGACTGCGTCCCCACACCACCATCGAACATCGTTGAACCACGACCGCGCGGTTACGCCCCGGCCATCCAGCGCGCCAGGCCATGCCGTCCGCTGACCCCCAGTTTGGCGGTCGCACGCTTGAGGTAGGTCTCGACCGAACTGCTCTTGACCCGCAGCTTCTCGGCCAGTTGCGGCACGGTACCGCCGGTCAACAAACCGAGGCAGACTTCTTTCTCTCGGGCCGACAGCACGATGCCACCCAGCGCCAGGCGTTCGTCGAACACCTGCTGCAACGGCGCCTGCTCCAGATCGGCCAAGGGCAGGCGCGGCTGTTTGGCGACAATCTGCCGACTGAGCTGCGCGTGCCGTTCAATCAGCGGCAACAGGGTGTCGGACAGGCTTTTCAGAAACGACAGCTCCGGCAAGGAAAACACCCGTTGCGTATGCGGTCGGTAGAACGAGATGACACAGCGGCGATTAGAGGTGCGGGACACCAGATTGCACTGGTGCACGCTGTGCTGCGGATGTTGCGGCTGGAGCGACGCTTTGAGTTGAATCAGCAGGGAATCATTCATCTCGATCATCTTCTGCAACAACGGATGATCGTCCGGACTTTTCAACGGGTCCGGTGGCGGGAAGGTCTGCGGCAGTCCGGCGCTGCCCAGCGCCTTGATCTCGACCACGCTGGCCTGACGTTCGTCCAGCGTCCACTCACTGAGATCGACGCGATTGACCGGCACCAGGGTGTCGACCAACTGGAACAGGTTGCTGGCGAAATGATCGTCGCCGGTGCTGGCAATCAGTTCCCCCAGTTGCCAGTAGAAATGCGGGTTTTCCATGTTGCGAATGCTGCCGGTCAGATTCATATCCTTGTCATCCCTGGTTCCGAGTCATCACCGAGTCGTCCGCTGTTTATGCAAAAGCCGCCCACGCAATCGTCTCTCCTTGAAACTGATCTGGGGCGGGATTTAAGCCTATGGATTTGTCCTACGTCTGTAGGGGAAAACAGGGACACAAAGTGCCATCATTTCTGAAAGTTGGCGCCGGGCTTCTGACGCCATTTGCTACAGGTGTTGCGCATCGCGTGACTGTTTGGTCACGGCAAGACCTTGAAAACCGGGGCAGTGGCGTTTTTTTGAGGTCACAACGCAGGTCGATGGCAGCGCTGGTGTGTGGCATTTTTCCTACAGAATTTTCAGTGTTTCCTCTCCGAACTTTTAGTGGGTTCCCACCCAATCAGGGGCTACAAGCGCTGACAGGCCAGCGCCCGGGGCGGGGTTGTCCGGGTTTTACGTGTCATGTCGGCATCGGGGCCGATGCTTGAATAGGCGCAAAATCACATGAGAAGGATCTTATGCCGCCTATTTCTGCCCCTGCGGTGGCCACGCCGTCCGCATCGCTCCAGACGTATCCGCTGACCGCTGCGCAGCTGGATATCTGGCTGGATCAGCTGAGTCGCGGGGATTCGCCGCTGTACAACATCGGCGGCTACCTGGACCTCAGCGGGCCGCTGGATCCGGCGCGGATGCAGGCTGCGCTGGAAGCACTGGTAGCCCGGCATGACGCGCTGCGCACGATTCTGCTGCCGGGCGCTGGCGCCGATGGCCTGCCTTTGCAGCAGTTCGCCCGGTCAGTAGCGGTGCCGATGCCGATCGACGATGTGTCGGCGCACAGCGACCCGGAATCGGCGGCGCGGGCATTGGTGCAGGCGCGCATCGATCAGCCCTTTGTGCTGGACGGCGGCTGCCTGTTGCGCTTTCTGTTGATCCGCCTCGATGAGCAGCGACACTGGCTGTCCGTGCAGGCGCATCACTTGATCGTCGATGGCTGGGGCTTCGGCGAAATGTTCAAGTCGCTGGACGAGATCTACAACGCGCTGGCGCACGGCCAACCGGCACCGGTCGCGGCGCCGTCGTACATCGACTTCATCGAGGACGATGCGCGCTATCAAGCGTCGCCGCGTTATGCGCAGGATCGCGCCTATTGGCTGGACAAGTACCGACAATTGCCCGAGCCGCTGTTGCTGCCACGGCATCAGCAGAGTCTGGCCGGCCAGACCGCGCAGACGCAGGTCTACGCGCAGCCCTTGCCGGCGTTGCTGCACGAGCGCATGCAGCAGGTGGCCCGAGCGTTCGGCGCGTCGGCGTTCCATGTGTTGCTGGCGGCGCTGCATGTCTACTTCAGCCGCACCGCACAACGTGACGAATGGGTGGTTGGATTGCCGATTCTCAACCGCTCCGGCGCGCGCTTCAAATCCACCCTCGGGCTGTTCGCCCAGGTCAGTGCGGTGCGCATGGGCTTCGGTCGCCATTGCACGTTCGCTGAACTAGTCCGGGCGATTCGCGATGAACTGCGCCAGGACTTTCGCCATCAGCGTTTCCCCGTGAGCGAGATGAATCGCGCCCTCGGCCTGCTGCGGGAGGAGCGCTCGCAGCTGTTCGAGGTCACGGTGTCCTACGAGCAGGGCACTCACGATTATCGCTACGGCGAGGCGTCGGGACGGATCATCAAGGCTTCGAACGTCGAAGAGGCCACACCGCTGGCGGTGCACTTGCTGAGCAATCTGGCCAATGACGACGCACGGCTGTACCTGATCTACAGCGAGGCGTATTTCAACGCCGATGAAGTCCAGGCACTGGCTGAACGCTGGTTGCTGATTCTGGAGCAGGGACTGGAAGCGGAGAATCTGGCGGTGGCGGATTTCGACCTAAGCACGCCGGAAGAAACCGCGCGGCTGCAACAGTGGAATGCCACGCGGGTGGACTACCCGGCGCCGACGCCCCTTCAGCAACGTATCGAAGCGCAGGCGACGCTACGGCCGCAGGCGCTGGCGGCGGTTGAGCAAGGGCAAGGCCTGACCTATGCCGAACTCAATCAACGCGCCAACGCGCTGGCTCATCATCTGCTCGATCTCGGGGTGCGCCCGGATGACCGGGTGGCGATCGTTGCCTGGCGCGGGCTCGACACGCTGGTCGGACTGTTGGCGATCCTCAAGGCTGGCGCCGCGTATGTACCGCTGGATCCGGCGCATCCAGCCGAGCGCCTGAGCTACCTGCTGGAGGACAGCGCGCCCATCGCGGTGCTGACCCAGCGCGCGCTGCGCGGGCATTTGCCGGCGTTGTCGGTGCCGGTGATCGAGCTGGATCAGCCGAGTTGGTCGGCTGGCCGGGTCGACGCGCCGAAGGTGCCGGGGCTGACCCCGGCCAACCTCGCTTATGTGATTTATACCTCCGGCTCGACCGGCCTGCCCAAGGGGGTGATGGTCGAGCACCGCACCCTGTGCAATCTGGTCGATTGGCACGCTGATGTCTTCGACCTGCATGCCGGCAGCCATACCTCAAGCCTGGCCGGTTTCGGTTTCGATGCGATGGCCTGGGAAGTCTGGCCGGCGCTGTGCGTGGGCGCGACCCTGCACCTGGCGCCGGCCAGTGAAGGTAGCGAAGACATCGATGCGCTGCTCGACTGGTGGCGTGCGCAGCCGCTGGACGTGAGTTTTTTGCCGACGCCGATCGCCGAATACGCGTTCAGCCGCCAGCTCGATCACCCGACGTTGCGCACGCTGCTGATCGGTGGCGATCGCCTGCGCCAGTTCCCGCGTCAGCCATCGTTCGAAGTGATCAACAACTACGGCCCGACCGAAGCCACGGTGGTGGCGACCTCGGGACGTATCGACGCCGGGCAGGCGCTGCACATCGGCAAACCGGTGAGCAACGCCACGGTGTATCTGCTCGACGAGCAACAGCAACCGGTGCCGCTGGGCGTGACGGGCGAGTTGTACGTCGGCGGGGCCGGGGTGGCGCGCGGTTACCTGAACCGCGCAGAGCTGAGCGCCGAGCGTTTCCTGCGCGACCCGTTCAGTGCTGAACCGGGCGCGCGCCTGTACCGCACCGGCGACCTCGCGCGGTGGCGCGCCGACGGCAATCTGGAGTATCTGGGGCGCAACGATGATCAGGTGAAAATCCGTGGCATCCGGATCGAGCCGGGGGAGATCGAGAGCGCACTCGCCAGCCATTCGGCGGTGCGCGAAGCGGTGGTGCTGGTGCGCGACGGGCAATTGCTGGCGTGGTTCACCGAGCAGGCGCCGCTGGACATCAATGAGCTGCACGCGCAGCTGAAAACTCGCCTGAGCAGTGCCATGCTGCCGAGCGCCTATGTGCGTCTGTCGGCGCTGCCGCTGACCGCCAACGGCAAGGTCGATCGCAAGGCACTGCCGGCGCCCGGGCCGGACGATCTGATTCGCCGCGAATACGAGGCGCCGCAGGGTGAGGTCGAAATCGCCCTGGCGCAGATCTGGGCCGAAGTCCTGCAAGTCGAGCGGGTCGGGCGTCACGATCACTTCTTCGAACTCGGCGGGCATTCGTTGCTGGCGGTGATGCTGATCGAGCGCATGCGTCAGCTCGATCTGAGCAGCGACGTGCGCGTGCTGTTCAGTCAGCCGACCCTGACGGCGCTGGCGGCTTCGGTCGGCAGCGGTCGGGAGATCGAAGTGCCGGCCAACCGCATCGCCGCCGATTGCACCCACATCACCCCGGATATGCTGACCCTGCTGCAACTGGATCAGCCGACCCTCGACCGGATCGTTGCTACGGTACCGGGCGGCGCCGCCAACGTGCAGGACATCTACCCGTTGGCACCGCTGCAGGAAGGCATTCTCTATCACCACATCACCGCCGCGCAGGGCGATCCGTACCTGCTGCAATCGCAACTGGCGTTCGACAGTCTTGACCGCGTCGAGGCTTTCGCCGCAGCGTTGCGAGAAGTCATGGCGCGGCACGACATTCTGCGCACTTCGGTGCTCTGGGTAGGGCTGACCACCCCGGTGCAGGTGGTGTGGCGCGCGGCAATTCTGCCGTTGCAGGAGGTCGAACTGGACCCGGCCGACGGCCCGATCATCGACCAGTTGCACGCGCGCTTCAACGCCCGGCGTTATCGCCTCGACGTCAGCCAGGCGCCGCTGATGCGCCTGGTGTATGCCCGTGATCCGGCGCTGGATCGGGTGGTGGGGATTCTGCTGTTCCATCACTTGGCGATGGATCACATCGCCCTCGAAGTGATGCGCAGCGAAATGCAGGCCAGTCTGTCGGGGCAGGTCGTGGCGCTGGCGCCGCCGGTGCCGTATCGCAATTACGTGGCGCAGACGCGGCTGGGCGTCAGCGAGCAGGAACACGAGGCGTTTTTCCGTGAGCAACTGGCGGACATCGACGAGCCGACCCTGCCATTCGGCCTGCAGGAAGTGCAGGGCGACGGACGCGGCATCGACGAAGCGCAGCAGGCGTTGCCGGCTGACGTCTATCAGCGTCTGCGCACCCAAGCACGACAGGCCGGGGTCAGCGTGGCGAGTCTGATTCATATGGCGTGGGCACGGGTGCTAGCGGCGACATCCGGCCAGCAGCGTGTGGTGTTCGGCACGGTGCTGATGGGGCGTATGCAAGGCGGCGAGGGCGCTGACCGGGCCTTGGGCGTGTTCATCAACAGCTTGCCGTTGCGCATCGATGTCGATGCCGGGTTGCTCGACGCCGTGCGCGCCACCCATGCGCGGCTGACCGCGCTGCTCGGGCATGAGCACGCGTCGCTGGCACTGGCTCAGCGCTGCAGCGGCGTCGCCTCGCCGTCACCGTTGTTCAGCGCTCTGCTCAATTATCGGCACAGTGACGAGTCCGAACTGCTGGAGCCGTCCAGCCATGCCTGGAAAGGCATCGAAACCCTGGCCAACGAGGAGCGCACCAATTACCCGCTGACCATGAGCGTGGATGATTTTGGCAACGGCTTGCGCCTCACCGGCAGGGCCGTGGTGCAGATCGGCGCGCAGCGGATTTGCGGCTACATGCAAACCGCGTTGAGCGGCCTGGTACAGGCCTTGGAGCAGACGCCGCAACAACTGTTGAACCGCTTGCCGATCCTGCAAGCCGAGGAGTTGCAACGTTTGCTGATCACCTTCAACGTCACCGAGGTCGATTGTCCGCTGGAGCAGCCACTGCACGCGTTGTTCGAAGCGCAGGTGCGGCATAAGCCGGACGCCATCGCGCTGCAATCCGCGCAGGGAACCCTGACTTACCTTGAGCTCAATCAGCGCGCCAATCGTCTGGCCCATCACCTGCGTGAACTCGGCGTGCAACCGGACTCGCGCGTAGCAATCTGCGTCGAGCGCGGACTGGATCTGATCGTTGGTTTGCTCGGCATCCTCAAGGCTGGCGGCGCCTATGTGCCGCTGGATCCGGACTATCCGCTGGAGCGTCTGAACTACATGTTGCAGGACAGCGCGCCGGTCGCACTGCTGGTGCATGACGCCACGCGGCAATTGCTCGGCGAGCCGGGTGTGACGACGATCAATCTTAATCACGGCAGTTGGGAGCAGCAGCCGTCAGACAATCTGCAGGTGCCGGGCCTGAGCGCTTCGAACCTCGCTTACATGATCTACACCTCGGGCTCCACCGGGTTGCCCAAAGGCGTGATGATCGAGCATCGCAGCGCCTGCAACATGGTGCATTGGGGTTCGCAGCTCAGTCCGCCGACCGAACACGGTGCGTTGCTGCAAAAAGCACCGTTCAGCTTCGACAGTTCGGTGTGGGAGATCTTCTGGCCGCTGTGTTCCGGGATGCGTCTGGTACTGGCGCGACCGGACGGCAACCGCGATTCGGCGTATGTGGTGCAGACCATTCGCGAGCAGCAGGTGACGGTAGTCAAGTTCGTCCCGGCGCTGTTGCAGCAGTTCATCGAACAGGACGGTGTCGAACAGTGCACCAGCCTGACCGATGTGCTCAACGGTGGTGGCGAACTCAGCGCAGCGCTGGCCCGCCAAGTGCGCGATCGCCTGCCGTGGGTGCGGTTGCACAACGTTTACGGCCCGACTGAAACCACGGTGGACAGCACGGGCTGGACGCTGGAACCGCACATGCCAGTGCCGGAAAACGTGGTGCCAATCGGCAAGGCGTTGAGCAACACCCGCCTGTACGTGCTCGACGCGTACGGACAACCGGTGCCGCAAGGCGTCAGCGGTGAGTTGCACATTGGCGGTGTCGGCGTTGCGCGTGGTTATCACGGACTGCCGGAGATGCAGGCCGAGCGCTTCATCGACAGCCCGTTTGTGGCGGGTGATCGCCTGTACCGAACGGGCGACCTGGCGCGCTACAACCACCACGGGGAACTTGAATTCCTCGGCCGCAATGACTTCCAGATCAAGCTGCGGGGCTTGCGTCTGGAACCGGGAGAAATCGAGGCGCGGTTGATTGAGCATCCGGCAATTCGCCAAGCGGTAGTGATGGTCCGCGATGAGCGTCTGGTGGCCTGGTACACCGTGCGTTCCGGCGTGGAAGCACCGAGTCTTGAGACGTTGCGCGGCCATGTGCTGGAGCGTTTGCCGGAGTACATGGTGCCCGGTGCGTTTGTGCTGCTCGACGCTTTGCCGCTGACACCGAACGACAAGATCGATCGCAAAGCCTTGCCGGAACCGGGTGCAGACGCGGTGATCAACCGCCCATACGTGGCGCCCGAGGGTGAAGTCGAAACCGCGCTGGCGCAGATCTGGGGTGAAGTACTCGGCGTCGAACAGGTCGGTCGTCACGACAACTTCTTCGAACTCGGCGGGCATTCGTTGCTGGCGGTGAGTCTGGTGGCGCGTATGCGTCAGAGCGGTTTGCACACCGACGCCCGGGCACTGTTCAGCCAGCCGACGCTGGCGGCACTGGCGCTCAGCACCACACCCGAGGCGCAGCAAGTGGCCATCCCGCAAACCACCATCCCGAGCCTCACCCGCAAACGCCGGCTCTAGCCCGGAATTGATTGTGTAAACCAAACCCTGTGGGAGCGGGCTTGCTCGCGAATGCGGTGTAACAGTCACCATCAACATCGACTGACCCACCGCATTCGCGAGCAAGCCCGCTCCCACAGGGGGATTGCGGCGGCCGAGCCGGCGGCTTGTCCCCGCTTCCCATGTCAGCCCCGCAAGCCCCGATGTTTTAGTTTTTCCAGGCTGCGCACAGCAGGCACGGACTCGCGGCTGCGCGCTCCTTTTTCTCGTATTTACAGCAGGTTATCCCATGCATTTCAGCGAACTGATGGCTGTTCTTTCCACCCATGCGATCCGCCTTCAACAGGAAGATGAAGACCTGGTCATTCTGGGCAGCGACGACGCGCTGGACGATGCGTTGTGGGACAGCCTCAGCGAACACAAGGCGCAGTTGCTGGAACTGGTCGCGCAAAACGGTGGCGACTGGCTGAGCCCGGCGTTTCGCATCACCCCGGACATGCTGCCGCTGGTGACTCTGGATCAGCCGACCATCGATCGCCTGGTCGCCAAAGTACCCGGCGGCGCCGCCAACCTGCAGGACATTTACCCGCTGGCGCCGCTGCAGGAAGGCATGCTTTATCTGCACCTGTCGGCGCCCGCCGGTGACCCCTACGTGTCGCAAGCGCGATTCGCCTTCGACAGCCGCGAACGTCTGGAGGCTTTCGCCGAGGCGCTGCAATGGATGATCGAACGCCACGACATTCTGCGCACCTCGTTCGTCTGGGAACGCCTGGACGAACCGCTGCAAGTGGTGCAGCGACAGGCTCGTCTGCATTGCGAAGAAATCGCCCTCGACCCGGGTGCGGATGCTCTGACGCAATTGCTGGAGCGCCACGACCCACGGTTCTTCCGCCTCGACATCCAGCAGGCGCCGCTGCTGCGTCTGGTGTACGCCATGGATCCGGCCAACGGGCGCGTGGTCGCGCTGTTGCTGTTCCATCACCTGATCATGGACCACGTCGCCCTCGACGTGGTGCGCCGCGAAACCCGTTCGCACCTGCTCGGCCAGACCGCGCAGGTCGGGCCGCCGGTGCCATACCGCGATCACCTGGCCAAGGCCCGTCTGCGTCTGGACGAACAGACTCACGAGCAGTTTTTCCGCGAGATGCTCGCCGACATCGACGAGCCGACCTTGCCCTGTGGTTTGCAGGATGTGCAGGGCGATGGCCAAGGCATCGAAGAAGCTTTGCTGATGCTCGACACCGATTTCAGCCGGCAACTGCGCGGCCAGTCGCGTCAGCTCGGCGTCAGCGTGGCGAGCCTGATGCACCTGGCGCTGGCGCGGGTGCTCGGCCAACTGTCCGGGCGCACGGCGGTGGTGTTCGGCACCGTGCTGCTGGGGCGGATGGAGGCGGGCGAGGGCGGCGAACAGGCGCTGGGGATGTTCATCAACACCTTGCCGCTGCGGGTGGATGTCGGGCAGGACGGCGTGCGTGCCGGGGTGCTGGCCACCCATCGACGCCTGACCGCGTTGCTCGGCCATGAACAGACCTCGCTGGCCCTGGCCCAGCGTTGCAGCGCGGTGGCGGTGCCAACGCCGTTGTTCAGCGCGATCCTCAACTATCGCCACAGCAGCAGTGAAGAGATCGCCGAGGTCAGCGAACTGGCCCCCGGCGTGCAAGTGCTGGGCGCCCGCGAACGCACCAACTACCCGCTGACAATAAACATCGACGACCTCGGCGAAGACTTGCGCATCACCGCGCTGGCGGATGCGGCGCTGGGTGCCGAACGCATCGCCGCTTACCTGCACACCGCGTTGCACAGCCTGCTGCAGGCCTTGCAATCGACCCCGGATGCGCCGCTGCAACGCCTGAATATCCTGCCGGCCGCCGAACGTGAATATCTGCTGCACGGGATCAACTCGCCGTTGCCGCAGTTCCCGGAAACCCCGCTGATTCACCAGCAGTTCGAAGCCCACGCGGCGGCGCGTCCAGAGGCCACAGCGCTGCTGTTCGAGGAGCAGACGTTGAGCTACGGCGAACTCAATCGCCGCGCCAATCAACTTGCGCATCACCTGCTGGCGCGGGGGATTCGCCCGGATCAGCGCGTGGCGATTTGTGTCGAGCGTGGCCCGCAAATGCTCATCGGCCTGCTCGGTATCCTCAAGGCCGGCGCCGGTTACGTGCCGATCGACCCGGCGTATCCACTGGAGCGCATCGCCTACACCCTGGAGGACAGCGCCCCGGTGGCGGTGCTGACCCAGGCCGATACGCTGGATCGGGTTGGCGCGCTCAACGTGCCGATCATCGATCTGGACAGCCTGCAGTTGCAGGCTGAACTCAGCAGCAATCCGCAGATTCCCGAGCTGACCCCAAATCACCTCGCCTACGTGATCTACACCTCCGGTTCCACCGGGCTGCCCAAGGGCGTGATGGTCGAACACCGCAACGTGGTGCGGCTGTTTTCGGCGACCCACGACTGGTTCAACTTCAACCCGCAGGACGTGTGGGCGCTGTTCCATTCCTTCGCCTTCGATTTCTCGGTGTGGGAAATCTGGGGCGCGCTGGCGTTCGGCGGACAATTGTTGCTGGTGCCGCAGGCGGTCAGCCGCTCGCCGGACGACTGCTACGCGCTGCTGTGCCGCACTGGCGTCACTGTGCTCAATCAGACCCCGAGCGCCTTCCGCCAGTTGATCGCCGCGCAGGGCCGCAGCCCGTTGCAGCACTCGTTGCGCGAAGTGATCTTCGGCGGCGAAGCGCTGGAACCGGGCCTGCTCAAACCGTGGTACGCGCGGGTCGGCAATGCCGGTACGCGGCTGGTGAACATGTACGGCATCACTGAAACCACGGTGCACGTGACCTATCGCCCACTGCAGGCAGCGGACGCGCTACTGGTCGGGCGCAGCCCGATCGGTGTGGGCATTCCCGACCTGCAACTGTACGTGCTCGACGCGCAGCGCGAGCCGGTGCCGGCCGGCGTGATCGGCGAGTTGTACGTCGGCGGCGCCGGGGTTGCCCGGGGTTACCTCAATCGTGAAGCGCTGACTGCTGAACGCTTTATTGCCGACCCGTTCAGCGGCCGTGCCGAGGCGCGTCTGTACAAGACCGGTGACCTCGCGCGCTGGTCAGCGGATGGCAGCCTCGAATACCTGGGGCGCAACGACGATCAAGTGAAGATCCGTGGTTTCCGCATCGAACTCGGTGAAATCGAAGCTCGCCTCGCCGCCTGCGCCGGTGTGCGCGAAGCGCTGGTGATCGCCCGCGAAGACAGTCCCGGTGACAAGCGTCTGGTGGCCTACTGGCTGGCCGCCGCAGGCACTGAACCGAGCGCCGCGCAATTGCGCGACGCGTTGCTGCAATCGCTGGCCGACTACATGGTGCCTAGCGCCTTTGTGCGCCTCGACGCCATACCGCTGACTACCAACGGCAAGCTTGATCGCAAAGCCTTGCCGCAACCGGACAGCGATGCCTTCGCCCGTCGCGGTTTCGAAGCCCCACTGGGACCGGTGGAAACCCTGATTGCCGGGATTTGGCAGACCCTGCTCGGTGTCGAGCAGGTCGGGCGGCACGACAATTTCTTCGAACTCGGCGGCCATTCGCTGTTGGCGGTGAAACTGATCGAACGCATGCGCCAGCACGACTTGCAGTGCGACGTGCGCGTGCTGTTCGGCCAGCCGAGCGTCGCGGCGCTGGCGGCGACCCTGAGTCACAGTCATACCCTGCGGGTGCCGGACAATCTGATTCCTTTCGATTGCACGCGGATCACCCCGGACATGCTGCCGTTGGCCACGCTGGATCAGGCCGCCATCGACCGCGTGGTCGCCAGCGTGCCCGGCGGCGTCGCCAATGTGCAGGACATTTACGGCCTGGCACCGTTGCAGGCGGGGATTCTCTACCACCATCTGGCGACCAGCGCCGGTGATCCCTACGTATTGCAGGCGCAATTCGCCTTCGCCGGTCTGGCACAGATCAAGGCCTTCGTCCGTGCGTTGAATGCGGTGATCGAGCGTCACGACATTCTGCGCACCAGCGTGGTCTGGGAAGGGCTTGAAGAGCCGGTGCAAGTGGTCTGGCGCGAGGCGCCGCTGGCGCTGGAACGGGTCGATGCCGACCTGCTTGAGGGCGATGTGCTGGAGCAGATGCAGGCGCGGTTCGATCCACGGCACTACCGCCTCGACCTGCGCCGGGCGCCGCTGATGCGTCTGGCCTACACAGAAGACCGTGAACAGCAGCGCTGGGTCGGCATCCTGTTGCTGCACCACATCGTGCTCGACCACACCGCACTGGAAGTGTTGCTGGCGGAAATGAACGACAGCCTGTACCCGAGCGGCGCCGAGTTGCCGATGCCGGTGCAGTACCGCAACTACGTGGCGCAGGCGCAACAGCAGGCCGATACTCAGGCGCATGAAGCGTTCTTCCGCGACATGCTCGGCGACATCGACGAGCCGACCGTGGCCTTCGGTGTGCAGGACGTACATGGCGACGGCAGCAGCATCGTCGACAGCGAGCAGGCGCTGGATTCGAGCGTGGCCCAGCGCTTGCGCGAGCAGGCGCGCCGCCTCGGCATCAGCGCGGCCAGCCTGGTGCACCAGGCCTGGGGCCAGGTGCTGGCGCAGGTTTCGGGGCGTGAAGAGGTGGTGTTCGGCACCGTGCTGCTCGGGCGCATGCAGGGTGGCGAGGGCGCCGATCGCGCACTCGGCATGTTCATCAACACCTTGCCGTTGCGGGTCAGTGTTGGCGCGACCGACGTGCAGCAAGGCGTGCGCGCTACCCATGAACGTCTGGCGCAACTGCTGGCGCATGAGCAGGCCTCGCTGTCGCTGGCCCAGCGTTGCAGTGGTGTTGCCGCATCGCTGCCGCTGTTCAGCAGCTTGCTCAACTATCGCCACAGCGCGGCCGAACCGGCAGGCGTGACTTGGGACGGGATCGAGATTCTCAGCTCGCGCGAGCGCAGCAACTATCCGCTGGTGGTCAGCGTCGACGACCTCGGCACCGGTTTCCGCCTGAGCGTGCAAGCGGTGCCGCAAGTGGATGGCGCGCGGGTCTGCGATTACCTGAAAACCGCGCTGCACAACTTGCTGACCGCTCTGGAGCACTCGCCAGCAACGTCGCTGCGGCAGATCTCGGTGCTGTCGCCGAGCGAACGCCAGCGGGTCCTGGTCGGCTTTAACATCACCGGTCGCGATTATCCGCCAGCGCAAACCGTGCAGCGTTTGTTCGAGGCCCAGGCGGCCGCGCACCCCGAGGCCTTGGCGGCGCTGCAAGGTACCCGGCAGTTGAGCTATGGCGAGCTCAATCAGCGGGCCAATCGCCTGGCGCATCACCTGATCGGCCTTGGCGTGCAGCCCGATGACCGGGTTGCCCTGTGTGCCCGGCGCAGCCCGGACATGCTGGTCGCGCTGCTGGCGATCCTCAAGGCCGGCGCCGGTTATGTGCCGGTTGATCCGGCGTATCCACCAGAACGCATCGCCTACCTGTTGCAGGACTGCGCCCCGGTGGCAATCGTGGCGCAAGCATCGACCCGCGATCTGCTCGGTGGCGTGCCGGTCATCGATCTGGACCGCGACCTCTGGCAGCACCTGTCGGATGCCAATCCGCAGGTGCCGGCATTAACCCCGAACCATCTGGCTTACGTGATCTACACCTCCGGCTCCACTGGCCAACCGAAAGGGGTGATGGTCGAGCATGCGACCCTGGAAAACCTCGTGCACTGGCACGCTGAAGCCTTCGACTTGCAGGCCGGCAGCCAGACCGCGAGCGTCGCCGGCTTCGGTTTCGATGCCATGGCCTGGGAAGTCTGGCCGGCACTGTGTGTCGGCGCGACCTTGCACCTGCCGCCGCAGTCGATCCGCAACGAGCACCTCGACGAGTTGCTCGACTGGTGGTGCGCGCAGCCGTTGCAGGTCAGCTTCTTGCCGACGCCGGTGGCCGAATACGCGTTCAGCCGTCAATTGCAGCACCCGACTTTGCGTACGCTGCTGATCGGCGGCGACCGACTGCGTCAGTTCAGTCGTGCGCAAACCTTCGACGTTATCAACAACTATGGCCCGACCGAAGCCACGGTGGTCGCCACCTCGGGGCGGGTAGAGCTTGACCAGCCGTTGCATATCGGCCGGCCGATTGCCAACGCCAAAATCTATGTGCTGGACGCCGAGCAGCGTCCGGTGCCGGTGGGCGTGGCGGGCGAGTTGTATGTCGGCGGGGCAGGCGTGGCGCGCGGCTATTTGAATCGCCCCGAGCTGAGCGCTGCGCAGTTCCTCTTCGATCCGTTCAGCGACGAGCCGCAGGCGCGCATGTACCGCACCGGCGATCAGGCGCGTTGGCTGGCCGACGGCAACATCGAGTACTTGGGGCGCAACGACGATCAGGTCAAATTGCGTGGCGTGCGTATCGAACTCGGTGAAATCGAAGCCGCGCTCGGCAGCCACGCTGCGCTGCAGGAAGCGGTGGTGCTGGTCCGCGACGGGCGGCTGATTGCGTGGTTCACCGAGCGCACGGCGGTCGATATTCAACAGTTGCACACGCATTTGCAGGCTCGCTTGCCGGATGCGCTGTTGCCGTCGGCATACGTGCGGCTGGACGCATTGCCGTTGACCGCCAACGGCAAGATCGACCGCAAGGCCTTGCCGGAGCCGGAGCAGGGCGCGTGGCTCAGCCGCGAATATGAAGCGCCACAGGGTGCGGTGGAAACCGCGCTGGCGCAGATCTGGATCGACTTGCTGAAAGTCGAGCGGGTCGGGCGTCACGACAACTTCTTCGAATTGGGCGGGCATTCGCTGTTGGCGGTGAGCCTGATCGAACGCATGCGCCAGATCGACCTCGCCGCCGACGTGCGCGTGTTGTTCAATCAGCCGACTCTGGCCGCACTGGCCACCGCAGTCGGCAGCGGTCGCGAAATCGAAGTACCGGCCAACCGCATTCCGTCGGGCTGCACCCGCATCACCCCGGACATGCTCAGCCTGACTGAACTCGATCAAGCAAGCATCGAGCGTATCGTCGCCACGGTGCCGGGTGGGGCCGCCAACGTGCAGGATATCTATCCGCTGGCACCGTTGCAGGAAGGCATTCTTTACCACCACCTGAGCGCCGAACAGGGCGATCCATACCTGCTGCAATCGCGGCTGATCTTCGACAGCGTCGAGCGCTTGCGCACCTTCAGCCAAGCCTTGCAGCAGGTCATCGCGCGCCACGACATTCTTCGCACCAGTGTGGTCTGGGAAGGGCTGGCGAGTCCGCAGCAAGTGGTCTGGCGTCAGGCGCCGCTGGTGGTGCAGGCGGTGCCGCTGGACCCGGCGCAGGGCGACGTTCTTGAACAGTTGCACGCGCGCTTCGATGCCCGGCACAACCGCCTCGACCTGAGCCAGGCGCCGCTGATGCGCATCGTCTACGCCGAAGACCCGGCGCAGCAACGGGTGGTGGCGATCATATTGTTCCAGCACCTGATTCTCGACCACACCGCCATGGAGGTGGTGGGCCAGGAAATGCGTGCTTTCATGTTCGATCAGGCCGACAGCCTCGGCACGCCGATGCCGTACCGCAACTACGTGGCGCAGACGCGTCTGGGTGCCAGCGAGCAGGAACACGAAACGTTTTTCCGCGACATGCTCGGCGATATCGACGAACCGACCTTGCCGTTCGGCCTGCACGACGTGCAAGGCGATGGCGGCGACATCGAGGAGGCGCAACAAGCCGTCGATGCCGGGTTGACCCTGCGCCTGCGAGAACAGGCGCGGCAGTTGGGTGTCAGCCCGGCGAGCCTGATGCACCTGGCCTGGGCGCAAGTGCTTGGCGTGCTTGCCAACCGCCGCGACGTGGTGTTCGGCACGGTGCTGTTGGGTCGTTTGCAGGGCGGTCAAGGCGCGGATCGCACCCTCGGCGTGTTCATCAATACCTTGCCGCTGCGGGTGGATGTCAGCGAAGGCGTGCGCGCTGCGGTCAAGACCACCCACGCACGACTGACGGCATTGCTCGCCCATGAACACGCGCCACTGGCGCTGGCCCAGCGTTGCAGCGCGGTGTCCGGGGCGCCGCTGTTCAGTGCCTTGCTCAACTACCGGCATACCGCTGCCGAAGCGCAGCCGCGTGACGGTCAGGGCATCTGGGAAGGCGTGCAACTGCTCGGTGGCGAAGAGCGCAGCAACTATCCGCTGACCCTCAGCGTCGACGATCTCGGCGAAGGCTTTTCCCTGTCGGTGCTGGCGTTGGCGCAGATCGGCGCGCAACGGATCTGCGGCTACATGCACACCGCGCTGGAGCATCTGGTGCACGCGCTGGAACAGGCGCCGCAACGTCCGCTCAACCGTTTGCCGATTCTTTCGGTGGAGGAATACGAGCGCTTGCTGGTCGGTTTCAACCCGACAGCGGCGGCATACCCGCGCGGCGCAACGATTCAGGCGCTGGTGCAAGTGCAGGCCGAGCAGCAGCCACAGGCGCTGGCGGTGGTGCAGGGCACGCAGCTACTGACCTACGCGCAGCTCAATCAGCAGGCCAATCGCCTGGCGCATCACTTGCTCGGTCTCGGCGTGCAGCCGGACGACCGGATTGCCGTGTGCCTGCAACGCAGCCCGCAGATGCTGGTGGCGCTGCTGGCGATTCTCAAGGCCGGCGCCGGTTACGTGCCGGTCGATCCGGCGTACCCGGCCGAACGCATCGCCTACCTGTTGCAGGACAGCGATCCGGTGGCGGTGCTGGCGCAGGGTTCGACCCGCGAGTTGCTGGGCCGGGTGCCGGTGATCGATCTGGACAACGCCCTCTGGCAACACCTGCCGGAGACCAATCCGCAACTGCCGACGCTGACCCCGGCGCATCTGGCCTACGTGATCTACACCTCGGGTTCGACCGGTCAGCCGAAAGGCGTGATGGTCGAACACGCAACCCTGGAAAACCTTGTGCACTGGCACTGCGAGGCGTTCGACCTGCGCGCCGGCAGCCACACCGCGAGCGTCGCCGGTTGCGGTTTCGACGCGATGGCCTGGGAGGTCTGGCCGGCGCTGTGTGTCGGCGCGACCCTGCACCTGCCGCCGCCGTCGATCAGCAACGAACACCTCGATGACCTGCTCGACTGGTGGCGCGCGCAGCCGTTGCAAGTGAGCTTCCTGCCGACGCCGATTGCCGAATACGCTTTCAGTCGTGAGCTGGGTCACCCGACCTTGCGCACGCTGTTGATCGGTGGCGACAAGTTGCGGCAGTTCTCGCGTGGGCAGACGTTCGACGTCATCAACAACTACGGCCCGACCGAGGCCACGGTGGTCGCGACTTCCGGACAAATCCATGCCGGACAGCTGCTGCATATCGGCCGGCCGATGAGCAACGCCAGGGTCTACCTGCTCGACGATCAGCAACGTCCGGTGCCGGTTGGCGTGGCGGGCGAGTTGTACGTCGGTGGCGCGGGTGTGGCCCGTGGTTATCTGAACCGTCCCGAGCTGACCGCCGAACGCTTCCTCGAAGACCCGTTCAGTGACGAACCGCAGGCGCGCATGTACCGCACTGGCGATCTCGCGCGCTGGCTGGCCGACGGCAATATCGAGTATCTGGGACGTAACGACGATCAGGTCAAACTGCGCGGCGTGCGGGTGGAACTGGGGGAAATCGAAGCTGCGCTGTCCAGCCATCAAGCGGTGCAGGACGCGGTGGTGCTGGTGCGCGAGGCGCTCTTGATCGCCTGGTTCACCGCGCGCACTGCGGTAGAAATCGAAGAGCTGCGCCAGCATCTGCAAGCACGTTTGCCGCAGGCACTGGTGCCCGCCGCCTACGTGCGCCTGCCGGCGCTGCCGCTGACCGCCAACGGCAAACTCGACCGAAAGGCCTTGCCCGAACCGGATCAGGACGCCTGGCTCAGCCGCGAATACGCAGCCCCGCAAGGGCCGGTGGAAACCGCGCTGGCGCAGGTCTGGGCCGAGGTGCTGCAGGTCGAACAGGTTGGGCGGCACGACAACTTCTTTGAACTGGGCGGACATTCGCTGCTGGCGGTGACCCTGATCGAGCGCATGCGTCAGCTCGGCCTGAGCACCGACGTGCGCGTGCTGTTCAGCCAGCCAACCCTCGCCGCGCTGGCGGCCGCCGTCGGCAGCGGTCGCGAAGTCGCGGTGCCGGATAACCTGATTCCACTCGGTTGCACGCATATCACTCCAGACATGCTGACCCTGCTGCAACTGGATCAGGCCAGCATCGAGCGTATCGTGGCCACGGTGCCGGGCGGTGCCGCCAATGTGCAGGACATTTATCCGCTGGCGCCGTTGCAGGAAGGCATCCTTTATCACCACTTGAGCGCCGCGCAGGGCGATCCATACCTGCTGCAATCGCGCCTGGCATTCGACAGCCTTGAACGCTTGCACGCCTTTGCCGCCGCGCTGCGCCAGGTCATGACACGTCACGACATTCTGCGCAGCGGAGTGGTCTGGGAAGGGTTGTCGACGCCGGTGCAAGTGGTCTGGCGCGAAGCTCAACTGCCGGTGCAGGAAGTCGCACTCGACCCGGCCGCCGGTGATGTTCTGGCGCAGTTGTATGAGCGTTTCGACGCGCGGCATTACCGCATCGACCTCAGTCAGGCGCCGTTGATTCGCCTGGTCTATGCACAAGACCCGGCCAATGATCGAGTGGTCGCCATGCTGCTGTTCCATCACATCGCCATGGACCACACGGCGCTGGAAGTGGTGCAGCAGGAACTGCAGGCGCTGCTCTTCGGTCACGGCGAAGCCCTGATCCCTGCCGTGCCGTATCGCAATTACGTGGCGCAGACCCGGCTGGGCGTCAGCGAGCAGGAGCATGAAGCGTTCTTCCGCACGATGCTCGGCGAGATCGATGAGCCGACGCTGCCGTTCGGTCTGCTGGATGTGCACGGTGACGGCCATGACATCGAAGAAGTCCGTCAGCGCGTGCCCGAAGCCTTGGCGCGGCGCCTGCGCAGCCAGGCGCGGCAGCTGGGCGTGAGCGTCGCGAGCCTGTTCCATCTGGCGTTTGCCCAGGTATTGGCGGCGACTTCCGGACATAAGCGCGTGGTGTTCGGCACCGTGCTGCTGGGGCGGATGCAGGGCGGTACCGGCGCTGATCGCGGTCTGGGGATGTTCATCAATACGCTGCCGCTGCGGGTGGATCTGGGTGATGTTTCGGTGCGTGCCGGGGTGCGCGCCACCCATGCGCAACTGACCGCATTGCTCGGCCATGAGCATGCATCACTGGCGCTGGCTCAGCGCTGCAGCGGGGTGGCCGCGCCGTCGCCGCTGTTCAGCGCCATGCTCAACTACCGGCACAGCGTCAGCGCGGAACAGTTGCAAGCCAATCGCCTGGCCTGGCAAGGCATCGAAAACCTCTCCAGCGAGGAGCGCACCAACTATCCGCTGAGTTTCAACGTCGATGACCTCGGTCAGGGCTTTGATCTCACGGCCATGACCCCTTCGCCGATTGGCGCGGCGCGGCTGTGTGGCTACATGCAGCAGGCGTTGGCGGGGCTGGTCGAAGCGCTGGAGCAGACTCCGCAGCAGGCGTTAAATCGTCTGTCGGTGCTGGCGGATGCCGAGCGTCAGCATCTGCTGTTCGGCCTGAACGCCACGGAGGTCGATTACAACCTTGAGCAAACCATTCACGGCTTGTTCGAAGCGCAAGTGGCGCGCTCGCCGCAGGCACCCGCTGTGGTCGCGGGTGAGCAGCAACTGAGCTATGCCGAACTCAATGCCCGGACCAATCAACTGGCGCGGCATCTACGTGAATTGGGCGTAGGGCCGGATGCGCGAGTGGCGATCTGCGTCGAGCGCGGTCTGGACATGGTGGTCGGGCTGCTGGCGATCCTCAAGGCCGGCGGCGGTTATGTGCCGCTGGATCCGGCGTATCCGCTGGAACGTCTGGCCTACATGCTGGAGGACAGCGCGCCGCTGGCGGTGCTGGTGCAGGGAACGACGCGTTCGTTGCTCGGCGAAGTCGCCGTTCCGGTGATTGATCTGGATCAGCCGCACTGGCAAGCGCTGCCTACGGACAATTTGTCGTTCGCTGAATTGACCCCGCAGCACACCGCCTACGTGATCTACACCTCCGGTTCCACCGGCCAGCCGAAAGGCGTGATCAACGAACACAGCGGGGTGGTCAACCGCCTGCTGTGGATGCAGGACGCCTATCAACTGACCTCCAGCGATACGGTGCTGCAGAAAACCCCGTTCAGCTTCGACGTCTCGGTCTGGGAGTTCTTCTGGCCGCTGATGACTGGCGCACGTCTGGTCATGGCCCGGCCCGAGGAGCACAAGGATCCGCTGTATCTCAGCCAAATCATCGAACGCGAGCACATCACCACGCTGCACTTCGTGCCGTCGATGCTCGATGTGTTCCTCGCTCACGCCGACACCGCACGTTGCGGCAGTCTGCGGCAAGTCATGTGCAGCGGCGAAGCCCTGCCGGGCAGCGTGGTGCGGCGCTTCAAACAGCAACTGCCGGGCAGCCAATTGCACAACCTGTACGGCCCGACCGAAGCGGCAGTGGACGTGACCGCGTGGAATTGCGCCGGGCCGCTGGAAAGCACCCCGGACAACACGCCGATCGGCAAACCGATCGCCAACACCCGGATGTACATACTCGATGCCCAGCAACAACCGGTGCCGCACGGCGTGGTCGGCGAGCTGTACATCGGCGGCGTACAAGTGGCGCGCGGTTATCTGAATCGCCCGGAACTGAACGCCGAACGCTTCCTCAACGACCCGTTCCAGAGCAACGGGCGGATGTACCGCACCGGCGACGTCGCCCGTTATCTCGCGGACGGCAACATTGAATACCTGGGCCGTAACGACGATCAGGTGAAGATCCGTGGCTTGCGTATTGAACTCGGCGAGATTCAGGCGCGTTTGACCCAGATCGACAGCATTCAGGAGGCCGCCGTACTGGCCCGCGAAGATGCATCCGGCGACAAGCGTCTGGTGGCGTACTACACCGGGGCACGCCTGGAAATCGACGTGCTGCGCAGTCATCTGCTGGAAAACCTGCCGGACTACATGGTGCCCGCGCTGTTCGTGCATCTCGATGCACTGCCGCTGAGCCCCAACGGCAAACTCGACCGCAAGGCGCTGCCGGCGCCGGATCAGGCGGCATTGCCGGTGCGCGAATACGAAGCCCCGGTAGGCGACGTCGAAATCACCCTCGCACGGCTCTGGGCCGAGTTGCTCAACGTCGAGCGGGTAGGGCGCCACGATCATTTCTTTGAACTGGGTGGTCACTCGCTGCTGGCGGTCAGTCTGATCGGCCGGCTGCGTCAGGAAGGCATGGAAGCCGATGTCAGGTCGCTGTTCGAACATCCGACCCTGGCCGGCTACGCCGCAATTACCGAACGAATGGAGATCGTCCTGTGAACGTGATCGAACTGTTGGCCACATTGAAGGCTAAAGATATTCAGCTGGCGGTCGCGGACGACCAATTGCGGGTCAACGGCAACAAACAGGCGTTGAACGACCCGGCGTTGCTGGCGCTGTTGCGCGAGCACAAACCGGCGCTGATCGAACTGATCAAGGCCGGGCAGTACTCGGCCAGCAAGCATGGCCAGGTCGAAGTGCCGGCCAATGGCATCGTCTCGGGCACCACGCGCATCACCCCGGCGATGCTGACGCTGGTCGAACTCGACCAGGCGACCATCGACCACCTCGTCGCACAAGCCCCCGGCGGCGCGGCCAACGTGCAGGACATCTACCCGCTGGCGCCGTTGCAGGAAGGCATCCTGTATCACCACGTCAGTGGCGGTGACGGCGATCCGTATGTCATGCAATCGCATTTCGCCTTTGCCAGCCGCGAGCGTTTTCAAGCGTTCGCTCAAGCGCTGCAAGCAGTGATCGATCGCCATGACATTCTGCGCACCGCTGTGCATTGGGCAGGGCTGGACGCGCCGGTGCAGGTGGTCTGGCGTCGGGCCGAACTGCCAGTGGAAGAGGTGACGTTGCCTGATGCAAATGGCGACGTGCTGGCGTATCTGCATGAGCGTTTCGACGCCCGGCACTTCCGCCTCGACGTTACCCTGGCGCCACTGATGCGTCTGGCCCACGCCTGGGATGAAGCCGGGCAACGGGTGATCGCCACGCTGCTGTTCCATCACATGGCCCTCGACCACTCGGCCCTCGACGTGGTGCGCCACGAAATGCGCGCCTGCCTCACCGGGCAGCGTGAACTGCTCGGGCGCCCGGTGCCGTTTCGCAACTACGTGGCGCAGGCGCTTCTGGGTGTCAGCGAGGCCGAGCACGAGGCGTTTTTCCGCGAGATGCTCAGCGACATCGACGAACCGACGCTGCCTTACGGCCTGCAGGATGTGCAAGGCGACGGCAGCGAAATCGTCGAACTCAGTGTGCCGGTCGCGGCGCTGTTGGGCCAGCGTCTGCGGGCGCAGGCACGGACGCTCGGCGTCAGTGTCGCCAGCCTGTTCCACCTCGGCTGGGCGCAGGTACTGGCCGCGCTGACCGGCAAGCAGCAGGTGGTCTTCGGCACGGTGCTGATGGGTCGCATGCAAGGCGCCGAAGCGATTGACCGGGCGCTGGGAATTTTCATCAACACCTTGCCGTTGCGGGTGAACATCGACGGCCAGGATGTGCGCGCGGCAGTCAACGCCACCCACGCCCGGCTGACCACGCTGATGCGTCACGAACACGCACCGCTGGCTCTGGCTCAGCGCTGCAGTCACGTTCTGGCGCCGACGCCGCTGTTCAGCACGCTGCTCAATTATCGCCACAGCCACAACGTCGCCACCGCCAGTGCCGAAACCCTCGCGGCGTGGGACGGTATCTCCACGTTGCATTCCGAAGAGCGCAGCAACTATCCGTTGACGATGAGTGTCGATGACCTCGGTGATGCATTCAGCCTGACCCTGCTGGCCAGCACCCAGACCGATCCGCAGCGTATCTGCGATTACCTGCACTGCGCGCTGGAAAACCTCGTGCTCGCGCTGGAGCAGGCGCCGCAGACACCGATCAACCAACTGCCGATTCTGCCGGCGGCGGAGCTTGAACAGGTGCTGCTCGACTTCAATGCCACCCATGTGGATTTCCCGGCTGCACAGACCATCCAGCAACGTTTCGAGGCACAGGTGGCCCAGCGGCCTGAGGCGCTGGCGGCAGTGTTTGCCGATGCGCATTTGACCTACGCCGAACTCAATCAGCAGGCCAACGCTTTGGCGCATCACCTGATCGGCCTGGGCGTGAAACCGGATGACCGCGTGGCGATCGTCGCCCGCCGTGGGCTGGACACCCTGGTCGGACTGGTGGCGATCCTCAAGGCCGGCGCCGGTTATGTGCCGATTGATCCGGCGCATCCGGCCGAGCGATTGAACTACCTGCTCGACGACAGCGCGCCAGTCGCCGTACTGACCCAAAGTCATCTGCGCGAGCGACTGCCGGCGCTAAACGTGCCGGTGCTCGACCTCGATCACTGCAACTGGCCGCTGACGGTTACGCAAAACCCGCAGGTACCGGGCCTGAGCTCCGCGAACCTGGCCTACGTGATCTACACCTCCGGCTCCACTGGTTTGCCCAAAGGCGTGATGGTCGAGCATCACACCTTGAGCAATCTGGTCGACTGGCACTGCACGGCGTTCGACCTCTGCGCCGGGCGCCACACCTCAAGCCTCGCCGGCTTTGGTTTCGATGCGATGGCCTGGGAAGTCTGGCCGGCGTTGTGTGCGGGCGCGACCCTGCATCTGGCGCCGACTCACGAGGGCGGCGAAGACATCGATGCCTTGCTCGCGTGGTGGTGCGCGCAGCCGCTGGACGTGAGCTTCCTGCCGACCCCGGTGGCTGAATACGCCTTCAGCCAGAACCTCGAACACCCGACCCTGCGCACGCTGCTGATCGGCGGCGACCGCTTGCGGCAGTTCAATCGCAACCAGCATTTCGACGTGATCAACAACTACGGCCCGACCGAGGCCACAGTGGTCGCGACCTCAGGTCTGGTGCAAAGCGGCGACGCGCTGCACATCGGTAAACCGCTGAGCAATGCCACGGTGTACCTGCTCGACGAACAGCAGCGCCCGGTGCCGCTTGGCGTGGCGGGCGAGTTGTACGTTGGCGGTGCCGGGGTTGCCCGTGGCTACCTGAACCGCCCGGACATGACGGCCGAGCGCTTTCTGCGTGACCCGTTCAGCCCCTTGCCGAATGCGCGGATGTACCGCACCGGCGACCTTGCACGCTGGCGCGAGGACGGCAACATCGAGTACCTGGGGCGCAACGACGATCAGGTGAAAATCCGTGGCGTGCGCATCGAGCTGGGCGAGATCGAAACCTGCCTCAACCAGTTGCCGGGGATTCAGGAAGCGGTGCTGCTGGCCCGCGAAGATCAACCCGGCCAGCCGCGACTGGTGGCGTACTTCACCGAGCAGGCGCAGGTCGAAGCGCTACCGGTGGGCGAGTTGCGCGCGCAATTGCTCAGCCGGTTGCCGGAGTACATGGTGCCGACCGCGTTCGTCAAACTCGCCGCGCTGCCGCTGACCGCCAATGGCAAGGTCGACCGCAAGGCCTTGCCGGCACCGGCTCTGGCGGCGCTGTTCACCCGCGAGTACGCGGCGCCCGAAGGCGAGGTGGAAACCGCGCTGGCGCAGATCTGGGCCGACGTGCTGCAGGTCGAGCGGGTCGGGCGGCAGGATCACTTTTTCGAACTCGGCGGGCATTCGTTGCTGGCGATGCGCATGGTCTCGCAAGTGCGCCAGCGCCTGGGTGTCGAGCTGGCGCTGAGCGATCTGTTTGCCAATGCCGAACTGGCGGCGATCGCGTCAGTGCTCAGCGAGGCCGGACGCTGTGCGCAACCGCAGATCGTGCCGGTACCGCGTGACGGCGCGTTGCCGCTGTCGTTCGCCCAGCAACGCTTGTGGTTCCTCGCGCAAATGGAAGGCGCTAATACCGCCTACAACATTCCCGTGGCGATGCGGCTGCGTGGCCGTCTCGACGACGCGGCGCTGCAACGCGCGCTGGCGCGGATCGTCGCCCGCCACGAAACCCTGCGCAGCCGTTTCGCCCAATTCAACGACGAAGCGCAGGTGCTGATTGCCCCGGTGGATACCGGTCTGCTGCTGCGGGTCGAAGACCTGCGTCAGCACCCGCAACCCGAGGAAACCCTGCAGGCGCTGATTCAGGGCGAAGCCTCCGGGCCGTTCGACTTGCAGGACGATCCGTTGATTCGCGGGCGACTGGTACGCCTGGCGGATGATCACCATGTGCTGTTGCTGACCCTGCACCACATCATCTCTGACGGTTGGTCGATGGGCGTTTTGACCCGCGAACTGATGGCGCTGTATCAGGCGATCAGTCATGGCCAGCCGGATCCATTGCCGCCGCTGGCGCTGCAATACACCGACTACGCGGTGTGGCAACGGCGCTGGCTCAGCGGCGAGGTGCTGCAACGCCAGAGCGAATACTGGCAACAGACGCTCGCTGGTGGCCCGGCGTTGTTGATGCTGCCGACCGATCGGCCGCGCCCGGCGCAGCAGGACTATGCCGGCAGCAGCGTTGCCGTAGTGCTCGACGAGCGTCTGAGCGCCGGGCTCAAAGCCTTGGGCCAGCGCCACGGCGTGACCCTGTACATGACGCTGATGAGTGCCTGGGCGATGCTGCTCAGCCGCTTGTCCGGGCAGGCTGAAGTGGTGATCGGTTCGCCGGTGGCCAACCGCACCCGCGCCGAAATCGAAGGCCTGATCGGCATGTTCGTCAACACCCTGGCGCTGCGCATCGACACCTCGGGCGAACTGAGCGTCGAAGCACTGCTGGCGCGGGTCAAGGCGCAAACCCTGCAAGCGCAGGCGCATCAGGATCTGCCGTTCGAGCAAGTGGTGGAAATCACCCGGCCCGTGCGCAGCCTGGCGCACAGCCCGTTGTTCCAGACCTTGCTCAGTTGGGATGGCCTCGAAAGCCCGGCGCTGGCCCTCGGCGAACTGACGCTGGAAGGCGTGGCCGAGCCTAGCCATTTTGCCAAGTTCGACCTGTCGCTGAGCCTCAGTGAGTCCAACGGCATCATTCGCGGATCGCTGGAATACGCCACAGCATTGTTCGACCAGAGCACGGTCGAGCGCTTCGTCGGTTACTTCTTGCGCCTGTTGCAGGCGATGGTCGCCAACGATCAGGCGCTGCTGGAACAGGCGCCGCTGCTGGCGCCGGAAGAACAGCAGCGCTTGTTGGTCGAGTTCAATGCCACGGCGGTCGATTACAACCTTGAGCAAACCATTCACGGCTTGTTCGAGGCGCAAGTGGTGCGCTCGCCTCTGGCGCCCGCCGTGATCGCGGGTGAGCAGCCACTGAGCTACGCCGAACTTAACGCCCGGGCCAATCAACTGGCACGGCACCTGCGCGAATTGGGCGTAGGGCCGGACTCACGGGTGGCGATCTGCGTCGAGCGCGGTCTGGACATGGTGGTCGGGCTGCTGGCGATCCTGAAGGCCGGTGGCGGTTATCTGCCGCTGGATCCGGCGTATCCGCTGGAACGACTGGCCTACATGCTGGAGGACGGCGCGCCGCTGGCGGTGCTGGTGCAGGGAACGACGCGCTCGTTGCTCGGTGACGTTGGCGTGCCGGTGATCGACCTGGATCAGCCGCATTGGCAAGCGCTGCCGATAGACAATCTTGCGATAACCGAACTGGCCCCGCAGCACACCGCTTACGTGATCTACACCTCCGGTTCCACTGGCCAACCGAAAGGCGTGATCAATGAGCACAGCGGGGTAGTCAACCGCCTGCTGTGGATGCAGGACGCCTATCAACTCACCGCCAGCGACACGGTGTTGCAGAAAACCCCGTTCAGCTTCGACGTCTCGGTCTGGGAGTTCTTCTGGCCGTTGATGACTGGCGCCCGATTGGTCATGGCCCGGCCCGAGGGACACAAGGATCCGCTGTATCTCAGCGAAATCATCGAACGCGAACACATCACCACACTGCACTTTGTTCCGTCGATGCTCGACGTCTTTCTCGCCCACGCCGACACCGCACGCTGCAGCAGTCTGCGGCAAGTCATGTGCAGCGGCGAAGCGTTACCGGGCAGCGTGGTGCGGCGTTTCAAACAGCAACTGCCGGCCAGCCAATTGCACAACCTCTATGGCCCGACCGAAGCCGCGGTGGACGTGACCGCGTGGAACTGCGCCGGGCCGTTGGAATACACCCCGGACAACACGCCGATCGGCAAACCGATCGCCAACACCCGCATGTACATCCTCGATGCCCAGCAACAACCGGTGCCGCACGGCGTGGTCGGCGAGCTGTACATCGGTGGCGTGCAGGTGGCGCGCGGTTATCTGAATCGCCCGGAACTGAACGCCGAGCGCTTCCTCACCGATCCGTTCCAGAACAATGGGCGGATGTACCGCACCGGCGACGTCGCGCGTTATCTACCGGACGGCAACATTGAATACCTCGGCCGTAACGATGATCAGGTGAAGATCCGTGGCCTGCGCATCGAACTCGGTGAAATCCAGGCACGCCTGACCCAGATCGATGGCGTGCAGGAAGCCGCCGTACTGGCCCGCGAAGACGTGCCGGGCGACAAGCGTTTGGTCGCGTACTACACCGGCGCACCGCTGGAAGTCGAAACACTGCGCAGCCATTTGCTGGAGCACCTGCCGGACTACATGGTGCCTGCGCTGTTCGTGCATCTCGATGCATTACCGCTCAGCCCCAACGGCAAACTCGACCGCAAGGCGCTGCCGGCCCCCGATCTGGCGGCGCAGACCGCCCGTGAATACGAAGCGCCGATCGGCGAAGTGGAAATCGCGCTCGCGCAGCTTTGGGCTGAACTGCTCAAGGTTGAGCGGGTAGGGCGCCACGATCATTTCTTTGAACTGGGTGGTCACTCGCTGCTGGCGGTGAATCTGGTGGCGCGGATGCGCCGTGCCGGCCTGAGCGCCGACATTCGCGTGCTGTTCAACCAGCCGACCCTCGCCGCGCTGGCCGCTGCCGTGGGCGGTGAGCCCGAGGCCGAAGTCGCGGCCAACCTGATCACTGCGGACTGCACGCGCATCACCCCCGAGCTGTTGCCACTGGTGGCGCTCGACCAGCCGAGCATCGACCGCATCGTCGCGAGCATCCCCGGCGGTGCGGCCAACGTGCAGGATATTTATCCGCTGGCGCCGTTGCAGACCGGCATCCTGTTCCACCATTTGTCCGCCGCACAGGGCGATCCGTATGTGTTGCAGGCGCAGTTCGCGTTTGCCGATGAACAACGCCTGAACACCTTCACTCAAGCCTTGCAGAACGTAATCCAGCGCCACGACATCCTGCGCACTTCGCTGTTCTGGGACGGGCTGCAAGACCCCGTGCAAGTGGTCTGGCGTGAGGCGCCGCTGGCGTGCGAAGCGCTGCAACTGAATGGCGCGGACGGCGATGTACTGGAGCAATTGCGCCGGTGTTTCGATACCACGCAGTACCGCATGGCCGTCAATCAGGCACCACTGATGCGCGTGGTGCACGCCTGGGACGCCGCCCATCAGCGGGTGGTGGCGTTGTTGCTGTTCCATCACCTGGTGATGGACCACGTGGCGCTGGAGGTGCTGCAACATGAAATGCAGGCGTTCCTCAGCGGCCAGCCGCAACGTCTGGCCGAGCCGGTGCCGTATCGCAATTACGTGGCGCACACCCTGTCGGGGATGAGCGACCAGCAGCACGAAGCGTTCTTCGGCGAGATGCTCGGCGACGTCGACGAACCAACCTTGCCTTATGGGCAGAATCCGGCGCAGGAAGGGCTGGCCACGCAGGCACAGTTGAGCCTCGACACCGCGTTGAGCCGCGACCTGCGCAGTCAGGCGCGGCGTCTGGGTGTCAGCGCGGCGAGCCTGATGCACCTGGCGTGGGCGCAGGTGCTGGGGCAGTTGTCCGGTCGCGATGACGTGGTGTTCGGCACGGTATTGCTTGGTCGCTTGCAGGGCGGCGAGGGCGCGGAACGGGCGCTCGGGGTGTTCATCAACACCTTGCCATTGCGCATCGATCTGCGTGCGCACAGCGTCAAGGGCGCGGCACTGGCGACGCATCAACGGTTGAGCCAGTTGCTGCAACACGAACACGCGCAACTGGCGCGCATCCAGCATTGCAGCGCGATGGCGCCGACCACGCCATTGTTCAGCACGTTGTTCAATTATCGCCACGGGGCCACGGCGGGTGGCGGTTCTGCCGAGGCCCAAACGGCCTGGCAAGGCATGCAATTGCTTGAGGCCGAAGAACACAGCAACTATCGCCTGACCCTCAGTGTCGACGATCTCGGTGAAGGCTTCAGCCTGACGGCGCTGGCCGGTGCCGGCATCGATGCGCGGCGTACCTGCGACTATCTGCAATGCGCCTTGCACAGGCTGGTGGATGCGCTGGAACGCGCGCCGCACCAAGGTTTCGAGCACCTGTCGATCCTGCCGGATGGGGAGCGCGAGCAGTTGTTGCACAGCTTCAACGCGACCCGCGCCAATTACCCACAGAGACTGACGATTGCCCAGCGTTTCGAGCAACAAACGCTTGAACGACCGCAGGCGCTGGCGGCGGTGTTTGCCGGTGCTTCGCTGAGCTATGCCGAGTTGAACCGGCAGGCCAACAGTCTGGCGCATCATCTGATTGCATCGGGTGTACAGCCTGACGACCGCGTGGCCATCGTCGCCCGGCGCGGTCTCGATACGCTGGTCGGGCTGGTGGCGATTCTCAAGGCCGGCGCCGGTTATGTGCCGGTGGATCCGGCGCACCCGGCGGAGCGCCTGAGCTATCTGCTGCAAGACAGTGCGCCCGTCGTGGTGCTGAGCCAAAGCGATCTGCGTGAACGCCTGCCGGCATTGACGGTGCCGCTGATCGACCTTGATCTGCGCCAATGGTCAAACGAGCGCATCGACAACCCATCGCTGCCGGCCCTGAGCCCGCAGCATCTGGCTTACGTGATCTACACCTCCGGCTCCACCGGTTTGCCGAAAGGCGTGATGGTCGAGCACCAGACGCTGAGCAACCTCGTGGACTGGCACTGCGCGGCCTTCGATCTGCACGCCGGCAGCCATACCTCAAGCCTGGCCGGGTTCGGTTTCGACGCCATGGCCTGGGAGGTCTGGCCGGCGCTGTGCGTGGGTGCGACCGTGCATCTGGCGCCAACCCATGACGGCAACGAAGACATCGACGCACTGCTTGCCTGGTGGCGTGCGCAGCCGCTGGACGTGAGCTTCCTGCCGACCCCGGTGGCCGAATACGCCTTCAGTCAGGAGCCGGCGCATCCAACCCTGAAAACCCTGTTGATCGGCGGCGATCGACTGCGTCAGTTCAACCGTAACCAGCCGTTCCGGGTGATCAACAACTATGGCCCGACCGAGGCTACGGTGGTTGCTACCTCCGGCCTGATTGCGGCGGGCGAGGTGCTGCATATCGGTAAACCGGTGAGCAATGCCATGGTGTATCTGCTCGACGCACGGCAACGCCCGGTACCGCTAGGGGTGATCGGCGAGTTGTATGTCGGAGGTGCCGGCGTGGCCCGTGGTTACCTGAACCGTCCGCAGATGACCACCGAACGCTTTCTGCGCGATCCGTTCAGCAGCCTGCCAAATGCACGTATGTACCGCACCGGCGACCTTGCGCGCTGGCGTGAGGACGGCACGCTCGAGTACCTCGGGCGCAACGACGATCAGGTGAAAATCCGCGGCGTGCGTATCGAGTTGGGCGAGATCGAAACCCGGCTCAATCAGCTCCCCGGCGTCCAGGAGGCGGTATTGCTGGCCCGTGAGGACGAACCCGGTCAGCCACGGTTGGTGGCGTATTACACCGAGCAGGGCGCAGCACTGAGCGTTGGCGATCTGCGCGCCCGGCTGTTGGCGCAACTGCCGGAGTACATGGTGCCGGCGGCATTCGTCAGGCTCGACGGATTGCCGCTGACCGCCAACGGCAAGGTCGACCGCAAGGCATTGCCGAAACCTGACCTGACTGCGCTATTCACCCGCGAATACGTCGAACCGCAAGACGAGCTGGAAACAGCGCTGGCGCAGATCTGGGCCGAGGTGCTGCAGGTCGAGCGGGTTGGCCGCCATGATCACTTCTTCGAACTCGGCGGGCATTCACTGCTGGCTATGCGCATGGTCGCGCAGGTGCGTCAGCAACTGGGACTGGAGCTGGTGCTGGCTGATCTGTTCGCCAACCCTGTACTGGCGGCGGTCGCCGAATGCCTGTGCGTAGCGCAGGTCAGTAGCCAACCGCAGATCGTAGCGGTGCCGCGTGACGGCACGCTGTCCTTCGCCCAGCAACGCCTGTGGTTCCTCGCGCAAATGGACGGCGGCAATTCGGCGTACAACATTCCGCTTGGCCTGCGCCTGCATGGACGCCTCGATGTCGAAGCCTTGCAGCGCGCACTGACGCAGATCGTTGCGCGGCACGAAACGCTGCGCAGCCGTTTCGTCAGCGTCGACGATCAGGCGCAGGTGGCGATTGCACCGGTCGATAGCGGTCTGCTGTTGCAGGTGGAGGACCTGCGCCAGGATCCACAGGCCGAAGCCACGGTGCAGGCACTGCTCGCGCAGGAAGCCGCGACTGCCTTCGATCTGCAGCACGATCCGCTGATTCGCGGACGCCTGCTGCGTCTGGCTGACGATCATCATGTGCTGTTGCTGACCGTGCATCACATCGTCGCCGATGGCTGGTCGATGGGCGTGCTGACCCGTGAGCTGATGGCGCTGTACCAAGCCTTCAGTCACGGGCAACCGAATCCGTTGCCACCACTGGCGCTGCAATACGGCGACTACGCCGTGTGGCAGCGGCGCTGGCTCAGCGGTGAAGTGCTGCAGCGGCAGAGCGATTACTGGCAGCAGACCCTCGACGGCGCGCCGGCCTTGCTGACCCTGCCCACCGACCGTCCGCGTCCGGTACAGCAAGATTTCGCCGGCAGCAGCGTCGAAGTACGCCTGGATGAGCATCTGAGCACCGGGCTCAAAGCCTTGAGTCAGCGTCACGGCGTGACTCTGTTCATGACCCTGATGAGTGCCTGGTCGCTGTTGCTGAGTCGTCTGTCCGGGCAGTCCGACGTGGTGATCGGCTCGCCGGTGGCCAACCGCACCCGGGCCGAGATCGAAGGCCTGATCGGCATGTTCGTCAACACCCTGGCCCTGCGCATCGACACCTCGGGCGAACCGAACGTGGCCACGCTGCTGGCACGGGTCAAGGCGCGCACGCTGGAGGCGCAGGCGCATCAGGATCTGCCGTTCGAGCAAGTGGTGGAAATCACCCGGCCGGCGCGCAGTCTGGCGCACAGCCCGTTGTTCCAGAGCACGCTGAGCTGGGACAGCAACGTCGGGCCGAACCTGGCGTTGGGCGATCTGCGCCTCGAAGGTGTGGCCGCGCCGGGCCAGGTGGCCAAGTTCGACCTGACCCTGACCCTGGGTGAGGTCAACGGGGTGATTCGCGGATCGCTGGAGTACGCCACGGCGTTGTTCGATCAAGCGACCGTCGAGCGTTATGTCGGCTACCTGCAGCGCCTGCTGGCGGCGATGGTCAGCGATGAGCAGACGGTGTTGGAGCGGGTGGCGTTACTCACCGAGCCAGAGCGTCAGCGCTTGCTCTACGAGTTCAACGCCACCGCACGCGAATACCCGCAGACGTTGACCGTGCACGGGATTTTCCAGCAGCAGGCAGCGGCGCATCCCAAGGCGGTGGCGGCGGTGCATGGCGAGCATTCGCTGAGCTACTTTGAACTGAACGCCCAGGCCAACCGTCTGGCGCATCACTTGATCAGCCAGGGCGTGCAGCCGGGCGATCACGTGGCGATCCTGTTGCCGCGTTCGCTGGAGCTGCTGGTGGCGCAACTGGCGATTGCCAAGTGCGCGGCAGCCTATGTGCCGCTGGACATCAATGCCCCAAGCGAGCGGCAGGCATTCATGGTCGAGGACTGTCACGCGGCGGCGTTGCTGACCCTCAGCCGTGAAGTCATCGACTACGCTGCGCCACGCATCGACCTCGACCGCTTGACCCTCAGCGGCCAACCGACGCACAACCCGAATCTGGCGCAGTCCTCGGAGTCGCTGGCGTACATCATGTACACCTCCGGCTCCACCGGCACCCCGAAAGGCGTAATGGTGCCGCACCGCGCTATCGGCCGCCTGGTGCTGAACAACGGTTACGCCGATTTCAATGCGCAGGACCGCGTGGTGTTCGCCTCCAATCCGGCGTTCGACGCCAGCACCATGGACATCTGGGGACCGCTGCTCAACGGCGGGCGTGTGGTGGTGATCGATCACCAGAGCCTGCTTGATCCGAACGCGTTCGGCCATGAATTGAGCGCCTCCGGGGCGACCGTGCTGTTCGTCACCACGGCGCTGTTCAACCAGTACGTGCAGCTGATTCCGCAGGCGCTCAAAGGCTTGCGCATTCTGCTGTGTGGCGGTGAGCGCGGCGATCCGGCGGCGTTCCGTCGACTGCTGGCCGAGGCGCCGGCGCTGCGCATCGTGCATTGCTACGGTCCGACCGAAACCACCACTTACGCCACCACCTTCGAAGTGCGTGAAGTGGCGGAAAACGCCGAGAGCGTGCCGATTGGCGCGCCGATCTCCAACACTCAGGTTTATGTGCTCGACGCGCATCAGCAACCGGTGCCGATGGGCGTGACCGGCGAGTTGTACATCGGCGGGCAGGGCGTGGCGCTGGGTTATCTGAATCGCGCCGATCTGACCGCCGAGAAGTTCCTGCGCGATCCGTTCAGCGAGCAGCCGGGTGCGTTGCTGTATCGCACCGGGGACCTCGCACGCTGGCTGGCACCGGGGCAGCTCGATTGCATCGGGCGCAATGACGATCAGGTGAAGATTCGCGGTTTCCGTATCGAACTGGGCGAAATCGAAAACCGCCTGCTCAACTGCCAAGGGATCAAGGAAGCGGTGGTGCTGGCGCGCCGCGATGGTCAGGACATCACGCGTCTGGTGGCCTACTACACCGCGCACGCCGGGCGCCTGGACAGCGCCGATCTGCACGCGCAGTTGCTGGCGCGACTGCCGGAATACATGGTGCCGACCGCCTGGGTACAACTGGATGTACTGCCGTTGAACAACAACGGCAAGGTTGACCGCAAGGCGCTGCCGGCGCCGACCCAGGCAGCGATGCTAAGTCGGGTGTATGTGGCGCCGATCTCGGCGCTGGAACAACATTTGGCGCGGATCTGGGCCGGTTTGCTGCAACTCGAACAGGTCGGTCGTCACGACAACTTCTTCGAACTGGGCGGGCACTCGTTGCTGGCAATGCGCATGCTGTCGCAGGTGCGCCAGCAGTTGGGCGTCGAGCTGACACTCGCCGAGTTGTTCGCCAATCCCGAGCTGGCCGCTGTCGCCGAAGTGCTGAGCCGGGCGGGGCGCAGCACCTTGCCGGAGATTTTGCCGGCGCCCCGCGACCTGCTATTGCCGCTGTCATTCGCCCAGCAACGCCTGTGGTTCCTGGCGCAGATGGACGGCGGCCACAGCGCCTACAACATCCCGGTCGGTCTGCGCCTGCGCGGTCGGCTGGATGAAGACGCGCTGCAACGGGCACTGGCACGCATCGTTGCGCGTCACGAAACCCTGCGCAGCCGCTTCCGCCAGATCGACGATCAGCCGCAGGTGCTGATCCTGCCGGCCGAGAGCGGTCTGTTGCTGGCGGTAGAAGACCTGCGTCAACACCCACAGGCTGACAATGCCTTGCGCGGCCTGATCGAGGAACAGGCCTGCGCCTCGTTCAATCTGCAGCACGATGCGCTGCTGCGCGGACGTCTGGTGCGTCTGGCCGACGACCATCATGTGCTGTTGCTGACGCTGCACCACATCATCGCCGATGGCTGGTCGATGGGCGTGCTGACCCGCGAGTTGGCCGCGTTGTATCAAGCGTTCAGCCGTGGCGAAGACGATCCGCTGCCGCCGCTGGCGCTGCAATACACCGACTACGCGGTGTGGCAACGGCGCTGGCTCAGTGGCGAGGTGCTGCAGCGCCAGAGCGATTACTGGCAGCAGACCCTGGCTGGCGCTCCGGCCTTGCTGACCCTGCCAACTGATCGTCCGCGTCCGCCCCAGCAGGACTACTCCGGCAGCCGTGTCGACATGCTGCTCGATGAGCAGTTGAGCGCCGGTTTGAAAGCGTTGTGTCAGCGTCGCGCGGTGACGCCGTACATGGTGATCATGAGCGCCTGGGCGATGTTGCTCAGCCGTTTGTCCGGGCAGAGCGACGTGGTGATCGGTTCGCCAGTGGCCAACCGCACCCGTGCGGAGATCGAAGGCCTGATCGGCATGTTCGTCAACACCCTGGCGCTGCGCATCGATACCTCGGGCGAGCCGAGCGGCGAGGCGCTGCTGTCGCGGGTGAAGGCGCAAACCCTGGGCGCTCAGGCGCATCAGGATCTGCCGTTCGAGCAAGTGGTGGAAATCAGCAAACCAGTCCGCAGTCTGTCGCACAGCGCGTTGTTCCAGACCATGCTCAGTTGGGACAACAACGACGACCCGAGCCTGAGCCTCGGCGACCTGACCCTGGAAGGCGTGGCCGGCGACAGCCATTTTGTGAAATTCGATCTGTCGCTGAGCCTCGGCGATTCGCCCGACGGCATTCGCGGTTCGTTGCGCTACGCCACGGCGTTGTTCGATGAGGCGACGGTGCAGCGGTTTGTCGGCTACTTCCAGCGACTGCTGGCGGCGCTGATCAATGATGATCGGGCCGTGCTTGCGCGAGTGCCGTTGCTCGCACCGCAGGAGCAGCAGCGTTTGCTGGTCGATTTCAATGCCAGCGCTGTTGATTGTCCGTTGGAGCAACCGTTGCACGCCTTGTTCGAAGCGCAGGTGCGGCGCAAACCGGACGCTGTCGCGCTGCAATCCGCGCAAGGAAACCTGACCTACCGCGAGCTCAATCAGCGCGCCAACCGCTTGGCCCAGTACCTGCGCGAACTCGGTGTGCAGCCGGATGCGCGGGTGGCGATTTGCGTCGAGCGTGGGCTGGATCTGATCGTTGGTCTGCTCGGCATCCTCAAGGCTGGTGGTGCCTATGTGCCGCTGGATCCGGGGTATCCGGCGGAGCGTCTGGCCTACATGCTCAAGGACAGCGCGCCGACCGCGGTGCTGGTGCAGACCGCTACTCGCGGGTTGTTCGATGAAGGTGCCGCGGCGTTGATCGACCTGGATTACGGCAGTTGGCAACATTTGCCGGATCACGATTCGCCAGTGCCGGGCCTCAGCGCCTCGAACCTCGCCTACATGATCTACACCTCGGGCTCTACCGGGTTGCCGAAAGGCGTGATGATCGAGCATCGCAGCGCCTGCAACATGGTGCATTGGGGTTCGCAGCTCAGCCCGCCGACCGAGCACGGTGCGCTGCTGCAAAAAGCGCCGTTCAGCTTCGACAGTTCGGTGTGGGAGATTTTCTGGCCGCTGTGTTCCGGGATGCGTCTGGTACTGGCGCGACCGGACGGCAACCGCGATTCGGCGTATGTGGTGCAGACCATTCGCGAGCAGCAGGTGACGGTAGTCAAGTTCGTCCCGGCGCTGCTGCAGCAGTTCATTGAGCAGGACGGTGTCGAGCAATGCACCAGCCTGACCGATGTGCTCAACGGTGGCGGCGAACTCAGTGCAGCGCTGGCGCGGCAGGTGCGTGATCGCTTGCCTTGGGTGCGGTTGCACAACGTTTATGGCCCGACTGAAACCACGGTGGACAGCACGGGCTGGACGCTGGAACCGGACATGCCGGTGCCGGACAGCGTGGTGCCGATCGGCAAAGCGTTGAGCAATACCCGCTTGTACGTGCTCGATGCGTACGGTCAACCGGTGCCACAAGGCGTCAGCGGTGAGTTGCACATTGGCGGCGTCGGCGTGGCGCGCGGTTACCACGGCTTGCCGGAGATGCAGGCCGAGCGCTTCATCGACAGCCCGTTTGTTGCCGACGATCACCTGTACCGCACCGGGGATCTGGCGCGCTACAACAATCATGGGGAACTGGAATTCCTCGGCCGCAACGACTTCCAGATCAAGCTGCGGGGCTTGCGCCTGGAGCCGGGGGAAATCGAGGCACGGTTGATCGAACATCCGGCGATTCGCCAAGCGGTGGTGATGGTGCGTGATGAGCGTCTGGTGGCCTGGTACAGCTTGCGCGCCGGCATCGACGCGCCATCGTTGGAAACCTTGCGCGGCCATGTGCTGGAGCGTTTGCCGGAGTACATGGTGCCCGGCGCGTTTGTGCTGCTCGACACTTTGCCGCTGACACCGAACGACAAGATCGACCGCAAGGCCCTGCCGGAACCGGGGGCCGACGCCGTTATCAATCGCCCATACGTGGCGCCCGAGGGTGAAGTCGAAACCGCGCTGGCGCAGATCTGGGGCGAGGTGCTTGGCGTCGAACAGGTCGGACGGCACGACAACTTCTTTGAACTCGGTGGGCATTCGTTGCTGGCGGTGAAGCTGGTCAATCTGCTGCAACGGGCCGGGCTGCAACTGTCGCTGGCCGAACTGTTCCAGCATCCGAGCATCGAGTCTGCCGCCGCGCTGCTCAGTCAGGATGAGGCGCTCAGTCAGCCTGACGGGCTGGTCGTGGTGCGTGCCGGGGCGCACGGTACACCGCTGTTCCTGCTGCATGAATTCAGCGGCAGGGATGTGTATTTCCCGACGCTGGCCCAGCACATCGGTGGCGAGTTCCCGATTTACGGCCTGCCCGGCGTACCCTTTGGGCAAGCGCAATTGCGCACGCTTGAGTGCATGGCGCAGCGCATGGTCGGAATCATCCGTGCGGTGCAGCCACACGGCCCGTATCGGCTGGCGGGCTGGTCGTTCGGCGGGGTGCTGGCGCACGAGGTCGCCCAGCAATTGCTCGGTCTCGATGAACCGGTGGAATTTATCGGCATGCTCGACAGCTATGCGCCAAACCCGCTCGCCCAGGACAAGGCAATGTGGAGCGGCGAGGGCCTCGACAAGCGTCAGTTGCTCGGCCATTGCCGTGGCCGTTCGCTGATGCTCGGTGCTGAAAGCGAGGCGGCGCTGGAGGCGGTGCAAGTGCTGGAGGCGCAAGTCGAACAACTGGATTTCCCCGAGCTGTTCAAGCGCTGTCAGGCGCAGCAGCTGACCGATCCGGAACAGGCCACGGTCAGCGCGGCGGACGCCTGGCATTACTTTGATCGCGAAGCGGCGCATCGTCTGGCGCTGGCGCATTACCGGGTCAGCCCGGCGAGCCAGCCGATCCACCTGTTCCGTGCCCAGGAATTGATGGACGGACAGTCGATGCCGAGCCCGACGCGCGGCTGGGAAGAGCGCTTCGACATTGGCCTGCTGCGTTGCATCGACATCCCTGGCGATCACCGGACCATGATGAAACACCCGCACATCCAAGCGCTTGGCCAGGCCATTACCCAGGCGCTGGAAACCCTGGTGACGCCGGAACCGGCGCTGTATCAACCGCTGCTGACGATTCAGACCGGGCAGCCGGGGCATGCGCCGATTTTCTGTGTGCCGGGGGCGGGTGACAGCGTCACCGGGTTCATTCACTTGACCGAGGCGATCGGCCCGGAGTGGCCGATCATCGGCTTGCAACCGCGCGGGCTGGACGGCGTCAGTGTGCCGCACAGCGCGGTCGAAGCCGCTGCCGCGTTCTACCTGCAAGCCATCGAGCAGATCCACCCGCAGGGGCCGCTGCACCTGATCGGCCATTCGTTCGGCGGCTGGGTCGCGCATGCCATGGCGGCGCAGTTGCAGGCGGCCGGGCGCGAGGTGGCTTCGCTGACCTTGATCGACAGCGAGGCACCGGGCGGTGACGGCACGGCGGGCAAGCCGTACACGGCCACTGCCGCGCTGCAACGGCTGATCGACACCCTGCAGTTGTCCTGTGGCAAATCGCTGGGCATCGATCCTGCGACCTTCGCCAACGCCGACGACACCACGCAATTGCGCCTGCTGCACGCAGGCATGGTGCGCGCCGGGGTGTTGTCGGAGCGCGCGGCGCCGGACGCGATGCACGGCCCGGTACGCACCTTCGCCAGCGCCTTGCGCACGGTCTATCAACCGCGACTGGCCTATACCGGGCCGGTGCGGCTGGTACTGGTCGATGACCCGACGCTGGACGAGTGGGGCAATCAGCGCGAACAGGCGGCGGTGCTTGAAGGCTGGCAGCGGCAGGTCAGCGATCTGGCGGTGTGGTACGGGCCGGGCAACCACTTCACGATTCTCAAGGCGCCCAACGTCTTCAGTTTCGCCGCGTGGTGGCATGACGGCCTGGCGCTGGCGGTCGGCGAAGTGCTGTCCTGAGTATGGTTGTTCTATCAAGACCCGGCCGCCGGCCGGGTTCATCCCTGAACGGACTTGTGGTTATTTATGGAAAAGTCGAAGTTGCGCAAAGTCGGTATGGGGTTGGCATTGGCGGCGGTGGCCGGGTTGGTGCTGTACACGGTGCAGGCACCGGCCGAAGCGCCGAAATACCAGACCGCCCCGGTCGAACGCTCGGATATCGAAAACACCGTGCTCGCCACCGGTTTGCTGGAAGGCGTCAAGCAAGTGGATGTCGGCGCTCAGGTGTCGGGGCAGTTGAAGTCGCTCAAGGTCAAGGTTGGCGACAAGGTGAAGAAGGGCCAATGGCTGGCCGAGATCGATCCGCTGGTGCTGCAGAACACCCTGCGTCAGGCGCAGGTCGATGAGGAAAACCTGCAGGCGCAAAAGCGCGCCACGCAGGCCCAGCTCAAACAGACCAAAGCGATTTACCAGCGCTATCAGAACCTGCAGGAAGACGCGTCGATCTCGCGTCAGGATTTCGAAACCGCGCAATCGGACTACGAGGTGCAGCAGGCCAATCTGCTGTCGCTGGACGCGCAGATCAAAAGTGCGCACATCCAGATCGACACCGCCAAGGTCAACCTTGCGTATACGCGGATCGTCGCGCCGATCGATGGCGACGTGGTCGGCATCGTCACCCAGGAAGGCCAGACCGTGATCGCCAACCAGTTGGCGCCGATCCTGCTGAAACTGGCGGATCTGGACACCATGACCATCAAGGCCCAGGTGTCGGAAGCCGACGTGATTCATATCGCGCCGGGGCAGCAGGTGTATTTCACCATTCTCGGCGAAGACAAACGCTATTACGGCAAGCTGCGCGGCACTGAGCCGGCGCCGCAGAACTTCCTCGAAACGCCGCCGGCCGGCACCCCGAAGCAAAACACCGCAGTGTTCTATAACGCGCTGTTCGAGGTGCCCAATCCCGACCATCGCTTGCGCATCTCGATGACCGCGCAAGTGCGCATCGTCCTCGATACCGCGCAATCGGTGCTGACCGTGCCGGTGGCCGCGCTCGGGCCACGCAACGCCGATGGCAGCTTTCCGGTGCGGGTGCTGGACGCTAAGGGCCAGGCGCAGTCGCGCAACGTGCAGACCGGGATCAACAACAACGTCAAAGTGCAGATCAATCAGGGCCTCAGCGAAGGCGAGCGGGTGGTGATCGGTGATCCGTTGCCCGCCGTGGCGGGGGCTTGAGCATGACGCAGCCGTTACTGCAACTGACCGGCATCACCCGCAGTTTTACCGCCGGCGACCGTGAATTTCTCGCACTGAAGAACATCAACCTGACGATCAGTGCCGGGGAAATGGTGGCGATCATCGGCGCCTCCGGCTCCGGCAAATCAACCCTGATGAACATCCTCGGCTGCCTCGATTACGCCACCGCCGGCAGCTACAAGATCAACGGCCAAGAGACCCGCGACCTTGACGATCAGGCGCTGGCCGAACTGCGCCGCGATTACTTCGGTTTCATCTTCCAGCGCTATCACTTGCTGCCGCACCTGAGCGCGATGCACAACGTCGAGATGCCAGCGATCTACGCCGGCATCCCCGCGCCGCAACGCCACGCCCGCGCCCGCGAGTTGTTGGCGCGACTGGGTCTCGACGGGCACCTGACCCACCGGCCGAGCCAGCTCTCCGGTGGTCAGCAGCAACGGGTGAGTATCGCCCGGGCCTTGATGAATGGCGGGGAAGTGATTCTCGCCGACGAACCCACCGGCGCCCTCGACACCGCCAGCGGCAAGGAAGTGATGCGCATCCTGCTGGAGCTGCACGCGGCCGGGCACACGGTGATTCTGGTGACCCACGACCCGAAAGTCGCGGCCAATGCCGAGCGCATCATCGAAGTCAGCGACGGAGAAATCCTCAGCGACCGGCGCAACCAGCGCGACACCGGGCAACTGTCGGACGAAGACGTGCCACCAAAACCCCCGGCGACCCGCCGCCTGGTGGCCAGCCTCGGGCTGTTCAAGGAAGCCTTCAACATGGCCTGGGTGGCGCTGATTTCGCACCGCATGCGCACCTTGCTGACCATGCTCGGGATTGTCATCGGCATCACCTCGGTGGTGTCGATTTCGGCGATCGGTGAGGGCGCGAAAAATTACGTGCTCAAGGACATTTCGGCGATTGGCAGCAATACCATCGATATCTATTCCGGCAGCAGTTTCGGCGACAAGCGCGCCGCCTCGATCGAGACACTGGTGCCGGCGGATGTCACCGCGCTGAATCAACTGTATTACGTCGACAGCGCCACCCCGGTGGTCGGTCGCAGCATGCTTCTGCGTTATCGCAACATCGACCTCGACGCGCAGATCAATGGCGTCAGTGATCAGTATTTCCAGGTTCGCGGAATCAAACTGGAGGCGGGCATCACCTTCAGCGAGAGCGACGCGCGGCGTCAGGCGCAGGTGGTGGTGATCGACTTCAACACCCGGCATCGGTTATTCGGCGAGGGCGTCGATCCGCTGGGGCAGGTGATCCTGATCGGTAACCTGCCATGCACCGTGATCGGCGTGGCCGCCGAGAACAAGAACCTGTTTGCCTCGGGCAAAACCCTCAACGTCTGGGTGCCCTACGAAACCGCCGCCGGGCGTATCCTGGGCCAACGTTTTCTCGACAGCATCAGCGTACGGATCAAGGACGGCCAGTCGAGCAAAGTCGTGGAAAATCACGTCACCCAATTGATGCTGCAACGCCACGGCATCAAGGACTTCTACACCAACAACCTCGACAGCGTGATGCAGACCGTGCAGAAAACCAGCCGCTCGCTGGCCTTGCTGCTGTCGCTGATCGCGGTGATTTCGCTGGTGGTCGGCGGCATCGGGGTGATGAACATCATGCTGGTGTCGGTCACCGAGCGTACCCGCGAGATCGGCATTCGCATGGCGGTCGGCGCACGCCAGTCGGACATTCGTCAGCAGTTTCTGGTGGAGGCGGTGATGGTCTGCCTGCTCGGCGGGGCCATCGGCATTTCCCTGTCGTATGCCATCGGCCATCTGTTTTCGCTGTTCATCAAGGAATGGGAGATGGTGTTCTCCATGGCCTCGGTGCTGACGGCGGTGATCTGCTCGACGCTGATCGGCATCGTCTTCGGCTTCGTCCCCGCGCGCAATGCATCGCGCCTCGATCCGATCGAGGCGCTGGCGCGGGACTGATTGCCGAAGCTGATTGGCCGGGCTGGTGTCTGAAGTTCACACATCGAAAGGGACGGGTGATGAACCCGTCCCTGTTTTTCGCTTTCCAACTGTGGGAGCGAGCCTGCTCGCGAAAGCGGCCTCACAGTCGACCAATCCCTGACTGAATGCACTCGGTCAAATGGTGGGAGCTGGCTTGCCAGCGATGACGGCCTACAAGCCGACCAATTCCCACCTGAATGCACTCAATCCAACTGTGGGAGCGGGCTTGCTCGCGAAAGCGGTCTGCCAGACGACATCAAAACTACAGGAGCAATCCCGGTTCTCTACACGCACCATAAACGCATCGCCGCAACCACGTTTAAAATACACGACCCGTTACGCCATAACGGCTACAACGCCTTGCGCCGTTACCTACACGTACGCCAGAATCCGCCGGCTTACACGGCTATGGGGCGGGCTATATCGTTTCCCTGTCACTGAAAATCAGTGATCGGGTTTGGTAGCCCGTTTCTAAGTGTGATGGCGACACCGTGTGCAGTCCCTTTTCAGGGGCTCGATTTTATGGTGGCCATGCGTGGGGCTCCTTCGGGAGCGCCGGGTTTTCCTGCTTAGACCGGTCTACCAACCCGCGTATGGCCGCCACCCTCGTTTGGTAGCGAGAGTGATGGCTCCTTACTTTTGCTAAGCAGGAGCTTCATCCATGTTCAAAGCCACACCCAACCCCCCGGACACCTCAATCCCGTACGACCCAGCCCTCGACCCGCAGAAGATAAAAGCGGCCACCGACCGCGCCATCAACTTCTACCTCAACCCCGGCGCACTGAAGATCTCGATCCCTTTAACACCCTCAAGCAAATCCAACAGAATCTTCCTCATCGACCCCACCGTGGACGAGGAAACCTTGCTCGTCGAAGCCTGCGAATCTTTAGCCGCCGCCAGTGACATGGCCCGAGATATCGGCGACACCGTCGACAACTCGCAGCGCCGGGCGATGCTGATGCTGCATCAGGTAATCATGCTCAGTGAACTGATGGTCAACCGGATACTCGATGGCCGCCGCGTGCCGAACTAACTGCCCGGTCCCCGTGTAGGAGCTGCCGCAGGCTGCGATCTTTTGATTTTGTTTTTCAAGATCAAGATCAAAAGATCGCAGCCTGCGGCAGCTCCTACAGTGAGTAATCCTTTCAAAGTGCCCCGATCGGAGTTCCAGCTGATGCCCGAACCCAAGCCCAACCCGCCGGCCACAGAGTCGGTATCACCCTACGAATCCCTCAACTCCAGAAAGCTCCACGAAGCCGCCGAACGCGCCCTCGACCATTACCTCGCGCCCGCGAACATCATGGCAACGCCGTACACCCCCAGCAGCATGTTTCTGGTCAACCCACAAACCGACACCGAATCCCTGCTGGCCAACGCCTGCGAATCCCTGGCCTCGGCCACGGTCATGCTCGGCGATTTCGCCGGGACGCTGGAGGGGCCGAGTCGTAATACGGTGTTGGGCATTGCGCAGGTGGTGATGCTGGGGGAGTTGGCGGTGAATCAGGCGCTGGATAGAGTTGTGCCGAAGGATTAGGCCCCCAATGTAAAAAACCGCCGCCCGGGGAGGGCGGCAGTTTTTTGTTCAGCTACGGACTCAGGCTGCGCTGGTGGCGTGGCTGGTGTCCTCCGGCGAATACATCCAGCGCATCAACGAATGCCGGCCGCTGATCCCCAGTTTGATCGCGGCGCGCTTGAGATAGCTTTCCACCGTGTTGACCTTCAACTGCAATTGCTCGGCCAGCTCCGGCGCGGTACGCCCGGCGAGCAGGCCGATGCACACTTCGGTTTCGCGATTGGACAGCCTCAGGCCCAGTTGCTGTAAACGCTCGTTGAAGCGCAGCCGCAAGTTTTCCAGGCCCTGTTGCGCGCCATCAGCGCTGGGCGACGGGTCTTCTGTGTTGGTCTGCTGGGGTTGCAGGGCGTGAATGTGTTTTTCCACCATCGGCAACAGCACCGGAGATATGTCCTGCAACAAACTCTGCTCCTGAGCCGAGAAGCGCTGCGACTGGTCGTTGCGATACACCGAAATCACGTAGCGGTAGCCGTCCTTGCGCCGGGTCAGGTGTAGCTGCGAGGCGTCGGCGCTGGCCGCGTCTGGCGTGTCTATCGGCTCGCTCGAGCGTGCGGCAATCTGTTCGCAGAATACCGTTTCAGCCTGCTGGGCCGAGTCTTGGCCGGTTTCCGGCGGGTTGCGATGGACGGGGCGGCCCACCGCCTCGACGCGCATCTGGCGAATGTGTGTGGCGTCCACCGCCAGTTGTGTCTGGATCAGGTCATGCAGCATCCGCGGAAAGTGCCGGCTGCCGGTGCTCGCAATGACTTTACCGATGTGGGGAAACAGGTGTGAATTCATAAACATCATCCATGAGTTGCAGGTGAAACAGTCCCATTCCTGACCTGCGTCGAGCATGTTCCCTGGTCGGCGCAAATGTCAGGATGTGGATCCTATCCTAGTACAACGCTTGAAAGACGGTTTAATGAAGGTGTTATTAGCTCATAACTTCATCCACAGGATTGTGAGGTGAACCCAGGAATGGCGGCCTGTCGAGATCCAGTGTGGGAGCGGGCTTGCTCGCGAAAGCGGTGTGTCAGCCATTTGAGATGTTGCCTGGAATGAACCCTTCGCGGGCAAGCCCGCTCCCACAGGGTTATGGGGCACCGCCTACCCGCAAGGCCTCAACTTGATTGGCGCAACGGTGGAGAGGGTCCTGAACCGGGCACCGTACAGTTTGATGATCGCCAAACCAATTCCCGAGGCGGATTGAGTTGGAGGCTGGCAAGCCTGTGTTGTGTCGCCAGGATTGTCCGTTATGAGTTGACAGTGAAACGCTTTTCAACCGATTTATCGGTTCCGGTCGTGTCAGTAATCTGTGCCCATGTTCAACGCAACGCCCACTACCTCAACCAAGAAAAGGGATTCAAACATGAGCACTGCAACCTACAACCGCCTGAACAAAGACGACGCCGTAGTCCTGCTGGTCGACCACCAGACCGGTCTGATTTCTCTGGTTCAGGACTTCTCGCCGAACGAGTTCAAGAACAACGTCCTGGCGCTGGCCGACCTGGCAAAATTCTTCAACCTGCCGACCATCCTCACCACCAGTTTCGAACAAGGCCCCAACGGCCCACTGGTTCCGGAACTGAAAGAAATGTTCCCCGATGCGCCGTACATCGCCCGCCCAGGCCAGATCAACGCCTGGGACAACGAAGACTTCGTCAAGGCGATCAAGGCCACCGGCCGCAAGCAGATCATCATCGCCGGTGTCGTGACCGACGTCTGCGTCGCATTCCCGACTCTGTCGGCACTGGCCGAAGGCTTCGATGTGTTCGTCGTCACCGACGCCTCCGGCACCTTCAACACCACCGTCCAGCAAGCCGCCTGGAGCCGCATGACCCAGGCCGGCGCACAAATGATGAACTGGTTCTCGGTCGCCTGTGAGCTGCACCGCGACTGGCGCAACGACATCGAAGGGCTGGGCAATCTGCTGTCGCAGCGGATTCCGAACTACCGGAACCTGATGAACAGTTACTCGGCGTTGACCGCGCAGCAGAAGTGACTGCAGCGTTATGAAAGTGAAAGCCTGCCCTGAAAAGCAGGCTTTCTTTGTTTGCGCCGCTGCATCAGCGTTGCTACCCGTTGCAGTGAAGTGAGCGCTGGCGTCTGCGGTTTTTTGATCAGACTCAGCTGGGTATTCCCAGACGTTTACGGCTAATCTGCGCACTCGCTGACGACAACAAGACAAAAACAGGAGTCACTGATGCAACCGATCCGTCTCGGTCTGGTGGGCTACGGCAAGATTGCCCAGGATCAACATGTTCCGGCGATCAACGCCAATCCCGGATTTCGTCTGGTGGCGGTCGCCACGCAAGGTAAACCCTGTGCCGGGGTGGAGAACTTTCACTCGTTGAGCGAGTTGCTGGAGAACGGCCCCGAGGTGGATGCGATTGCGTTTTGTACGCCGCCGCAAGGTCGGTTCGCACTGGTGCAGCAGGCGCTGGCCGCCGGCAAGCATGTGTTGGTGGAAAAACCGCCGTGCGCCACGCTGGGCGAGGCGCTGGCCCTGGTCAGTCAAGCGCAGCAACAGGGTGTCAGTGCGTTGTTCGCCTGGCATTCGCGCTACGCCCCCGGTATCGAAGCCGCCCGCGACTGGCTCGCCGGCCGCACGCTGCAAAGCGTGCAGATCGACTGGAAGGAAGACGTGCGCAAGTGGCATCCCGGGCAGACGTGGATCTGGCAACCCGGTGGTCTGGGCGTTTTCGATCCGGGCATCAATGCCTTATCGATTGTCACCCGTTTGCTGGCGCAGCCATTGTTTGTCGAAGCCGCCGAACTGCGCGTACCGGAAAACTGCCAGTCGCCGATTGCCGCGTCGATCAAGATGTCCGATACGCACGGGCTCGACGTGCAGGCGGAGTTCGATTTCGACCACGGTCACGACGAACTCTGGAGCATCGAGATTCGTTGCGCCGAAGGGCTGCTGCGTCTGGACAACGGCGGGGCGCTGCTGAGCATCGACGGCGTGCGCCAAGCAGTATCGGAAGAGGGCGAGTACACAGCGGTGTATCGACACTTCCGGCAACTGATTGGCGATCGGGCCAGCGATGTGGACCTGCAGCCGCTGCGGCTGGTGGCTGACAGTTTCTTTGTCGGCAGCCGGGTGGCAGTCGAACCGTTTTATGACCCGGCACGTTGATCAGTTGAAGCGGGAGAGCTGTCGCGTGATGACAGCGAACCTGAGCGTCAGGCCTAAGCTAATGAAAAAAGGGTATTTGTTCGTGGTTTTTAAGATCGTTTAGTTTTGTCTCACGACGAATCAAACGCATCAAACCGATAGACCCCCGATTGCCATGACGGCGCACGCTGAATCGATCAAAGGCTCTTCAGGTTTGGTTCACACGGGAGTGAATCATGCCGCATACCCTCGATATCACCACGCTGCCGACGCTGGACCTTTCGTTGTTCGAAGGCACCGCGCAACAGCGTTATGAATTTCTTGAAAACCTGCGTCACGCCGCGCGTGACGTCGGCTTTTTCTATCTCACCGGCCATGGCATCGACAGCCACCTGCTCAAGCAGGTGCAGGATCACGCCCGGCAGTTCTTCGCCTTGTCCGAGCACGAAAAAAACGCCGTCGGCATGATCAATTCGCCGCATTTTCGCGGTTACAACCGTGCCTCTTCCGAGATCACCCGTGGTCAACCCGACTGGCGTGAGCAGTTCGATCTCGGCGCCGAGCGCGAAGCGTTGCCGCTGGACGCGGACAGTCCGTTGTGGGCTCGGTTGCAGGGGCCCAACCAATGGCCGGCGCCGCTGCCAGAACTAAAACCGCTGCTGCTCGAATGGCAACAGGCGATGACGCGCATGGCGTTGCGTCTGCTGCGTGCCTTTGCCCAGGCGCTGTCGCTGCGGGCGGACGCGTTCGATCAGTTGTACGGCGACAAGCCCAACGAACACATCAAGTTGATGCGCTATCCAGGCCAGGCCGCCAGCGCGAGTCAGCAGGGCGTCGGCGCGCACAAGGATTCCGGGTTCCTCAGCTTTCTCCTGCAAGATCAGCAGGCCGGTCTGCAAGTGGAGGTCGAGGAAGGGCGCTGGATCGATGTGCTGCCCCGCGACAACACGCTGGTGGTGAACATCGGCGAACTGCTGGAGCTGGCCACCAACGGTTATCTTCGCGCCACGGTACACCGCGTGGTTTCGCCGCCCGCAGGCAGCGAACGCTTGTCCATCGCCTTCTTCCTCGGCGCGCAACTCGATGCCGTGGTGCCGCTGTATCCGTTGCCCACCGCGCTGCTGCGCGAAGCGCGTGGCCCGGCGAGTGATCCGCTCAATCCGTTGTTTCGCGATGTCGGCTGGAACTACCTCAAGGGTCGGTTGCGTTCGCACCCCGACGTCGCCCGGCGCTTCTATGCCGACGCGCTGATGCCCGCCGCACCGGCTCGTAAAACCGCCAACGCCTGATTCATCACTCGCTCAAGGATTACGCACATGTTGAAAAAAGCAGGTTTGACCCTGGCCGTGCTCGGCGCGCTGGCGACTTCGTTCGGCGCGCAGGCACTGGAGCCGTTGCGCGTGGCTGCCGACCTGGTGCCCCACGCGCAGATTCTCGCGTACATCCAGACAATCGATCCGCAACTCAAGCTCAAGGTCATCGAGATTCCCAACGGCGTGAACTCCAACGAGCTGTTGGTGCATGGCGATGTCGATGCCAATTACTTCCAGCATCTGCCGTATCTGAAATCCCAGGAACAAGCACTGGGGCAGAAACTCGCGGTGGCCGCCACGGTGCATATCGAACCGCTGGGCATCTATTCGCGCCGGCACAAAAGCTTCGCCGACGTGCCGGAAAAAGGCACCGTGGCGGTGCCCAACAACGTCACCAACCTGAGCCGTGCGCTGTACCTGTTGCAGGATAACGGGCTGATCAAACTCAAGCCTGGCTTCAAGGATCCGGCAGCCGATCAGGCCACACCCAAGGACATCGCCGAGAACCCGAAACAGCTGAAGATCCTCGAAATCGAATCGCCGCAAATTCCTCGGGCCCTGGACGACGTCGACCTTGCGGTGATCAACGGCAACTACGCGCTGGAAGCCGGACTGGTGCCGGCCCAGGATGCGCTGGGGCTGGAAAAGGCCGAGCACAATCCGTACGCCAACATTCTGGTGACCACGCCGACACTGCAGAACGATCCGCGCATTGCGCAACTGGCCAAAGACCTGACCTCGCCGCAAGTGGCGAAATACATCACCGATAACTTCAAGGGTTCGGTGATTCCGGTGGAGGATGGCAAGCCATGATCGTCGTCGAGCAGTTGAGCAAGACCTACCCGTCGGCGCCGGCACCAGCACTGGATCAGGTGTCGCTGAGTATTCCCGACGGCGCGATCTACGGCATTCTCGGGCGCAGCGGGGCGGGCAAGTCGACCCTGTTGCGTTGTCTCAATCTGCTCGAACGCCCGGACAGCGGGCAAATTCTCATCGACGGCGTGGACCTGCTGACCTTGTCGCCCAGCGACCTGCGCCGCCAGCGGCAGCGCATCGGCATGATTTTCCAGGGCTTCAATCTGCTGCACTCGCGTACCGTCTTCGACAACATCGCCGTGCCGCTGGAAATCGCCAACGTCGGCAAACCGTGGCGCCATGTGCGGGTGCGCGAACTGCTGGAACTGGTCGGTTTGACGGACAAGGCGCAAGCCTTTCCCTCGCAGTTGTCCGGTGGGCAAAAACAACGGGTGGGGATCGCCCGCGCGCTGGCTGCCGAGCCTGCGTATCTGCTGTCGGACGAAGCCACCAGTGCGCTGGATCCGCAAACCACGGCGTCGATTCTTGAGCTGCTGCGCGACATCAATCGGCAACTGGGCGTGACCATAGTGCTGATCACCCATGAGCTGGAGGTGGTCAAGTCGATCTGCGATCACGCGGCGTTGATGGCGGACGGGCGCCTGGTCGAGTCCGGCCCGGTGCCGCGTTTGCTCGCCGATGCGCAATCGAGTCTCGGCATTTCGTTGCGTCCGACCTGCGGCCTGCCGCTGGGCCACGACATTCCCGGGCTCAGCTTCCTCAAGCAATACGGCGTGCGGGCGGCCCAGTCATGAACCGCACGATCAACTGGGATGAAATCCTGCAACTGCTGTTCAACGCCACCGGCGAAACCCTGTACATGGTCTTGCTTGCCGGGCTGTTCACGCTGCTGATCGGTTTGCCGCTCGGGGTGTTGCTGTTTGTCAGTCGCCGAGACGGACTGTGGCCGCTGCCACGGCTCAATGCCGCGCTGGGTTCGCTGGTCAATCTGGGGCGCTCGCTGCCGTTTGTGGTGATGTTGATTGCACTGATTCCGCTGACCCGACTGGTGGTCGGCACCACCCTCGGCAGCACCGCTGCGGTAGTGCCGATCACCATCGGCGCGTTTCCGTTTTTTGCGCGGATCGTCGAGAACGCGCTGGATGAAGTCGACAAGGGCCGAATCGAAGCGATCCTCGCCATGGGTGGCGATATCCGTCATGTGATTTGCAAAGTGCTGTTGCCCGAAGCGCTGCCCGCGTTGCTGGCGGGGATCACTCTGACGCTGGTGATGCTGATCGGTTTTTCATCCATGGCCGGGGTGATTGGCGGTGGCGGCCTCGGTGATCTGGCGATCCGTTACGGCTATCAGCGTTTCAACAATGAAGTGATGGTCGCCACCGTGGTGGTGCTGGTCATTCTGGTGCAGGGCGTGCAGAGCCTGGGCGACCGGCTGGTGCGTTCGCTGGCCCATCGACGTTAAGGAATTTTATGAGTGTCGTCGTGGCCCGCGCGCCGCTGATTCAGGTGCGTGAACTAAGCAAAACCTTCGGCTCGAACCGCGCACTGGATCGCGTCAGCCTGCAGATTCATCCCGCCGAAGTGGTGGCGTTGCTCGGTGCCAACGGTGCCGGCAAATCGACGCTGGTGAAGATTCTCGCCGGCAGCCAGTGCGCCGATAGCGGCGAGATTTACATCGACGGTCAGCCCCGGCAATTCAGCTCGCCGCTGTCGGCACGTCGGGTCGGGATTATCGCGGTGCATCAGCAGATCAACGAGGGCATTGCGCCCGGTTTGAGCGTGGCGGAGAACCTGCTGCTCGATGAACTGTGCCGGCCCGACGCGGACTTCTGGCTCAATCGCCAACGCTTGCTGGAGCACGCTGCGAGCATCGCCGCCGGGCTGGGTCTGGTGTTGCCGCTGGAGCAACCGATTGAACACCTTGGCCAGGCCGAACGGCAGTTGGTGGTGCTGGCGCGGGCCTTTGCCTTGCAGCCGCGTCTGCTGATTCTCGATGAGCCAACGGCGGCGTTGTCGGATGCCGAAGCGCAGCGTCTGTTTGATCTGATCGATATCTTGCGCAGCCGCGGCGTGGCGATTCTGTACATCTCCCATCGCTTGTCCGATCTGCAACGGGTGGCGGATCGCGCCATTGTCCTGCGCGATGGGCGACTGGCCGGAGAGTTCAGTGCGCGGCAGTTGCCGGAAGCGGTGCACGCCATGCTCGGGCAGGCGCTGGACGCGCATGTCTACACGCCCGGCACCCTGGGGCAAAAAGTATTGGGTGCGCGAGATCTACAGATTTTGCCGCGCTCCAGACGCTTCGATTTCGACCTGCACCAAGGCGAAGTGGTGGTACTGACCGGACTGCTCGGCGCCGGCAAAAGCGAGATCGCCGAAGTGCTGTTCGGCTTGCGCAAAGCCGTGGCTGGCAGCCTGCAACTGGACGGCATGGACTGGCTGCCGGGTTCGCCAAGGGACGCGATCCACAGCGGTGTGTTTCTCGCGGCGGAGGATCGCGCCAGTCAATCGTTGGTGCCCGACTTTTCCCTGCGCCGCACCCTGACGCTGCCGTTTCTGGAGCGCTTCACCCGTGCCGGTTTCATTCGCAACCGCGCCGAAGCCGCAGCGGTCGAGGCGCAAGTCGCGGCGCTGGGGATCAAGACCGCCGGCATCGAGGTGCCGATGAGTGCGCTGTCCGGCGGCAATCAACAGAAGGTCGTGCTTGGCCGCTGGCTGCTCGGAGAAGGGCGGGTGTTGATCCTCGACGAGCCGTTTCAGGGCGTCGACGTGCGCGCCCGCCGCGAGATCGGCCAACTGCTGCGCGACAGTGCCGGCGGCCGCGCGACCCTGGTGATTTGCGCCGATGTCGATGAAGCCCTGGAAATCGCCGACCGGATTCTGTTGGTGCGCGATCACGCGGTGGTCGCCGAACACCCGCGCGCCGGCCTTGAACGCGCGACTCTGGTCGCCGCGCTGGCCGGCAGCGACGCTAGCGAAAATCCCTTTCACGCCACGCCAAGGAGCAGAGCGAGTGCCTGATTCGAGTTCATTGTTGTCTGCCGCTACGGCACCCGCCGAGCGCCTGCTGCAAGCGCTGATCCGCTACGGCCTGTTGTGGCTGCTGGCGCTGATCGTGGTGTTTTTCAGTGTCGCGGAGCCGGCGTTTTTGCGCGTCGGCAATCTGTTCAGCATCTTGCAGTCGGTGTCGATCGTCGCGCTGCTGGCCCTTGGCGTGACGCTGACCATGGCCGTCGGCGGACTTGATCTGTCGATTGGGGCGGTGGCAGCGATGAGTCTGATGATCGCCAGTTACGTGATGGTGGTGCTCGGCTGGGGCGCGGTGCCGGCGGTGCTGATCAGTCTGGCCGGTGGCGCACTGGTCGGGCTGCTCAATGGCTGGCTGATCGTCAAGCTGCGGGTGCCGGACATTCTCGCGACGCTGGGCAGCATGTTTCTGGTGATCGGCGCGCAACTGATTCCCACGGGCGGACGCTCGATTGCGGTGGGCATGACCTTGCCCAGTGGCGTGGAAACCGAAGGCACCTTCAGTGCGGCGTTTCTTGCCCTCGGCCGCGGACGCTTGTGGGACGTGGTGCCGGTGCCGGTGTTGATCACGGCGCTGGTGGCACTGGCGGTGTGGCTGTTTCTTGAGCGCACGCGCATCGGCCGATTGTTTTATGCGATTGGCGGTAACGAGCAGGCGGCGCGATTGGCAGGCGCGCAAGTGCAACGCTTCAAGTTGCTCGCGTACGTGCTCTCGGCGTTGCTCGCCTCACTCGGCGGGTTGCTGTTGGCGGCGCGCCTGGGTCGGGGTGATGTCAGCTCCGGCAACGGTCTGGTGCTCGACGCCCTCGGCGCGGCGCTGATCGGTTTTGCCGTGCTCGGCGCGAAGAAGCCCAATGCGTTCGGCACGTTGGTCGGCGCACTGTTGGTGGCGTCGCTGCTCAATGGCCTGACCATGCTCAACGCGCCGTACTACGCGCAGGATTTCGTCAAGGGACTGGTGCTGGTGCTGGCCCTGATGTTCACCTTCGGCCTCGCGCATCGGGCGCGCTGAGCCGGTTCATTTGTCGCTGCAAGGAAGATGTATGCACGGTTCAATCAAGCAGTTCGCACGCCATTGCCTCGCCGGCGCGGTGCTCTCGGCATTGGCTTTGAGTGCTCAGGCCAAGGCATTGCCAGGTGCTCCGGCGCCGTTCGATAAAGGTCAGGTGCAGATCGCGCTGGTCGGCTATCTGTTTTCCGGGGACTTTCCCGAGGCGTACCTGCGCGGCGTGGAGAAACAGACCGAGGCGCTGGGGGCCAATCTGCGGGTGTTCGATGCGCGCCAGCAAGCGGCGAGTCAGGGCGAGATGATCGATCAGGCAATCGACCTCGGCGTCGACGGGATCATCGTGCAACTGGGCCTGGCGGAAACCCTCAAGGGACCGATTGACCGGGCGATCGCCAAAGGCATCAAGGTGGTGGCGTTCGACGTCGATCTGAACAGCCCGCAAGTGACTCAGGTCGAGCAGGATCACCATGCACTGGCGCGACTGGCGCTGGATCAGGCGGTGAAGGACAACGGCACGCGGTTCGATGCCGGTTACGTGTACATCAGCGGCTTCACCCCGATGGAGCGCCGCGACGAGATCTGGAGTCAGGTGAAAAAGGCCAATCCGGGCATCATCGAGAAGGCGCGTTTCGGCACGCTCAACCCGCCGATTGCCAACTCGGTGGCGGATCAGGCCAGCGCGGTGTTGCGCGCCAATCCGGATATCAGCGTGATCTTCGCGCCGTTCGACGAGTTTGCCAAAGGCGCGAAGATCGCCGTCGACGAGGCCGGGCTGGGGCGCAAGGTGAAGATCTACAGCGCCGACATCTCCACCGCCGACATCCAGATCATGAAAGAACCGGACAGCGCCTGGGCGGCGACCGCAGCGGTCAATCCGCAAGTGGCGGGGGCGATCAGCGTGCGCAGTCTGGCGATGTTGATTGCCGGCGAAAATCCGGGACATCAGGTGTTGGTGCCACCGACCCTGATCACACGCCAACAGTTGCTCGATCTGGACGTGAAAAACGTCCGCGACCTGGCGCAGAAACTCCCGGCGTTCGGCGATACCGCCAATGTGGCGCGGGCCGAGTGGATTCCTGTGGCGAACTGAAAGTCCTGAATCTTTCACCGATCCCTGTAGGAGTGAGCCTGCTCGCGAAGGGGCCATTTCAATCAACATCTGCGTTGACTGATAAACCGCAATCGCGAGCAGGCTCACTCCTACAAAAGAATCTTTAGCGCATGCAAAAACTCTGTTCACCCCAATAAAAACTGTGGGAGCGAGCTTGCTCGCGAAGAGGCCATTGCAGCCAACATCTGCATTGACTGATACACCGCTTTCGCGAGCAAGCTCGCTCCCACACTGGATTTCAGCCGGGAGTAAAAAGTCAGCTCACTCCAATAACAACTGTGGGAGCGAGCTTGCTCGCGAAGGGGCCATTGCAGCCAACATCTGCATTGACTGATACACCGCCTTCGCGAGCAGGCTCGCTCCCACACTGGATTTCAGTCGGGAGTAAAAAGTCAATTCACTCCAATAAAAACTGTGGGAGCGAGCTTGCTCGCGAAGGGGCCATTCCAGCCAACATCTGCATTGGCTGATACACCGCTTTCGCGAGCAGGCTCGCTCCCACACTGGATTTCAGTCGGGAGTAAAAAGTCAATTCACTCCAATAACAACTGTGGGAGCGAGCCTGCTCGCGAAGGGGCCATTGCAGCCAACATCTGCATTGACTGATACACCGCTTTCGCGAGCCGGCTCGCTCCCACACTGGATTTCAGCCGGGAGTAAAAAGTCAGTTCACTCCAATAACAACTGTAGTAGTGAGCCTGCTCGCGATGAGGGTAAAACATTAAACTTCTTCAGTGGCTGATACACCGCTATCGCGAGCAGGCTCACTCCTACAAAAGATCTTTGGCTGATCTTGAATTAGTGGGTGTTAGTTAGGGTTTAAGTGTTTGCCCAGCAACACTTGTGTTGCTCTAAAAACAAATAATCCGCCCGATCTAACCTAAGTGTTATTGGTTCTTTTACGGCGGGCCTCCACCCGTCTAGCATCGGTGCTCAAGGGGAAATAACTAACTTTGGGGATTCTGCGCTTAACCAACTCAATACGTTTAACCAGCCTTCACCACCTTCCTGCTTTCTAAAACTACAGCAGACATTGCCGTGCATTGATTGCCGACCCTTTATTGTCGGCAACGGCCGGGTATTAGCTGCGATAAAGGAGCTGTCCCATGTATCAGCGTTCCCGTTCATTACTGGCCATCGCGGTGGTCGGTGCGATCTGGCAAGTTCCGGCGCAAGCCGAAGACACTTCCACCCGCGTTGACGATGACACACGGCTGGGTACCGTGCTGGTCACTGGCACCCGTGGCACTGCTCGCACGGTTCTGGATTCTCCAGTGCCGGTTGACGTGTTGACCGCCGCCGATCTCAAGTCCACCGGCGCGGCCGACGGTGAATTGGGCCAGGCGCTGCAGACGTTGCTGCCATCGTTCAGCATGCCGCGTCAGTCCAACTCCGGTGGCGCCGACCACGTGCGCGCCGCACAGCTGCGCGGCATGAGCCCGGATCAGGTGCTGGTGCTGGTCAACGGCAAGCGTCGTCACACTTCAGCGGTGGTCAACGACTCGTCGAAAATCGGTCGCGGCACGGCGCCGGTGGACTTCAACTCGATTCCCATCAGCGCGATCAAACGCATCGAAGTGCTGCGCGATGGCGCCGGGGCGCAGTACGGTTCCGACGCGATTGCCGGGGTGATCAACATCATCCTCGACGACGCCCCCGAAGGCGGTGAAGTGTCCACCAGCTATGGCGCTTTTCACACCCATCAGGACGCCATCGGTAGAACCACCACCGACGGCCAGAACAGCGTGACCACCGCCAAGATCGGCACGCGTCTGGGTGAAGAGGGCGGGTTCATTCGCGGCGGCACCGAGTACAAAAATCGCAACCCGACCAACCGCGCCGGTTTCGACGGTTTTGCCGATACCCCGGACCAGCGCAACTACGTGATGGGCGACGGCCTGGCGCGCGACGTCAACCTGTGGTTCAACAGCGAACTGCCGCTGGCCGGTGGCAAGGCCTACAGCTTCGGCACCTACAACCAGCGCCACACCACGGGCGCCGAATTCTATCGCTACCCCTACGAGCAGCCGCAGTTCTACCCCAACGGCTACCTGCCGCAGTCGCTGGGCGACAACAAGGACGTCTCCGCCACCGCCGGTTTCAAAGGCATGATCGGCGAAGACTGGGACTTCGACAGCAGCGTCACCCATGGTCGTAACCGCTTCGACGGATCCACCCGTCGTACCCTTAACGTCAGCCTTGGCGAGGACTCGCCGACCCAGTTCGACACCGGCGATTACGAGCTGCGCCAGACCACCACCAACCTCGATTTCAGTCGCGAGCTGCGCTTGGGCGGACGCTCGTTCGTGCTGGCGTTGGGCGGTGAATACCGCTACGAAAACTACCTGACCTACGCCGGTGACGAGGCCTCCTACATTGGCTCCGGCGCTGACGGTGCCAACGGTCTGCGCCCCAGCGAAGAATCGGACCTGGACCGCAACGTGTTTGCGACCTACGCCGAGTTGTCGGGCGATCTCACCGAGCGCTTCTTCGTCGACGCCGCCACGCGTTGGGAACATTACGACGATGCCGGCAGCAAACTCACCGGCAAGCTCAGTGGTCGCTACAAATTGACCGAACAGTGGGCGTTGCGCGGTGCGGTGTCGAACAACTTCCGCGCGCCGTCGCTGGCGCAGAGCGGTTTCCAGAACACCACCAGCAACTTCGGCGAAGGCGGCACGCTCACCGATATTCGTGTGCTCTCGGTCAACGACCCGATCGCCCGCGCGCTGGGAGCCGAGAAGCTCGATCCGGAGACCTCGAAGAACTTCAGTCTCGGCCTGACCTTCCAGCTCAACGAACGCTTCGACGCTTCGCTCGATGTGTTCCGCATCGACGTCAAGGACCGCATCACCCTGTCGCAGCGCATCGGCAGCGACGCCATGGAGCAATACATCAACGACAACTTCGGCGTGGCCGGGGTGCACGACGTCAACTTCTTCACCAATGCCGCCGACACCAGCACCCACGGCGCCGAACTGGTGCTCAACTATCATCAGCCACTGTATGAAGGGCAACTGGGCCTGACCACCGCGTACACCTACAACCACACCAAAGTCACCAGCACCAAAGGCACACCCTCGCAACTGACGGCACTGGGGATCGGCAACGATGCACTGGTCGGCGTTGAGGAAACCAACACCCTGACTGACGCTGCGCCCAAGGATCGTTTCGTGTTTTCCGCCAACTGGGCCAGCGAACACTGGGGCCTGCTCGGGCGTCTGACCCGTCAGGGCGAGACCACCCGCGTATTCGACTTCGGCGATTCGCAACCGGAGCAGACCTACGGCGCGGTGTGGCAACTGGATGCCGAGGTGACCTACAAATTCACCCCGAAATTCAGCGTCGCCCTGGGCGGCAACAACCTCACCGACAACTACCCGGAGCGCTCCGGCTCGGCGATCAACTATGGCGGCAACCTGCCGTATGACGTGCTGTCGCCGATTGGCACTAATGGCGCTTACTACTACGCCAGCGCCACTTACGGCTTCTGAGCCGAACCGCCACGGACGGCGGATTTTTTGCGGAACTCTGCATGAATAACTCCAACGGTCCCAAGCGTCACCTGCCGGTAATGCAGGCGTTGCTGATCACGTTGGGCATGGTGATCACCACCGACATCCTCAAGACCGCGCCGACCGTGGCGCTGAACGTCGGGCCGGCATATTTCTACTGGGTCTGGGTGCTCGGCGGTCTGGCGTCGATGGCCGGGGCGTTGTGCTTTGCCGAAATGGCCACGGCATTTCCACATCCTGGCGGCGACTATCACTTTCTGCGCACGGCCTATGGCGAGCGCATGGGTTTCCTGTTCGCCTGGTCGCGTTTTTCGGTGATGCACACCGGCTGGATCGCCTTGTCGGCGTTCATGTTTGCCGACTACGTCAATGCCGTGGTGCCGCTCGGTCGGTACGGCTTGGGGCTGTTTGCTGGCGGGGTGATCGCCGCGATGGTGCTGCTCAATCTGACCGGCAAGCACATCGGTTTCATCACCCAGACCTTGTTGGTTGGCTTGTTGGCGCTGGGCTTTCTGAGCATCGCCAGCGCCGGGGTGTGGCTGGCGTGGCAGGGGATTGAAGCAGCGCCAGCGAGCGTTTCGGTTGCGCCGGAAAACACCGGTATGGCCGGGTTTTCGGCGGCGATGATTTTCGTGTTTCTGGCGTTCGGCGGCTGGAGCGATGCGGCGACCTTGTCGGCGGAAGTGCGCGATGGACGGCGAGGGATTTTCATCGCCATGCTCGGTGCGCTGACGGTGTTGATGGCGATCTATCTGGCACTGAACTGGGCGTTTGTGCGAGGACTGGGATTCGCTGGACTGGCGGCGAGCAACGCACCGGCGGTGGAACTGTTGAACCGTGCATTCGGTGCGCCGGGAGTGCTGCTGATTCTGCTGATGGTGGGCATCGCGGCCATCGCCAGCATCAACTCGACCTTGCTGGTTGGCGCCCGCACCACCTATGCCGCGGCCCGCGATGTGCCGCAGTTGCGTCGCTTCGGCGAGTGGCACGAACGCGACGGTGTGCCGCGCAAGGCCTTGCTGGCGGAGGGCGCGGTGGCATTGTTGCTGGTGCTGTTCGGCAGTTGCACCCAGAGCGGCTTCAACACCATGGTCGAGTACCTGACCCCGGTGTACTGGCTGTTTCTGAGCTTCAGCAGTCTGGCGCTGATCATTCTGCGGCGGCGCTTTCCCGAGGTGCCGAGGCCGGTGAGGGTGCCGTGGTATCCGCTGGTGCCGCTGCTGTTTTTTGGCCTGTGCCTGTACATGCTCTATTCGAGCGTGACGGTGGTGGGGTGGGGCGCGTTTCTGGGGATGGGCGTGTTGCTGGTGGGCGCGCTGCTGTTGGCGGGGTTGAGCCGCGTGGCGTCGACGCCTCGGCAAGCTCTGGGGCAGATCAGCGATTAAAACGAAACGTCGGCCGGTTGCGACAGACGCAGTACCGACAAGTCCCCGGTAATGCGTTTGTACGCCAGTCGAATTGCCTCGATGTTGCCGGCGTTCTGCGGATTGTTTTCGTGCAGGATCACGATGACTTTGGTGCTCAACCGCTCCGGCTCCTGCGCCCCATGATCACGCCACTGCCCATAGGCATCGAACACGGTGAAACCGTCGGCAAACCGCGACGTCACTTCCTTGTCGAGAAACTCGCGCCAGCGCGCCGGGCTGATCGCGCCTTCCTTGCCATCCACCGTGCCCACCGAGAAGTACAGCTCGGTGCGAATCCACTGCGCCTGCGCTGGACGTGTGGCATCGCCTTGCAGGGTTGAACTGGTGGGGTCATGGGTGTGAACGGCGGCAGGCGGCGAGCTGGCACAACCGGCGACAGTGACGAACAGTGCGGCCAGTAACAGGCGTCTTTGCATGAAGCATCCCTTTTTATGAGTTGAGTACAGGGGCGCAATTATAGAGGGCGAGGTTAATAGCGATAAAAGATTAAAAAATGGTTTTGTGGTTGATTAGTGGAATAAGGAACGAACCAAGCCAGGATGCCAAATGTACCGCCGCCTTCGCGGGCAAGCCCGGCTCCCACAGGTCTCGTGGCGTGCATAAATCCCTTGATCCACACATCTCCCCTGTGGGAGCCGGGCTTGCCCGCGAAAGCGCCGGTTCAGTCAACGAAGATGTTGGATGTACCAACGCCATCGCTGGCAAGCCAGCTCCCACAGGTTTTTGCGGTGTACACAGCTCCGCTGATCGACACCATCCACTGTGGGAGCGGGCTTGCCCGCGAAAGCGGTGTATCAGTCGCTGGAGATTTTGCCTGTGCCGGCGCTTTCGCGAGCAAGCTCGCTCCCACAGTTTCTCTGGGTGCTTTCCAGCAGCGACGGCATATTAACGCGTCGCTCAGCGCCCCTCATGCTGCTTGCGATACGCCCCCGGTTGCACTCCCACCGACTTGGCGAACGCCCGGGTAAACGCAGCAATCGACTGATAGCCCACCGCCGCGCACACCTGTTCCACCGTGTGATTGGCCCGCAGCAACTGGCAGGCATGCCGAATGCGCAACGCCAGCAATACCTGCCCCGGCGATTGCCCGGCCAGTTCGTTGAAGCGTTTGAAAAACGCCGAGCGCGACAGGCCGATACTCGCCGCCATGCTCTCCAGCGACCACGGCAATTGCGGTTGTTCGATCAACTGGTCCAGCAACGGCGCGAACTGCGGATTGCGCGCCAAAGCCACGAGGCCGCCGAGGCTCTGGTTGTCGGCCATCTGTTGGCGCAACACATACAAAAACAGCAGATGACTCAAGCGTTCGAGCAGCGCCGAGGAGGGCGCCGGCAGGCGTTCGCACTCTCGCAGGATCAACTCGAACAAGGCTCGCGCCGCGCTCGAAGAAGGATCGCCCGCGCGCAGGATGATCCAGTCCGGCAGGCCTTCGATGATCAGCGACGACAGCCCGGACTTGAAATGAAAGAACCCGCAGACCAGCCCGACGCCATCCTGTGCCTGACTGTCGAGCGCGGTCATGGCCCTGCGCGGCAGTGTTTGGGCGAGGGCCGGCTCTTCGGCGCTGGAGAGGCGGTAGTTCAGATCGCGCAGCAGAAATACCGCATCTCCCGCGCTCAACACTATCGACTGCTCCTGCCCGTCAATGTGCAGCCAGCAGCGGCCCTGCACGATCAAGTGAAAACTGGCGCGCGCCAGTCCGTGCGTACTTGCATGCCAGCCACCGCAATAGCGCCCGACGTGAAACAGGCTGGCATCGAGTTCGAGGCTTTCTAATAACCAATCAACCAGGGGGCTGGACGAAATCATCTAATGGAAACACTCAGGAGCAAGTAATCGCTACTTTAGAATATGGATCGAAATTTTTATAACCAACAGACTGGCCGGACACTCAACAACAGGACTCCACTCCATGTCGCGCCTTACTCTACACACCGTGCAAAGCGCTCCCGAAGCCGCCAGACCGTTTCTGGAAAACGCTCAGAAGAACTCCGGATTCATTCCGAACCTGCTGGCCGTGCTGGCCAATGCCCCGGCCGCGCTGGAAACCTACGTTACGGTATCGGCGCTCAATGGCAAGTCCGAACTCAGCCTTGCCGAGCGCGAAGTGGTGCAACTGATTGCGGCCACCAACCATGGTTGCGATTTCTGTGTCGCAGGTCATACCGCCGTGGCGCTGAATAAGGCCAAACTGCCGCCGGAAGTGGTCAGTGCGCTGCGTGAGAAAGCCACCGTGCCCGTGGAAAAACTGGAAACCCTGGCCGCGTTTGCCCGCGAAGTGATTGCCACCCGGGGCAAGGTCAGCGACCAGACCTTCAACCAATTCAAGGCTGCCGGCTACACCGAAGGCAATGCGCTGGAAGTGATCCTCGGCATCAGCCTGGCGACCCTGTGCAACTTCGCCAACGTGTTCGCCGACACGCCGCTCAACCCCGAGCTGGCGCCGTATCGCGCGTAATCGGCCAGCGCTTCAGGCCGCATCGTCTATGGTTGATGCGGCTGCGTACAAGGAGAGAAACGACATGCTCAATCAGGCATTGACGCAATGGCTGGAACACAACGCCCAGGCCCTGGATGCGGGCGACGGCGATCCACAACAGGTGCTGACGCAACTGGCGCAGGCCGGCGTGCTACGGGTCGGCATCAGCCCGGCGCTGGGCGGCAGCGGTGGTCACGTCAGTGATGCCGTGGAAACCCTGGCTGCCGTCGCCAGCCATTCATTGGCGGCGGCGTTTGTGTTCTGGGGCCAGCGGGCCTTCATCGAATATCTGTTGCACAGCCCCAACGCGGCGCTGAGGGAAAAACTGCTGCCGGCGTTGCTCCGCGGAGAGCTGGCCGGGGCTACCGGTTTGTCCAACGCGATGAAATACCTGTCGGGCATCGAGGCCCTGCAAGTGCGTGCCGCCCACACCGCAGAAGGCTGGACCTTGAACGGGCGCCTGCACTGGGTGACCAATCTGCGCCAAAGCGGTTTCGTGGTGGCGGCGGCGATCGAGCACGAGGAGGGTGGTTCGCCGTTCGTGCTGGCGATCGCCGATGACGCTGCCGGCGTACAACGTTCCGCCGATCTGCAACTGATGGGGCTGCAATCGAGCAATACGGCTGCGATCGATTTCGCGCAAGTGGCGGTCGGACGGGAATGGCTGCTGCATGAAGATGCGCGCAAGTTTCTGCCAGCGGTGCGCCCGGCGTTCCTCGGCTTGCAGTGCGGCATGGCGATTGGTCTGGCGCGACGGGCGCTGGCCGAGGTCGAAGGACATTTGCAGGACGGCCGTTCGATTCTGCTGGAGCCGTTGCAGGAACAACGCGAGCAATTGGCGCAGAGCGTCGATGCGCTCAAGCAGGGTCTGCACGATGGACGTTTCCTGACCCAGCCGGGCGCCTTGTTCCAGATCCGCATCGCGCTGGCCGAATCCGCCGCCAACGCCGTGCAACTGGAACTGCAATCCAGCGGCGGCAAGGCCTATCTGACCGAGCACGGCAGTGGTTTCGCCCGGCGCTGGCGTGAGTCGGCGTTCGTGCCGATTGTCACTCCGAGCCTGGTGCAATTGCGCGCCGAATTGCAGCGGCAGAAACGGGATGCGACGGCATGACGGCGCCGGTGCTGGAGGCGCAGGGCATCAGCCTCGGCTACCCACGGGAGCAGGGCTGGCACACCGTGCTGGAACACTTCGACCTGCAATTGCAGTCCGGTGAAGTGGTGACCATTCTCGGCCCCAGCGGTGTCGGCAAGTCCAGCCTGCTACGGGTGCTGGCCGGGTTGCAGGCGCCGCAACAGGGCCGGGTGAGCCTGCTTGGCGAGCCGCTGACCGGCGCGCATCCACGGGTCGCGGTGGCGTTTCAGGATCCGAGCCTGTTGCCGTGGCTGACCCTGGAAAAGAACGTCGCCTTCGGCCTCGACTTCGCCCGCCAGCCGCACCTGACGGCCGAGCAGCGCAAGGCGCGGATCGACCACGCCATCGCTGCGGTCGGCCTCGAACACGCGCGGTTGCAGCACCCGGCGCAGCTGTCCGGCGGCATGGCCCAGCGCACCGCGCTGGCGCGGTGTCTGGCACGGCAGCCCCAGGTGCTGTTGCTCGATGAACCGTTCGGCGCGCTGGATGAAATCACCCGCGCCGACATGCAGCAGTTGCTCCTGCAACTGATTGCCGAGCACCACACCGCAGCCGTGTTGATCACCCACGACATCGACGAAGCCCTGCTGCTTTCCGAGCGGATTCTGCTACTGGGTAACAGCCCGGCGCACATCCTCGGCGAGTGGCGCATCGACCTGCCTCAGCCGCGTGCCGAGCTGGTCGAGGAACTGGGCGCGCTGCGCATCGACATCCTCAAAACCCTTCGGCGGGCGAGCCGCAACCCCCTCATTCAACCTGTGCCCGCTACGTCGGAGATTGACCATGTGCCTGGACGACTTCACTCACACACGTCGTGACTTCCTCAAACTCAGCGCGCTGCTGACCGCTGGCGGCGCGTTGCCGCTGCTCAACAGCCTCAACGCCCGCGCCGCGTCCGAGCCGAACGCGCCGGTGCGCATCGGTTATCTGCCGATCACCGACGCCACGCCGTTGCTGGTCGCGCACAACAATGGCCTGTTCGAAGCCGAAGGGATTCAGGCCGAACGCCCGGTGCTGCTGCGCAGTTGGGCGCAGGTGATCGAGGCGTTCATTTCCGGGCAGGTCAACGTGATTCACCTGTTGTCGCCGATGACCGTGTGGGCGCGTTACGGCAGCAAGGTGCCGGCCAAGGTCGTGGCGTGGAACCACGTCGGCGGCTCGGGCCTGACCGTGGCGCCGGGCATCACCGAGGTCAAACAACTCGGTGGGCAATCAGTGGCGATTCCGTTCTGGTATTCGATCCATAACGTGGTGGTGCAACAGCTGTTCCGCGACCACGGTCTGGTGCCGGTGAGCAAATCGGCGAGCGCCGCGCTGGCGCCGAACGAGGTCAATCTGCTGGTGCTGCCGCCGTCGGACATGCCGCCGGCCCTGGCGAGCAAACGCATTGCCGGCTACATCGTCGCCGAGCCGTTCAATGCGCTGGCCGAGGAACTCAAGGTTGGCCGCGTGCAACGCTTTACCGGCGACGTCTGGCGCAATCACGCTTGCTGCGTGGTGTTCATGCACGAACAGGATCTGAACAACCGTCCCGAGTGGTCGCAGAAAGTGGTCAACGCCATCGTAAAAGCGCAGGTCTGGACCCGCAACAACCGCGCCGAGGCCGCCAAGCTGCTGTCCAAGGACGGCGCCAATCGCTATACGCCGCACGCGCAACCGGTGCTCGACCGGGTGCTGTCGCCGGCCACCAGCGACCGCGAGCAGTATCTGGCCAGCGGCGCGATTCAGCACAGCCATTGGGACGAGCAGCGCATCGACTTTCAGCCGTACCCGTTTCCCAGCTACACCGAGGAACTGGTCAAGCGTCTGAAGGACACGCTGATCGAGGGCGACAAGGGTTTCCTCGCCAACCTCGATCCGCAGCAAACCGCCAGGGATCTGGTGGACGACCGCTTCGTGCGCAATGCCATCGCGGCGGTGGGCGGCATGCAGACCTTCGGCTTGCCGGAAAGCTTCGAGCGCAGCGAGGAGTTCAGCCTCTGATGCGTCAGCGATCTTCTTCGACCGTACACGGTTTGTTGGGAGTGGCGGGGCTGTTGGGCCTGTTGCTGCTGTGGTGGCTGGGCGTACACGTGTTCGGCGGCAACGACAGCCTGGCACTGCGTTTTTCACCTGAGGCAACCCTGGCCAGCCTTGGCGAACTGCTGCTGCGCCCGGAGCTGTACGAGCATGTGCTGGTCAGCCTGAAGCGGATTCTGGTCGGTCTGCTGCTGGCGCTGTTGATCGGCGTGCCACTGGGCTTGATGATCGGCAGCTACCGGCATCTGGAAGCGGCGACCACGCCGGCGTTTCAGTTTCTGCGGATGATTTCGCCGCTGTCGTGGATGCCGGTGGTGGTGATGCTGATGGGCGTTGGCGATCAGCCGATCTACTTTCTGCTGACCTTTGCCGCCGTGTGGCCGATCCTGCTCAACACCGTGGCCGGCGTGCGCCAGCTCGACCCGCGCTGGCTGCAACTCAGTCGCAGCCTAAGCGCCACCCGCTGGGAAACCCTGCGCAAGGTGATCCTGCCCGGCGTGCTCGGCCATGTGCTGACCGGGGTGCGGCTGTCGATCGGCATTTTGTGGATCGTGCTGGTGCCGTGCGAGATGCTCGGCGTCAGCGCCGGGTTGGGCTACTTCATCCTCGATACGCGTGATCGACTGGCGTATTCGGAACTGATGGCGATTGTACTGCTGATCGGCGTACTGGGCTTTGCGCTGGATGCGTTCGCGCGCTGGCTGCATCGGCGTTGGGCGCCGGCATGAGCCTCTTCCCGCCACCATCACGTTGACTGACACACCGCCATCGCTGGCAAGCCAGCTCCCACAATGATCTCGGCCAGTCGCCAACTCCGCGCCCACCGCAGAACCCTGTAGGAGTGAGCCTGCTCGCGAAGGGGCCGGGTCAGTCACCCCCCGCTGTGACTGAACCACCGCCATCGCGAGCAGGCTCACTCCTACAATGCTTCAGGCCGGCCGGCACATTTGCGTTAACCGCAAACCCCTGTGGGAGCTGGCTTGCCAGCGATGGGGCCGTGTCAGCCGCCATCACTTCAGACTGACCCACCGCCGTCGCTGGCAAGTCACCTTCCACAGGGGGTGGTCTGCTACGGCGTGGCGGCTGGTTTCGCCAGCGCAATCCCCGCATCCCCCAGTCGCTTGAGAATTTCGAACAGCAGGTCACTCTTGGTCCCGCCCACAATCCGCGGGCTGCCGACGTAGCCGGTCACCGTCAAGGTGATGCCATCCGGCGACAGCTTGCTGAAGCGCACGTACGACGCCGGTTTGTCGAGGATGTTTTCGTTTTCGTGGTAGGTGTTCAGCAGCAGTTCCTTGACCTGTTCCGGGTCGATGTCCAGCGGAAACATCAGCTCCAGGCTTGCCACCCCCTGGGCGCTGCCGCCGAGGGTGACGTTGCGCAGGTTCTGCGAGATCAGTTGCGAGTTGGGCACGATCACGATGGAGCGGTCGCTGAGCTGGATTTCCGTGGCGCGCACGTTGATCCGGCGGATGTCGCCCTCGACGCCGCTGATGCTGATCAGGTCGCCGACCTTCACCGGGCGTTCGGTGAGCAGGATCAGCCCGGAGACGAAGTTCTTGACGATCTCCTGCAAACCGAAACCGATCCCCACCGACAGCGCACTGACGATCCACGCCAGATTGGTCCAGCGCACGCCCAGCGACGACAGCGTCAGGAGGATGACCGTGGCATAACCGATATTGGAAAACAGCGTGCTCAACGACGCGCACATGCCCGGATCCATATCGGTCTTGGGCAGGAATTCGTTGTCGAGCCAGCGGCGCAAAGCGCGGATCAGGTAGATGCCGATCAGCAACGCCAGCACGGCATTGATCAGATGCGCGGGAACGATGTTCAGCTTGCGCAATCCTGCGCCGCCGAGAATGCCCATGACATTGGTGGTCAGTTGCCCGAACGTGGTGCCGATGCCACCGACGAACAGGGTAATCACCGCCAGCAACAGCAGCCCGGCGCGGCTGGCACCGGACAGCACAATCGAAATCTGCTCCAGCCGCCGGTCGCCCATGCCCAGAGTCTGCTTGATGGTCTTGCCGGCCGAGTAGCGCGGCGAGAACAGGTATTCGCAGGCATCCTTGACCACCTGCACCAGCAAATAGAACCCGGCCAGCACGATATAGGCCCAGACCAATTCATAGGTGACGAAGCGGGCCAGCGACACATAGCCGGTGAGCAGAGCCAGCGCCGACACGCACATGCACACCGTGGCAATGCTGTAGATCGCCCCGGCGAACGTGCTGCCGGCCTCCGGGTCATTGGCGGTGAGCAACGCTTTGCGCACTTTGCCGACGCGCAACAGCAGCGGCACCAGAATCACGATCACCACGATGGCAATCACCCCACGCTGGGCGATCACGATCTGGCTGCTCATGCCGGTGGCGTTGCTGACCTGCACCAGCGTTACCAGCACCAGCAGAGTGGCAGCGAGAATCCTTGGATAGGGCCGCAACGCCAGCGCCACCGAGTCGGCAATCGCCGGCAGCCGCCACGAGGGATGCTGGGTCGACAGCAGCGCGCGGCTCAGCGCGGTGATCAGGACGCAGGCGTAAACGGCTTTTTCGAACTCCTCGGAAAAAGTCTGCAGCATGGGCGTCAGTGGTTCGTGGCGGGTGCAGGCGTAGAACAGCAGATGCAGGGCGATGGCCGTGGTGCCAAGGGTCGCCAGCGCCGAGGCGAATGCCAGCGCGCTGCGGCGCAGACGCCCCTCCGGCATGCGATGGATGCACAACCAGGTCAGCCCGCGCTCGGCGAGTCGGCGGCCGAGCGTCCAGAAAGCCAGCGCCAGCAGCACCAGCACACAGGTGAAAAAGCGCTGCCCCGGTGCCCAGACTGTGGCCCAGGTGATGCTGACCTGATCGATGAAAAACTTCAGGCGCTGACGGTCATCCGGCTCCGGCACCACCAGCGGCGACCAGAAGGCCGGACTCAGAATGCTGTCGGTGCGCAGCGTCAGTTCGCTTTCGAGCAGCGTGCGGCGGATGCCGGCGATTTGCGTGATCAGCTCGGCGGCGCTTTGTTTGAGCGCGGCAAGGCTTTTGAGCGTGGCATCGACCTTGTTTTTCTGCTCGTTGAGCTGCGCCCGTTGCGCGGCGATTTCCGCCTGTTCGGCGGCAATCTGCGTATCCGGCGCCGCGCCGAGCACCCCCAGTTGCACCGCCAGTTGTGCCTGCTGCGGCAACAACGACGCCGACAACCGATCGACATCCAGAATGAACGTCTGCACCCGGTCTTGCGGGCCTTCGAGCTGGTTGTAGTTGTTGGCGGCGGAAATCTGCTGCTTCAGCCCGTCGAGGCGCAGTTGCAGGGCTTGCAGATCACTTTGCGAGACCTCCACCAGCGGCGCCGCAGCGGTCGCCGAGGGCGCCGGCAAATCCGCCGCCCACGACGCCGAACCGCTCGGAGCGAGCAGGAGCAGCGCGACAAAAAACAATGACTTCAATGTGTTGCGCATGAGAGGGGCCGGTTCTCGTTGATCACACAAGCTATGAGGTTAGGTGATCGAAACGGGCGCGGCGGAAAATTTCGGGGGGAGCAGGGCATGCGTTTCAAAAAAACTCGGCGACAGGCATGCTATGGCTCACGCCAATGTTCGGACGTCAGGGATAGTCAGCTACATGTGGAAAGTTTTGTTGCAAAGACTCACCGGAAAAACATCCACCACTGCAAAAACCGAACACTCAGTAGATCCAGTAGATCCAGTAGATCCAGTAGATCCAGTGGATCCACCAGAAGTCTTGCCAGCACATGACTGGAAGTGGCTGGTCACGTCCTGGGATGGATTCACCCGGGAGGCCGGTCTACGGCAAATCCGCTCATCGCAGTCGATCGAGCGGCTGGCGTCCATTATCGTGCGGCTCAACGATTGGGTGCCGCAGGTACGCGCGGCGGCCAGAGACGCTTTCGCAGACTACCTGACCCCCGAGTATGGCCCTTGGCTGATCGCCAAGGCTCCCGCCATCCTTGCCCTGGAGCAGCGCCGACGCGAAGACCATGGCGCTACCATCCAAAAGCTTGAAGCGCTGCTGGCAACACCTGAATGCCTCGCGCAAACCACAGCTGCCTTCGAAACCAGCCGTGGCGCCTGTACGCGGTTGTTTTTCAGGGTACTCGCTCAGACAAAGCGCGCAGATGAGCTGGAGGCGTTTCTTGTCGCGAGCCTTCATCATGCAGATTTCAGTGTGCGGCGGGCTGCGCTCGGCAGGGCAATGGCGCTGCCTCTGGCATCGGCGCAGAAGGCCATCGCCTATGGACTCGCCAGCAACAGCAGCATTCTCAGGCGCCTGTCGTTTCTGCAAGCCATTGAGTTGCAAACGTATCCCACACGACTGATCGAAGACTTTCTGACCGACCCATCGTCTGCAGCAAGATCGACTGCACTCTGGGCCGCCAGAAAGTATGGCGTCGACCCGTTGCAGGTACTACAAGCGCGACTGGCAGGCGAGATTCCCGCTACCAAAGCCCGTTGGCTTGGCGTACTCGGGTTGGCGCAGTCGCTTGGCATGGCGATCCCGCAAGGGTGGATGAACGCGGCCCTCAGCCAAAACAGTGGCGAGGTTCGGTCACTGGTCCTGAGCCTCGAAGGAGAGGGCAGGCCTGATTTATTGATCGCGGCTATTGCGGACCCGTCACGCCCGGTGTTCGAGGCCGGGGTACGCGGCCTGCGCCCGCAGCCATGGAAAGTCATCAAGTCAGCATTCAGCGCTCAGCTCGAAACACTCTGGCCAGCGCTGTCCGCCTCTCGACGTCAGGCGCTGCTTGAGCTGATGCCCAAGTGGACGCAGGCCGGATATCTGTTGCAGCAGCTGTCTCGCACACCTGCTGAACCTTCCGTGCTTGAGCAGTTGCGGGCATGGGTCTATGGCCAGACTTACTCGATTACCGACCGAGAAACTTCGGCAAGCGAGCGTGCCCGAGTTGTCGCGAAACTGACTGCGCTTGAGAAGGACGGGGTATTGCCGACAGGGTCGGTTGCCAGGCTGACATGAAGGTGATGCCAGGCATGTATGAGTGCTCGAACCCGGATAGGTTGAATCGGGGAAGGTCTGTTACGCGGTTGGATCCGGATCACGGCTGCTGTCTGTCATGGCCTGTCCACGACATTTCGATATGCGTGTCTGTCGCGCCAGTCTGGCGAAAACCCAGTCGCTCATAGAGCTTCTGCGCCAGAGTGTTCGTGCGAAAAGCGCCCAATTGCAACGGCACTTGACGGGCAGCGGCTTGCAGCTGAAGGTTCTTCAGAATGCGCGAGCCAATGCCCTTGCCTTGGTACTCGGGCGAAATAGCGATGTTCTGAACATGGATTCGATCTTCTTTGTCCAGTATCTGCACATAGCCAACAATCCGGCCGTCTTGTTCAATAACCGAAGTGGCTGCGCCTGCGAATTCCGCTGCGAAATTGTCCCGTTGCCAGTTCTCATCCCAGCCCCATATTTTCTCGATGTGTCCATGGAAGACTGCTCGGTGCAAGTCAAAGAGGGTTGGTTGGTCGCTATCGGTGGCGGGGCGTACGGTCATGCTGGTCTCTGATTTGTGCTTTTGACTTGATGAGGCTAGTGGCTGCAACAATAAACGGCGATTCGGATCGATATGCCCCGCAGCATCTGATTGCCCCAAGTACGTCGAACGACGAAGCCAGTTGCGCGGCGTGGAAGCGCAGGGTGGTCTGTCGATAAAGCGGCCCGGGGGAGAACGGCGCCAGCGCGGCCAGTGTTTTCAGCAGGAGCGAGGTGACTGGGCTTTCAGTACCTGGGGTGCCAAATGCCCGTCGATGTCGGATGGCAATGTACCCATGACAATTTTTTGATTGTGATAAGCGGCAGATTTTACGATGAGTCATCGCCCATTTAGAGACTCACCATGCACATCGCCATCCTGACCTTTGAAGGCTTCAACGAACTGGATTCGCTTATCGCGTTCAGCATTCTCAACCGGGTCAAACAGCCCGATTGGCGCGTGTCGATCGCCAGCCCGACGGAAAAAGTGCGTTCGATGAATGGCCTGGTGATCGAGGCTCAGGTGTCATTGGAGGAGGCGAGCGACGCGGACGCGGTGCTGGTGGGCAGCGGAAGTCTGACCCGGGATATCGTGGCGGATACCGAGCTGATGGCGCGGCTACGGTTCGATCCGCAGCGCCAGCTCTTGGGCGCCCAGTGCTCGGGCACGCTGATCCTGGCAAAGCTCGGCCTGCTCAATGACGTCCCAGCCTGTACCGATCTGATCACCAAGCCCTGGGTGGAGGAGGCCGGTGTGGCGGTGCTCAATCAGCCGTTCATGGCCAAGGGCAATGTCGCCACCGCTGGCGGATGCCTGTCTTCACAATATATGGCGGCCTGGTTCATCGCCCGCCTGGCCGGTGTGGAGGCCACCCGCAACGCGTTTCATTATGTGACGCCCGTTGGCGAGAAAGAGCTCTACATCGATCGGGCGATCGCGAACATCGAGGCGTATCTGTAAAGCACGTTTAATCGACGCCTGAAGCAGCGAATCAGCTCTCACGGGTCTCAACCGGTTCGGCCGCCGCTTCGGCAGCCAGTTTCGCGCGGTCGGCCTTGCTGATGTACTTGGGCTTTTTCGGCGCGAGTTTGGCGCTGGCCTTTTTGGCCTTTTCCTTGAACAACTGCTGCAGTTTCTTTTGGCGGTTCATGTTTCTACTCAATTTGAAAGTACGGTGATGAGGATGGCAGCCTGAGCACTAAGCCCGAGGCTCGAGATAAGGCTTCACGGCGTCCTCAAGAATGTCCACCAGCTCGGGATCCATGAAGCGATAGTCATCTGGAATATCCAGCGTGTGGATCGGCTTGTGTTCAAGTAATCGGGCGTATTCGGCTTGCAGGCGATTGAGGTGCTTGCGTTCCATGACAAAGATGACATCGGCCCAGCGGATATCCGCCGGGCCGATGGGGTTGCGGGCGTTGGGGCTGGTGCCTGCCGAGCGGGCTTCGAAACCGGGCCGACGGCGCCAGATCGCTTCCGCCGTCGGACTGCGCCATTGGTTGCGGCTGCACACGAACAGGAGATTGGTCACACTTGATCCAGCAATTGGCGGGTGGTGCGGATGGGATAGCTCATGCCCAGTTGACGTGCCCTGGCCAGTTTGTCGGCACGGGTATACATCAGCTTCCAGTTCTTTTGCGGTTTGAACTTCAGCGGATCAGCCGCTTTGCCGTTGCCGCGTTTACGGGCCTGATGACGTCTCCAGGCGCGGGTTCTTTCCATGCTTCATTTCCTCGTGAGTACCGGGTTCAGCAGCCGCGGTAATACGAGTTGTGGGTATGGTAAGCGTGAATCGACGCAGTGGCTAGGTGGTTGAGCCGTTGAAGCCTTGCCTCTGCAGCCACTGGTCACACCAACGCAGTAAGGCGCTTGCCCGGATTTGAAATAGCCACCGATGCCCGCTAGAGTCGCGCCCCTTGTCCGGCAGCAGCGCCGGCGATGGCTGGGGAAGAGGGCGGCAGTTGAACGAACACACATTGTCCATGCGACTGGAGCGGGTGGCGGCGCATGTACCGGACGGCGCGCGGTTGGCGGATATCGGCTCGGATCACGGCTATCTGCCGGTGGCCCTGATGCGCCGTGGCGCCATCGTTGCGGCGGTGGCCGGCGAGGTGGCGCTGACGCCGTTCCATGCCGCGGTGCGCACGGTGCGCGACAACGATCTGCAGCAGCACATCAGCGTGCGTCTGGCCAGTGGCCTGGCGGCGATCGAACCTGATGACGGAATCACCGCGATCAGCCTCTGCGGCATGGGCGGCGAGACGATTCGCGACATCCTCGACAGCGGCAAGGCGCGTTTGCACGGTCACGAACGACTGATCCTGCAACCCAACGGCGGCGAGCAACCCCTGCGCCAATGGCTGATGGACAACGGCTACCGCATCCTCGATGAGGAAGTGCTGCAGGAAAACCGTTTCTTCTACGAAATCATCGTCGCCGAGCGCGGCGCACCGCTGAGCTACAGCGCCGAACAGTTGTACTTCGGCCCGTTGCTGATGCAGACGCTCAGCCCGGCATTCATCGCCAAATGGCAGCGCTTGTTAAGGCAGAAACAGAAAACCCTGAGCAGCTTCAAACAGGCACGCCAGGCTGTGCCCGAGGAGAAGCTGGAAGAGGTTGCACGGCAGGTGCAGTGGTTGACTGAGCTGTTGGCGTGATTTGCTGTGTTGGCTGTTGCACCCCTTCAGGTTTAAAGTCAGCTTAAAGGTTAACGTGCTGCGGAGTCGGACATGAGAATTGGTGAACTGGCAAAAATCAGCGGACTGGCGCCATCGCGTATCCGTTTTTACGAGGCGAGCGGGTTGATCACTTCGGTCGCGCGCAAAGCCAATGGCTATCGCGATTACGCCCCCGACACACAGTGGGTGTTGCATATCATCACCGGCGCGCAGGCGGCAGGTTTCTCCCTGGAGGAAATCCGTCAGTTGATGCCGATGAACGCGAGTGGCTGGCAGCATGACCAGTTGCTCAGTGGCTTGAAGCAAAAGGTCGAAGAAATCGAAGTCCTGCAGCAACGGCTGGCGCAGAACAAGGAACAACTACTGCTGGTCATCAAGGGGATCGAGGGCAAACCTGCGGGGATGGCGTGTGCGGACAATGCGCAGAGGCTGATCCAACGGCTGTGCGAAGAAGGCGTGGCTTCTGCGCCCGACAAGCAGCCAGCAGCGGCGGCAAGAAAAGCAAACGCCCGTCAGACATCCAGAGCCTGACGGGCGTTACCGCTTTCAGCGATTGCCAACCAGCGTGGCAAGCGGTTTTGGCGCATAGAGCGCACTCTGGAACTCAGGGACATATTCGTACTTGAGCATTTTCCCCAGCTTCAAGTCGCGCAAGTAGTTCGACAGGCTGCCATCTCCCAGTGTCAGCGTGGCGGCATCCGCGTCCCGGCTGGAACCGTGGCTGAGCTGGCGCGACACCGCGTAGCCATAGGCCAGTTGGCCCTGGTGATCGAGGTTGGTGAAACTGCTGGTGACGATATTCTCATCGCGCGACAGTTTGTCGAGCTTCTTCGCGGTGAAGGACACGTCCGGTTTGCCGGTCTGGCTGTCGCTGATCTCATAGATCACCGATTGCCCGTTTTCTTTGCGATCAATCCCGGTCAGCCATTTCGGCAGGTTGTAACCGACGACTCCGCGCACCCGTGCCAGCTCGGTATTGACCGGCAACTTGAGCACATAACCCCAGAAGTCTTCTGACATCGATTGGCCAATCAACGTGAGCGGGCCCAGGTTGGCTTTGCCGGGTTTGTTGGTGATGATCGACACGGCAACTTCGTTATAGGCGTCGTTATCGCAATGCTCGTAGGTGTACGCAGTGAATGCGATCAAGCCACGTCCTGGCCAGACTTGCAGCGGTTGCACGGTGGCCAGTATTTCGGGCGGCATCAACGCCCGGAGTCGCTCGAGGTCGGCCGTGTAGATCGCCGTGACACGACTGTTCTGGTAGTAGAAGTTTGGGGAATAGGACTCGAAGCCAATGTCGACCTTGTGCTTTTCCAGTCCTTTGAACCAGCTTAAATCAACGCCCGGGACTTCGGCGGCAATCACCGACAACGGCGGATTGGAGCGAAAGCGGTCATACAGGCCACCCTTGACGACGGGCACCGGGTGGCCGGCGATATCGATTGTGGTGGTTTCGGTCGGGTTGGGCATTTCAGGTGTCCCCGCCAACGCATGGTTGGCCATTGAGCTGAACAGCAATCCTGTCAATACGGTGCTTGCGAGTTTCAATCGGTCTTTCTCCGGGTAGGAACTACTTGAAGGTTCAGCGAACTGTGTGGTCGCCAGCGAGCACCGCCATCACGGCTTCAGCTACGGCTTTGGGCGATTGAGGGTTCTGGCCGGTCACCAGTCTTCCATCGGTAATGGCAAATGAAGTGAACGGCAGCCAGCCCTTGCGGTAGTGCGCGCCCTGGCTCACCAAGCGGTCCTCAAGAAAGAATGGCACCTGATTTTTCATGCCCGAGAGCAGCTCTTCGCGGTCAGAGAAGCCGGTGATGTTTCGGTTCTTGATGATCAATTGGCCCTGGCTGTCCTTCAGATCCAGCAGACCCGCTACGCCATGGCACACGGCCGACACGATGCCGCCCTGGTTGTAGATGGTTTCGGCGACACGGCGCAGGTCAGGGTTGTCCGGAAAGTCCCACATGACGCCATGGCCCCCGGTGAAGTAGATGACGCCGAAGCGGGACGGATCGACCTCGGCGATCGGCAGCGTATTGGCCAGGCGCGCGCGGAACGCAGGCGACTGCAAATGCTCCCGCGCAGCCTTGTCCATGTACAACCAGCCCAGACTGCGTTCGTCCAGAGGCACCGCGCCACCCTTGGGACTGGCAAACACGGTGGTGTAGCCGGCGGCTTCCACCACATCGGTGAAGTGGGTCAGCTCGGTCAGCCACAACCCGGTGGTATCGGTTCGAGAGGGATAGCTGGCGTGATTGGTCATGATCACCAGGATCTGGCGATCCTTGATCGCCGCCGACTCAGCATTTGCAAACGTCATGAAAGCACCACCTATCAATAACAGGGCAGAGGAAACAAGGGTCTTGAGCATCATCCGGGCTCCATCGAGCAAGCAGGTCGGCGCATGCTCACCTTAAACCTCGCTTTAAGGTCAACCCCGCTGCTGCGAATAATTTGCGTCGATGCCATCGGACTTTTGCTTGACCCTCAACCTGACTTTAACGCTAGCGTCTGAAGCTGATTGGGCAAGGCAATAACGCCGGTCATCAATCCACTCAGGAGCCAGGCATGAGTCAGCAAGACCAACCGGATACACCGATGAAATGGATGATTTATGGCGCCAACGGCTATACCGGCGAGCTGATCGCTCGCGATGCCGTCAGGCGTGGACTCAGGCCGGTGTTGGCCGGACGTAGCCGCGACAAGGTCGAAGTGTTGGCCCGGGAACTGGGTCTCGAAGCCCGGGTGTTCGGTCTGGACGACCCTGCGCGGTTGCTGGCGCAGATCAAGGGCCACGGTTTGATTCTGCATTGCGCGGGGCCGTTTTCCGCGACCGCCGCGCCGATGATCGAGGCTTGCCTGCGAGCCGGCGCACACTATCTGGACATCACTGGCGAGATTGCCGTATTCGAACATGCGCAGTCTCTAAATGAGCGGGCGCGGGCAGCGGGGTCAGTCATTTGCCCCGGCGTCGGCTTCGATGTAGTCCCGACCGACTGCGTTGCCGCCGCCCTGAAAGACGCGCTGCCGGATGCGACGCATCTGGCGCTGGGCTTCGATTCACGTTCGAGCTTTTCACCCGGCACTGCCAAGACATCAATCGAAGGCCTGGCGCAGGGTGGCAAGGTCCGACGTGACGACAAGATTGTTTCCGTGCCGCTGGCCTATCGGGTACGGCGTATCGATTTCGGTGCCGGGGAGAAGCTGGCGATGACCATCCCCTGAGGCGATGTGTCCACCGCCTGGCACACCACCGGCATCGCCAATATCGAGGTGTTCATACCGGGTTCGGCGGGGATGATTCGCGGCGCCAGGCTCGCCAACTGGATTCGTCCGTTGCTGGGACTGTCGTTTGTGCAGCGGCTGCTCAAGGCGCGCATCGGCAAGACAGTGACCGGCCCGGATCAGGCAAAACGTGCTGACCAAGGCACCTATGTGTGGGGCGAGGCGCGCAATGCGCGCGGTGAAAGCAAAGTCGCCCGCGTGCACACCGCGAACGTTTACAGCCTGACGATCGACGCTGCGTTGGCGGTGGTTGGCTATCTGTTGCAGACACGTCCGCCCGGCGGTGCCTACACACCTGCGCGGTTGTTGGGCGCGGATCTGGTGACGCACTTGCCTGGGTCGAGCGAAATCAACATTGAATGACCTTGAAAAAAGTCATTGACCTTAAAGTTGACTTCAATCTTATGGTGGCTTCATCTCCAGTTGAGGACTGCCCCATGAATGTGTTCGACGCCCTGACCTTACCCAACGGTTCAACCATCAAGAACCGCATCGCCAAAGCCGCCATGGAAGAAAACATGGCGGACGCCGACCAGGCGCCCTCTGCAGAACTGATGCGTCTGTATCAGGCATGGGCCGACGGTGGTGCCGGGCTGATCATCACCGGCAACGTGATGGTCGATGGCCGCGCCATGACCGGGCCGGGCGGCGTGGTGCTGCAGGATGATCAGCAACTCGACAAGTTCAAGCGCTGGGCGCGGATCGGCCGTTCTGCCGGTGCGCAGTTCTGGTTGCAGATCAATCATCCGGGGCGCCAGATGCAGTCCAACCTCGGGCAGAAAACCTGGGCGCCGTCAGCGGTGCCGCTGGAGCTGGGCAAACTGTCAAAGCGTTTCGCCACGCCCCACGCCATGACCGCCAGTGTGATTGAGGACGTCATTCAGCGTTTTGCGCGCACCGCACGCTTGGGTGAACAGGCCGGCTTCACTGGGGTGGAAATCCACGCCGCTCATGGCTATCTGTTGAGCCAGTTTCTCTCGCCACTGACCAATCAAAGGACGGACGAGTGGGGCGGCTCTCTGCACAATCGTGCGCGGTTGTTGGTCGAGATCGTCAAGGCAGTCAGAGCCGTGGTTTCTGCAGAGTTTGCCGTAGCGGTCAAACTCAATTCCGCCGATTTCCAGCGCTGCGGATTCACCGCTGACGACGCGAAAAAGGTCGTTGAGCTGCTCAACGATCTGGGCGTGGATCTGGTGGAACTGTCCGGCGGCAGCTACGAAGTCCCGGCCATGCAGGGTGAGGCGCGCGATGGTCGAACTCTGGCTCGCGAGGCCTATTTCGTCGAGTTTGCCCGGGACCTGCAGACCGTTGCCAAAATGCCAGTGATGGTCACCGGCGGCATCCGCCGTCGTCCGGTGGCCGAAAGCGTTGTGCAAAGCGGCGTGGACATGGTCGGTATCGGCACGGCGCTGGCCATCGATCCGTACCTGCCGCGTGACTGGCTGCAGGGCAAGGACAACGCCCCGCAATTGCCGCCGATCACCTGGAAAAACAAGGCCATTGCGGCCTTGGCGAACATGGCGGTGGTGAAGTTTCAGCTGGGTAAACTCAGTCGGGCGAAAAAGCCTGATCCGGGGGTGTCACCGTTACGCGCGCTGATTTTGCAGCAGATCGCCATGGCGTTTCGCACTCGGCAATATCGGCGCTGGATGGAAAAGCGTTCGGCGTGAGTCGCAAGGCATTTCAATCTTGACGTTGGCGGACGCTCTGAGAAGAGCCCGCCAAGTCAACCGATGGCAAACTGTGGGCGCAGTTTTCTTATTTCGGGCCAAGGTCATACGGTCGCAGATCGCTAGAATGCGGTTTTGAAACTTCAGCATGGATGCGCAAGCGCTCGTCCAAAGGAGATATCCGTGATAACAGGGCAGTGTCTTTGCGCTGCAGTACGCTTCTCCCTCACAGTGGAACCGCGCTTTTTCTATCGCTGCCACTGCTCACTGTGCCGCAAACAAACCGGTGTCGGGTTCAACCTCGCTACTCTGGTCAGCGCTCGGGACTTTCGTTGGGACGCAGGGCAGGACTCGATCAACAGTTGGGTCAAACCCAGCGGCTACAGAAACGACTTCTGCGCACAGTGCGGCTCGACCGTGCCCAACCCACTTCGCGAATCGCCTTACGTGTGGATTCCGCTCGGACTGCTCGATGAGGATCTGAGCATGGAATGCGTTGGCGATTTCTGTGTGGACGATGCCATGTCATGGGATACGCAGCGTTCAACGCAGAGTTATCACGGGGCGGTGGAGTCACTGGCGTTTCTTCTGCAAAAACTCCGGGTCAATCCTGATTGACCCGAAGCTCGCGCTGCAATTACTTCCTTAGATACGCAAACATGTGCTGCACATAATCCGCCTTGCCCAGCAGCACACCATTTTGGCGCAGGATGTTGTAGGCACAGCACACTTTGCGCAGGAGCCTCCCCACGCATTTGCCTTAGGCTCAATGATTGGCAGCGTCGCTCAACTGTCGAAGCTCAAGTTGCCTGGCAGCACTCGCTTCGAGGGTCGCACGCTCTACATCCAGATACCGATGGATGCTTTGGAGGTTGGCAATTTTCTGTTTGATTTCGGCCATCTTCTTTTCAATCAGCTTCGCGCCGTCAGCACAGTCGATCAGCTTGTTGCGCTGCGCATCCAGAATCTCGCCTATTTCCCCCAAGGAAAATCCCATGCTTTGCGCGCGCTGGATAAAGTCCAGATCCTGCAGGGTTTGCTCGGTATATACACGATAATTGTTGGTTTGCCGCAGCGGTGAGATCAGGCCGATCTGCTCGTAGTAACGCAACGTATGACGGCTGGCGCCGCTGCGAGCCTCGAGTTCGCCGATTTTCATGAAAACACCGCTTGACTGTAGAGTTGGGTCGATACTTTACGCTTGATTTCTCACCTTCAACAAGGAGCAGGGAAATGAGCGTGGAGTGCTTTGTCACGGGAGGAACCGGCTTCATCGGTCAACATTTGCTGGCGAACCTGAGTGCAAAAGGTCACACCCTTCGGGTATTGATGCGTCGCCCGGAGCGGCTGGCTGCGTTGCGCGAGCAAGTTGATAGTTTAGGCGGGTGCGCAACCCGGGTATTTGCCGTGGCTGGCGATCTGGAACAGGACAATCTCGGGCTGAGCCTGGCTGATCAGGAGGTGCTGAGGCGCGCCAGCGTCATATTCCATCTGGGCGCTCACTTCGCATGGGGGCTTTCGATGGAGCAGTCTCGTGCGGTGAATGTGGAGGGGGCAAAGTGTGTGGCGCTGTTGGCGGCTGAGCAAAAAAGCCGTTTAGTGATGATCGGCGGCTACATGCTGAACAATCATGAACATCTGCAACGCATCGGCATTGATCCTCGTCAGCCGGAGTTGACGAACTGGCCCGCCGTCTACCGACGTGTCGGTGGATACGAGGCAAGCAAGCTGGAGGCGCATTTTGCGACCCAGCAGGTCATGTCCGCCAAGGGTGGTGAGATGACCGTTGTCCACCCTGCGACGGTCTGTGGCCACAGCCGCACCGGGCATATCGTTGACGGTCAGCCGCTGGTGGCGCTGATACGCAACCTGGTGCAGGGCAAGCTGACTGCAGTGCCCGGTACCGCCGAGCACTGGCTGCCACTGGTCACCGTGGATTATCTGGTCGAACTGGTGGCTGTTTGTGCTTTTGATCCTGCCATGGTGGGCGAGGAACTGCTGGCGCTTGATGATCAAACGCCAAACTTGCGAGAACTCCTGGCACAGGTGGCTAAACCTTTGGGCTTGAAGTCTCCCAAGCATCACATTTCACTCCGACTGCTGAAGTGGCTACTGAGTATTCCCCCGGTCGCGTGGTTTTTGAATACAAAACCCGAAGCCTTGGACTTTATCCAGACCACTCGTTTCAACACCGCGGCGGTCGAGCAGTTTGCCAACAGGCATGGAATCGCCAAACCGGATATACGTCAGGCTTTGCAGCACACGGCAACGTTCGTCAACGCGTATTGCATAGCCAAGGGCCAGGCACTCTGACTTCTCCCTTGGGCGGCGCCGTCGATACAGGGCGGCATGCTATCGAACGACAATTCAGCGACAAGGATCGTCACCGCGCAGCCTCGGATGCGCGGCAGGATCTTGTTTCGCTACTCACGGAACTGTCGCTAGACCAACGTCGGTTTTACAACGCAAACATAGTCCCGCGAGTATTCACAAACAATGAGTAGATCGAGTGACTACTGGCCATGAACAGTCGATTGCCTTCGCGCCCGCCGAAGCACAGGTTCGGGCAGCGCTCTGGCAGCGAAATGTGCCCGATGGCCTTGCCCTGCGAGTTGAAAACACGCACGCCGTCGAGTTTTTCCAGGTCGGCCTTGGGATCACCATTACCGCCCCAGCCGCACCACAGGTTGCCCGCTTCGTCGCACTTGATGCCGTCAATCGCGGCATAGTCCAAGCCTTCGATGTGCTTGCGGCGTTCACCCAGGGTGCCGTCGTCTTTCACCGTAATCGCCCAGATTAAGCGATTGGGCTTGGCGCGACCTTCGACGACATACAGGGTCTTTTCATCGGGAGAAAAGCACAGGCCGTTGGGGCCGTTGAGGTCGTCGATTACCCGAGTGACTTTTTGGCTCTCACCGTCGATGCGGTACACAGCGTGGGGTTGGGTCGGGGTGACTTTGTGGCCTTCGTAGTTGTTGCCGGTCTGGAATGGCGGGTCGGTGAACCAGATCGAGCCATCACTTTTGCAGACGATGTCGTTGGGCGAGTTGAAGGGCTTGCCGTCGAAACTGTCGGCCAGCACGATGATCGTGCCATTGTGTTCGGTGCGCGTGATGCGGCGCCCTTCGCTAGTGGTGGTGGAGCCTTCGCAAACGATCAGACGCCCCTGTCGATCCCGGCACATGCCGTTGGAGAAGTTTGAGTGTTCGCGGTACACCGTGAAGGAGTCGGTGATTTCGTCCCAGCGCATGATGCGATTATTGGGGATGTCGCTGACCAACAGATAGCGGCCATCACCGACCCACACCGGTCCTTCGGCCCAGCGCATGCCGGTGGTGAGCTTTTCAACACTGGCGTTGAAAACGCGTAGCTCCAGGAAACTGTCGTCGAGGATATGAATCAGTGGATCAGGGTAGCGCTGACTCAAGGGTTCGGCGGCATCGGAGAAGCGGGGCAGTGCGGCGCTGCCGACAGTGGCGAGCGTGGCGGAAACAGCGAGCGACTTTTTCAGGAAACTGCGGCGGGTATTGCCTTTCGCTTGATCAAGGCTTTCAGGCTTGGCGGACAGGAGTGAGTTCATGTAGCGATCTCCGTGGTTTTATTTTTGTTGAGGAGGCGTAGTAATACTCTGTGATAAGACATCGTACAAGTTGAAATGGTCGGCATGGCGCTAACTCTTACCGACGCTGTCTTGCCTGGCCCGGTGATATCAGGGAAGCTGCGCCGAGCCCAGTTGCGGGGCAGTTGTTGAATTGTTCAGGGAAGCGTTGATGGCACTCAGGGTGTTGGTGGTTGGCGGGTATGGAAACTTTGGCAGTATCGTTTGTCGGCATCTGATCGACATGCCGGGCGTCGAACTGGCGATCTCGGGGCGCGATCCGCAGAAGCTGGAGCGCAAGGTCGCTGAGTTGGGGGCGAGCTGCGAGCGCTGGTGTGGTGATGCGATGGGCGCCGGTTTCACCGCTGCTCTGCGCGCAATGAATATTCAACTGGTGATTCACACGGGCGGCCCGTTTCAGGGGCAATCCTATGCAGTGGCCGAAAGCTGCATCGAGGCGGGCGTCAATTATTGCGATCTGGCGGACTGCCGGACGTTCGTCAATGGCATCGGCACACTCGATGCACGGGCGAGGGAGGCCGGTGTCGCCATCCTCAGTGGTTGCAGTTCGGTGCCGACGCTGTCGTCGGCGATCATCGATGAGCAGCGCCATCACTTCAAACGCATCGACTCGATCGAACACGGCATTTCCTCGTCAGCGAAAATGCCGGGGTTGTCGACGATCGAGGGTGTACTGGCGTATGCGGGCAAACCGATCCGCCAACTGCGCAATGGTCAAGTGCATGAGGTGATGGGCTGGGAAGACCTGACCCTGCGCAAGCTGCAGAACCTGGGCACTCGTGCGCTGGCCAATGTTGATGTGCCGGACATGGACATCTTTGCCAGCCGGTTTGGTGCGCACACGTTGAGTTTCAAGGCAGGCGCTGGCCTCAAGCTCGGCGGCGTGGCCAATTATCTGTTTGCACTGGGGATGAGGAAAGGGCTGGTGCGTGACCACAGGGTGTGGGCGGCCCGGTTGCATCGCTGGGGGACATGGTTTGAGCGTTTCGGTGATGGCAAAAGTGCAATGTATATAGACGTGCAGGGTGTCGGTTTGAACGACCAGCCGTTGTCGATGACGGCGCAACTGACTGCGCTGAATGACAAGGGGCCGGAGATCCCTAGTTGTGCTGCCGTAGCTCTGGCCGCGAAGATCGCCCGAGGTTACTTGCCCGAACCGGGGGCTCGTCCATGTGTTGGTGAGATCAGCGTCGACGAATACATGGCAGCGATCAACGATCCGCAGAATCTTGGCCTGTCCGTGATGTTCTCTGACGGGATGCGTTGAGCATGCTTTATCTGAGCGTGAAGTACGTGCATGTCATCGCTGCGATTTTCCTCTTCGGTTTCGGCATGGGTTCCTATCTGTACCTGATCGCCGCCAGTCGCCCGGCCAATCCGCAAGTGATTGCACATGTGGCGAAGATGGTCGTGCGCTATGACGCCTGGATCACCACGCCGGCGGGCTTCATCCAGATCGCGACGGGTTATTGGCTGACAAGGCTTTCCGGGTTGCCCTTGACCACGGACTGGGTGCTGATGTCGCTGATTATGTTCTTTATAGTGGGCTCGCTTTGGCTGCCGGTGCTGTTGCTACAGAAACGTTTGCTGGGGATGGCGGCGGACGCGGTGCAATGTGGCGCAAGGCTTGGTGCTGATTACCGGGCTGTTTATCGGCAGTGGTTCTGGATGGGCGTTTGCGGGTTTCTCGGGATGTTCGTGATTGTCTTGATGATGGTGACGAAGATGACGCCGGGGCAGTGGCTGCAGTTGATGTAGCTGAGCATTCACATTGGCGACTTGAGAAAGCGTCGTTCGTGATCGGGGTCGGGTAACAGGCAGGTGTCGTACTTGCCGAAGATCCAATAGCGATTCAGTGCGACGCGGTCGTAGGCCCAATCTCTAAGTGCTCGTGGGAAAACTCGCAGAAGCCTGACCAGCGACCAACGAGCCGGCAGTTGTGCAATCACTTCGAAGAACGCATCGGAGCGCACCCAGTAATGCTGGTCGCGGATCACCGCCATAGTGTCGAATTCGTCCACCGGGAGACCGGCCCATGCCAGCAAGGCCTGACCTTCTGGCGATTGCACTGCCGCCAGGCGCACTCGCTGTTTGTTGTCGTGGCGAATCAGAAAACGCGCCCAGCCGTTGCATAGCTTGCAGACGCCGTCGAACAGCACCACGGTCTCGCCTGGATTGAGCAGGGGCGCTGGGGTAGGGCGTATTCGGGAGCCGGGCAAGGGCCGGGATCCAGGAAGTTGGGCTGTCATTGTGAGGCATCATCCGAAGGCGTTGTTTTAGGCGATGGACCGTATGCTGCGTATCTGTTGACGGTGCGTCTATATATAAGCAGGCTTTTTCGGTGCATTGATAGAAAACTGAAATTAACGGTTGACGGCAGATTCAGGAGGTCTATAATTCGCCCCACTTCCGGCGCAGTCGAAACGGAAAACTCCTTGAGATTCAATGAGTTACGCAGTTTTCGGCAGCGGCTTGCTTCAGTTCATCGAAGCCTGGAAGGAGTTGAAAGGGCGGTGATGTTTGGCTCTTTTGACGGTTCGATCTTCTCGGTCGAAAGCGGAGAAAAAGAGGTGTTGACAGCAGCGTGTAACGCTGTAGAATTCGCCTCCCGCTAACGAGAGATCGGAAGCGCAAGTGGTTGAAGTTGTTGAAGAAATCTTCGAAAACTTCTGAAAAT